>NZ_JBVHZJ010000051.1:0-62503 GCF_055574655.1 Streptomyces sp. NPDC029956 | reverse complement strand
GAGGGGGCGGGGGCCCAGGACCCGATCCGGGTGGGGGTCGCGGAGGGGGCCGGAAAAAACGGGGAGGGGGGGGGGGGGGGGAGGCACCCGGAGAGGGGTCCCCCCCTCCCTCACGTGCCGGACGTCGTACGGCTCACGCTCCGAAGGCCTCGGCGTGGCTCTTGGCGAGGTGCAGATACATCTCGGCGTTCAGCCGGATGCCCGCCTGCTCCTCCTCGGTCAGCGGACGGCGGACCTTCGCGGGGACGCCCGCGACGAGCGAGCCCGGCGGGACCTCCATCCCCTGCGGGACGAGGGCCTGTGCGGCGATCAGCGAACCGGCGCCGATCCGCGCGCCGTTGAGGACGGTCGCGCCCATGCCGACGAGCACGTCGTCCTCGATGACGCAGCCGTGCACCGTCGCGTTGTGGCCGACGGTCACGCGGTCCCCGATCGAGACGGGGAAGCCGGGGTCGACATGGACCGTGCAGTTGTCCTGGATGTTGGAGTCCTCGCCGATGGCGATGGGACCGCAGTCCGCGCGCAGCACCGCGTGGTACCAGATGCCGGAGCGGGCACCGAGTGTCACCTCGCCGAGCACCACGGAGGTCGGGGCGGTGAAGGCGGTCGGGTCGATCTGCGGCTCCTTGCCGCCCACACCCTTGATCAACGCCTCTGTCATGGTTCGCTCCTGATCGTCAGCCGTCATGTCACGCCCGGGGATGCCCCCGGCCGCAGCCTATGCCGTGCCCATGACGGACATCACAGTGCACTGCGGTGATCAGGCACGACGGTGCCGACTACGGTGTCCGGGTGCCCAGGAACAGAAACACGTTCTCGTCCCTTGCCGCCTGGCGGCGCCGGATGCTCAACCGTGCCGTGCAGGGCGGATGGCGCTGGGTGCAGGAGACCGGATCCGTCACGGCCGAGCACCCGGGGAAGCTGCGTTTCCGCCGGCTCGGCGCGGGCACCCGGCTCGCGTTCCCGCAGGGAACGGTCTTCGGTGAGCGGTGGATCGAGATCGGCGAGTGCTGCATCGTCGCCGAGCAGGTCACGCTGACGGCCGGGATGCTGCCGGGCCTCGACCTCGGGGCGGACACGGTGCTGACGCTCGGCGACGGCGTCGTCCTCGGCCGGGGCAGCCATGTGATCGCCGACGCGAAGGTGACCATCGGCTCGGACACGTACTGCGGTCCGTACGTCTACATCACCTCGACCAACCACAGTTACGACGACCCGGAGGAGCCGGTCGGCCGTCAGTGGCCCCGCTCGGAGCCCGTCACGATCGGCCCCGGCTGCTGGCTCGGCACCGGCTCCGTGATCCTGCCCGGTGCCCGCCTCGGCCGGAACGTGGTCGTCGCCGCGGGCGCGGTCGTACGCGGCGAGGTGCCCGACCACTCGGTGGTCGCGGGCGCCCCGGCCAAGGTCGTCCGCAGCTGGGACAAGGAGAAGGGCTGGCAGCCTCCGCTGCGGACCCCGGCGCCGGTCCCGATCCCCGACCATGTCACCTCGGAACAGCTTGCGGCGCTCGCGGCGTGGGAGGTCGAGCAGGCACGCTAGGTCCTGGCGTCGCAGGGCCGTGCTTCGGGCGACGACGGGAGTGTGACGACAGGGCCTAACCCGTCGCCAGCAGGACCGTGCCCACCAGGGCGAGGCCCGCGCCCGCCGCCTGGATCGCGCGGAGGCGTTCCTTGAGGACGCCGTAGGCGGCGAGGGCCGTGACCACCGGGTAGAGGCTGGCGAGGACGGCGGCGACCGTGACCGGCCCCTGCTGGGCGGCGATCGCGTACGTGCCGTTCGCCGCGACGTCGGCGAGGCCGACGAACGCGAGGGCCGGGAGGGCCGCGCGGATCACCTGGGGGCCGCCCTGGGGCAGGGCGCTGCCCCCGCGCTTCACCGAGGCGTAGAGGGCTCCGCCGCCCACCAGGACGTTGGTGACCCGCTGGACGAAGAGTGCCAGGAACAGGCCGGTCAGCGTCGTGGAGGCCTCGGCGATCAGTGCCATCACCGAGCCGAAGCCGAAGGCCGCGACCAGGGTGAGCAGGACCGCCTGGCGCTGGACGGGCGCACCGCGCAGCTCCGGTCCGCCGGCGAGCATCACGCCGAGGATCGCCACCCCGATCCCGGCGAACTGGACGAGCCCCGGCCGGTCGCCGACGAGCAGGCCGACCGAGACGGGGACGACGACACCCAGCGAGCCCAGCGGTGAGACCACGCCCATCGGGCCGAGCGCGAGCGCCTTGTAGAAGGCGAGCATGGCGGCCGGGCCGACGACGCCCGCCCCGACCGCGTACCAGAGCTGCGGTCCCGCCTCGGTCCACGCCCCGGTCGCCAGGACGACGGTGCCGAGGACGACGACCGCGAGCAGCTGGGAGACCACGACGACCGTGAGGGCGGGGATCCGCCGCGTCAGGAGCCCGCCGCCGAAGTCGGCGAGGCCCCACAGAAGGCTGGTGGCCAGGGCGAACAGGGCGGTCATGAGTCCTCGCAGTCGCGGACGGCAGTACAGTGCAGTGAACAATCGGGTGCACCCCACCGTAGTTCAGTCTATTGAACTCTGTCATCCAGAATATTGGACGGAATGTGTCGGACCTCGATCAGCTCACGCAGTCGCTCGCCCGGAACCTGAAGCGCTGGCGCAAGGAGCGGGGACTCACCCTGGACGCCCTCGCCGCACGGGCGGGCGTCAGCCGTGGCATGATCATCCAGATCGAACAGGCCCGGACGAACCCCAGCGTCGGCACCACCGTGAAGCTCGCCGACGCGCTCGGCGTCTCGATCACGACGCTGCTCGACTACGAGCAGGGCCCTCAGGTCCGGATCGTCCCGCCGGACCAGGCCGTGCGCATGTGGTCCACCTCCACCGGCAGCCACACCACCCTGCTCGTCGGCACCGAGGCCCGCGGCCCCCTGGAGCTGTGGTCCTGGACCCTCATGCCGGGCGACGGCAGCGCCTCCGACCCGCACCCCGACGGGACGGTCGAACTCCTCAGCGTCACCGCGGGGGTCCTCACCCTGGTCGTCGACGGCGAGGAACACCGCCTGCCGGCCGGCACCTCCGCCGTCTTCGAGGCCAACACGGGGCACGAGTACCGCAACGACGGCGACGAGCCGGCCGAGATGACGATGGCCGTCTCCATCCCGCCCGTACGCTGAAACGCCCGAAGGCCGACGGCGTACGCTCGAACGCCCGAAGGCCGACCGCCCCCGCTTCCGGCCGCCCGTACGCTGAGACGAGCGGCCGCGCCCCGCGCGGTCGTTGTCAGCGTGAGGCGTATGCGCGCACCCATCGGAACCTTCGACGACGCCCGGCCCGCCCCCGACTGCCTGGACCTGCTGACCGGCCCCGTCGCCGCCGCCGTCCGGGCCTGGACCGGGCCCGTCCCCGCCGATCGGCTGCTGTACGTGGACACCGACCCGGCCATCGCCGACACCGCGGTCTTCGTCGAGCACCACGGGCCCGCGCTGCTCGACGCGTCCGCGAACTGCGTCGTCGTCGCGGGCAGGCGCGGCGAGACGGCGACCCTGGCCGCGTGCGTCGTGAAGTCGGCGACCCGGGTCGACGTCAACGGGGTCGTCCGCAAGCATCTCGGCGCCCGCAAGGCCTCGTTCGCGCCGATGGACACGGCGACCGGCGAGACGGGCATGGAGTACGGCGGCATCACCCCCATCGGCCTCCCGGCCGACTGGCCCCTCCTCGTGGACGCTGCCGTGGTGGACACCGAGTGGGTCCTGGTCGGCAGCGGCCGCAGGCGCGGCAAGCTGATCCTGCCCGGGAAGGCCTTCGCCCAGCTCCCGGGCGCCGTCGTCCTGGAGGGGCTCGGCGTCCCCGTCGCCTGAGCCCCTCCCACGACCCCTCCGGGGGTCTCAGCCCAGGCGCGGGATCTCGATCGCGGGGCAGCGGTCCATGACCATGTCGAGGCCCGCCGCCCGGGTGCGGGCGAAGGCGGCCTCGTCGATGACGTCCAGCTGGAACCAGACCGCCTTCGCACCGATCGCGACCGCCTCGTCGGCGATCCCGCCCGCCTGCTCGCTGTTCACGAAGACGTCGACGACATCGACCGGGAACGGGATGTCGGCGAGGGACGCGTACCCCTGCTCGCCGTGGACGGTCTCCGCCTTCGGGTGGACCGGTACGATCCGCTTCCCGTAGCGCTGGAGGACGGCCGCCACGCCGTACGCGGCCCGTCGTGTGTTCGTGGAGAGGCCGACCACCGCCCAGGTGTCGCCGGTCGACGTGAGGATGCGCCGTACCGTCTCCTCCGCGGAGTAGCCGGTCGGGTCGGCGGACGTGGTCTCGACGCTCATCGCGCGCGCTGCCTCTCTTCGATGGGGCCGTCACCCTCGTCAACCGGCCACCACCTGACCTGATTCCCGCCGTCGGCCTCAGACGTCCCAGGCGCGCCGTTCGGCCTCACGCGGGGCCTCGACCAGGGAGGGGGGGAGGCCCGGGCCGAAGGTCATCACCGGGCGGGTCGGATCCCACTCGCGCCAGCCCGGGTCGCCGGTCGCGGCGAAGGACACCCAGGCCGCGTGCATCGCCGCCGCCAGGTCGCGGGGCGCGTCCGGGCCCGTCAGGGCTCGGGTCTCCGGCAGGTCGAGGGTGTCGAAGACGAAGCCGAGCTCCAGTGCGTGACAGGCGCGGAGGTCGAGGACGGGGGAGGGCCAGCCGAACTCGTACATGTACGTCGCGGCGGCCCCGCCGGTGTTCAGCCGGGCGTCCGCGAACATGTTCAGCGGCATCCACAGCAGCTTGTCCGCCGCGAGCACGCCCAGGACCTCGCCCGGCTTCTCCTGCGGCCGGCCCGCGCGGTACACCTTCGCCACATTCGGCGATATCCGCCCCTTCCGGAGCAGGAGCCGCTGCCCCAAGGACCCCACCTTCTCGGTGTGTCCGCCCGGCACGAACCACAGCCGGTACTCGTCCGTGTTCGTCCCCATCAGCAGCTCCACGTCCGCCGAGGCGCCGTCGACGAGCAGGTCCCCCGGGTGGTCCGGCAGGACGTCGCCGTCCACGGCGATGTGGAAGGCGTGGCCGCTGAGCACCGGACTGCCCTTGCCCGTCACCGCGGTCTGCGCCGCGAGCAGCCGCTCCGGGTCCACCCGGGCGAACGCCTCCGCCGTCGCCGGCACCTTGAGCCGTGCGGCCATCGCCTCCGTGGTCCTCCGTGCGGCGTCGAGCGACCGGGCGCTCGGCGCCCCGCTCTGCATCACGGCCCGCCGGAACAGGCCCTTCGCGAGAGGCGAGGCCATCAGGGCGGCGATCGAGATCGCCCCCGCGGACTCGCCGAAGACGGTGACCCGGTCGGGGTCTCCGCCGAAGGCCGCGATGTTCTCCCGTACCCAGGTCAGTGCGGCGATCTGGTCACGCAGGCCGAGGTTGGTCGGCGCGTCGGGGAAGACCCCGAAACCCTCGATGCCGAGCCGGTAGTTGAGGGAGACGAGGACCACGCCGTCCCGGGCGAACGCGGTGCCGTCGTAGACGGGGACCGCCGAGGAGCCGTGTTTCAGCGACCCGCCGTGGATCCAGACCATGACGGGGCGCCCGCCCTCGTCGGGGCCCTCCTGGGAAGCCGGCCACGGCGCCCAGACGTTGAGGTTGAGGCAGTCGTCGCCCGCCACCTCGGGGTCGGGGAGCAGGGCGTCGAGCGGCGGGGCGTACGGGCGCTTGGGTGCCGTCGGCCCGAAGGCGGTGGCCTCCCGTACCCCGTCCCAGGCCTCCGCCGGCTCCGGTGCGCGGAACCGCAGCGCCCCGACGGGGGCCTGCGCGTAGGGGACTCCGAGGAAGGACGCCACGCCGTCCTTCAGAGCGCCGCGCAGAACGCCGTTCCTCGTGCGGGCCCCGGGGCCGTTCGGGACGTGTTCCGCGATGTACTCCGACATCGATTCACCTTTCCTCCGTCGACGGTGACGCACCGCCCCGATCATGCGGGCGGGGCAGGGCCCGCGGTCAACCCCCGGACGCCAGAGCCCTCTTGAGGACCTTGCCGGTCGGACCGAGCGGCAGCTCCTCGACGAAACGCACGATCCGGGGGTACTTGTGGCGGCCGAGCCGCTCCCGCGACCAGTCGACCAGCTCGTCCTCGGAGAGCGGGGCGGCGCCCTCCCGGCGCACCACCACCGCGCAGACCTCCTCGCCCTTCGCGTCGTCGGGGACGCCGATCACCGCGACCTCCGAGATGCCGGGGTGGCGCACGAGCACCTCCTCGACCTCGCGCGGGTAGATGTTGAAGCCGCCGCGGATGACCAGGTCCTTCTTGCGGTCCACGATCCGCAGGAAGCCGTCCTCGTCCCGTACGCCCAGGTCGCCCGTGCGGAACCAGCCGTCCACGACCGCCGCCGCGGTCGCCGCCGGATCGTCGAGGTAGCCCGCGAAGACGTTGTGCCCGCGGACCACGACCTCCCCGATCCCGCCGTCCGCGAGGAGCAGGATCTCGCCGTCCACGGCCGCGTCCGCGATGCCGACCTCCACACCCCAGACCGGGTGCCCGACCGTGCCGGGCCTGCGGCCGATGTGCGGCTGGTTGAAGGTCGCGACCGGTGACGTCTCCGTCAGGCCGTACCCCTCGAGGACCTGCGTACGGAAGGTCTCCTCGAAGCGCTCCAGGACGGCGACCGGCAGCGCGGCGCCGCCCGACACGGCGGCGCGCAGGGCCTCCGGCCGTACGTCGGAACCGGCCGCCGCCTCCACCAGGGCGTGGTACATCGTCGGGACGCCCATGAAGACCGTCACGCCCTCGTCGGCCAGCACCCGCAGGGCGGCCGGGCCGCTGAACCGGGGCATCAGCACCAGTGTCGCGCCCTGCCGGAGCGTCCCGTTCATCGCGCAGGTCTGGCCGTAGCTGTGGAAGAGCGGCAGACAGCCGAGGACCACGTCGCCCGCGCCGAGCCCGAGCAGGTCCTGCGAGGTCACCGAGGCGTTCATGACGATGTTGAGATGGGTGAGCAGGGCCCCCTTCGGGCGGCCCGTCGTACCGCTCGTGTAGAGGATCACCGCGGTGTCCGAGGGTTCCGCCGGCTCGGCTGCGGCCAGCGGCCGCGCCGTCGAGGGCGCCCCCTGGAAGGCGCGTACGCCGGCGGCGCGCGCCGCCTCGTCGGCCACCGCCCACAGCGGCCCGCCGCTGACGATGCCCACCGCGCCGCTGTGCTCCAGGACGTACCGCACCTCGTCGGCGACGAGCAGCGCGTGCACCGGGACGACCGTCGCGCCGGCGGCGAGCGCGCCGTAGTACACCCGCAGGAACTCGATCGTGTTCGGCAGCAGTACGGCCAGCCGGTCGCCCGGCTTCACTCCGGCCTCGCGGAGCCCGGCGGCGCAGCGCAGCGCCTCCGTCCACAGCTCGCCGTAGGTGAGCCGGGTCGCGCCCTCCACGACCGCGATCCGGTCGGGGAAGTGGCGGGCGGACTCGCCGAGGACGCCGGCGACGCTCAGTGACATGGCACGCTCCAGGTACGCGGAGTCAACAGCTCTGTTGACGATCGGTGACACGGCACAGAATCCGCCGCGACCCCGCCCGGACGCCATGTGCAGGTGCCCACCATGTGACCCGCGAAGCTGGGCAGTGGCCCCGCCGTCCGGCCTCACCCGTGGCATTCGCCAAATCCCGGCGCTACGGTGCGAGCCATGACGCACAGCTCCGCCGCACCCGGAGAGCCCCCGGGGTCGCGCCCCGGCACAAGCCGCACCACGCCGGCGCGCGCGGGCGGCTCCGGCGCACCCGCGACGGGCTCCGGCGGACCGCGTCCGCCGCTTCCTCCCGCCGGTTCCGGTTCCGGCGGTGCCCACGTCGGCCCGGCCGGGTCCGGCTCTCGCCCCGGTGGATCCCACACGCCCCTGAGCGGCTCCGGTGGCTCCGGCGCGCTGCGCCGTGCGCTCGCCACGGCGATGCTCGCCGACCTCGACCGGCTCACCGACCGCGCCGTCGACGACATCCGGGCCCACTCCGGTACGTACGCCTCCGGTGCGCCCGTCACCCGCGAGGACCTCTGGGAGATCTGCCGCGACAACCTGCTGCGCGCCCTGGAGGACTTCGGCGGGCTCGCCGCGACCGGCGGCGACTTCGAATGGGCGGCCCGCGAGACCGGCCGCCGCCGCGCCGAGCAGGGGGTGCCGCTCGACACCGTGCTCCAGGCCTACCGGCGCGGCGGCCGCGTCCTCTGGCAGGTCATGGCCGAGTACCTCCGCATCAGGGCCGGACGGGATTCCGACAGCCGGGACGTGGAGCTCGACATGGCGAGCGGCGTCTGGGAGACCATCGACCGCTACTCGGTCGCGATGGCCGACGCGTACCGGATCGCCCAGCTGGAACTCCAGAGCCGCCAGGACACCCGGCGCGTCGCCCTCTTCGAGGCGCTGCTCGACGGGCGGGCCGACGACCCGGCCGTCGCCTCGGCCGCCGCGGCCGCGCTCGGCGTCCCCGCGGTCGACCGGTACGTCGTCGTGGTCGCCGCCCAGGACCCGGCCGCCCCGCCGCACCCCTCGCCGGTCCTGGAGGACCAGGGCATGTGGTCGTACTGGCGGCCCCGCTCCGGCCGGTACGCCGGGATCGTCCGGCTGCCCCGGCGCGACGCGCCCGCAGGGCGGGCAGCGGCGACCGCCCCGCTCGGCGGCACCGACCCGGCCACGCGCGCGCTCCTCGCGGCCCTGCGCGAGCGGACCGGGGCGACCGCCGGCGTCTCGCCGGAGTTCGACCGCCTCTCCCAGGCGGGCCGGGCCCTGCGGCTCGCCGAACAGACCCTCCGTACCCTCCCCGCCGGCAGCGGTGAGGTCGGTGTCTTCGACGACCGGCTCGCCCAGGTGCTGCTCAGCGGACGCACCGACATCGCCGAGCGGATCGTCACCGTCCACCTCGGCCCGGTGCTCGCCACCGGCGGCGAGCGGGCCGCGCTCCTCACGACCCTGCGTGCCTGGCTCGACCACGGCTGCTCGGCCTCGCGGGCCGCCGACCAGCTCTACTGCCATCGCAACACCGTCCTCAACCGCATCGGCCGCATCTCCGAGCTCACCGGCCGCTCCAGCGAGTCGGGCGAGGCCCGACTCGGCTGGGCACTCGCCCTGCGTGCCCTGCCGTACGCCGGTCTCGCGACCCCGCCCGAACCGGCCGCGGGGGAGCGCGAGCCGGAGGCGATGTAGCGGGCCGCCGCGACCGCCGGAGTGGGGCGGCGGCCACGGAACGTAGGCTGGCCGGATGCAGGAGCAGTACGTCACCCTGGCCCGCGAGGGTGTCCACGAGACCGAGATCAACCGCTCGCGCTTCCTCTGCGCGCTCGCACCCGTCGCCGACGAGCGGGAGGCGCAGGAGTTCGTCGCGCGCATCCGCAAGGAGCACCCGACCGCCAGCCACAACTGCTTCGCGTACGTCCTCGGCGCCGACGCCTCCGTCCAGAAGGCGAGCGACGACGGCGAGCCCGGCGGCACGGCCGGGGTCCCGATGCTGCAGATGCTCCTGCGCCGCGAGATGCGGTACGTCGTCGCCGTCGTCACCCGCTACTACGGCGGCGTGAAGCTCGGCGCGGGCGGCCTCATCCGCGCCTACGGCGGGGCGGTAGGCGAGGCACTCGACACGCTCGGGACGGTGACCCGGCAGCGCTTCCGGCTGGCCACCGTCACCGTCGACCACCAGCGCGCGGGCAAGCTGGAGAACGACCTGCGGGCGACCGGGCGCGCCGTCCGTGACGTGCGCTACACCGACACCGTCACCATCGAGATCGGCCTCCCGGACGCGGACGTCCCCGCCTTCCGCGCCTGGCTCGCGGACGCCACGGCGGGCACGGCCTCCTTCGAACCGGGCGGCGAGGCGTACGGGGACGCGTGAACCGTGGCGGAGGCCTGCAGCCGCGCGGTTCGAAGCGGTACGGGCGGGGCCTGACCGGCACCCTCCGACGGTGGAGCCGTAAGGCCCCGACCACACCCCCCGGCGGGATAGCGTGGTGGGCGCACACGTACGGGAACCAGCGGCGAGGAGCGGCGCACATGCGGGGTGGGACGGCATCGTGAGGCTCCTGCACACCTCGGACTGGCATCTCGGCCGGTCCTTCCACCGCGTCGGACTCCTCGACGCCCAGGCCGCCTTCCTCGACCATCTCGTGGCGACCGTCCACACGTACGAGGTCGACGCCGTCCTCGTCGCCGGTGACGTCTACGACCGGGCGGTGCCCCCGCTGCCCGCCGTCGAGCTGTTCGACACCGCGCTGCACCGTCTCGCCGAGGCCGGCGTGCCCACGGTCATGATCTCCGGCAACCACGACTCGGCCCGCCGCCTCGGCGTCGGCGCCGGACTCATGGAGCGCGCCGGTATCCATCTCCGTACCGACCCGGCCGGCATCGGCACCCCCGTCGTCCTCACCGACACCCACGGCGACGTCGCGCTCTACGGCCTTCCCTACCTCGAACCGGCCCTCGTCCGGGAACGGCTCGGCGCCGAGAAGGCAGGGCACGAGGCCGTGCTCGCCGCCGCCATGGACCGGGTCCGCGCCGACCTCGCGGCGCGGCCCGCCGGCACCCGTTCCGTCGTCCTCGCCCACGCCTTCGTCGCGGGCGGCGCGCCCAGCGACAGCGAGCGGGACATCACCGTCGGCGGCGTCGCGGCCGTTCCCACCGGGATCTTCGACGGCGTCGACTACGTCGCCCTCGGCCACCTCCACGGCAGCCAGACCGTCACCCCGCGCGTCCGGTACTCCGGCTCCCCCCTCGCGTACTCCTTCTCCGAGGCCGACCACCGCAAGACCATGTGGCTCGTCGACCTGGGCCCGAGCACCCCCGACGGGGCGATCACCGGCGCCGAGCGGCTCGACTGCCCCGTCCCGCGCCCCCTCGCGCGGCTCCGCGGACGGCTCGACGACCTCCTCGCCGACCCGGCGCACGCCCGCCACGAAGGGTCCTGGGTCGAGGCCACGCTCACCGACCCCGCGCGCCCCGCCGAGCCGATGGCCCGGCTCGCCGCGCGCTTCCCGCACACCCTGAACCTGGTCTTCGACCCCGAGCGGACGGGCGACGACCCCGGCCCCTCCTACGCCCGGCGGCTCAGGGACCGCACCGACCAGCAGATCGCGGAGGACTTCGTGGCCCATGTGCGCGGCGGCTCCGCCCTCGACGGCGCCGAGCGGGCGGTCCTCCACGGCGCCTTCGACGACGTACGGGTCGACACCGCCGAGCGCGAGGTGGGCCGGTGAGGCTGCACCGTCTGGAGATCACCGCGTTCGGCCCCTTCGGCGGCACGCAGACCGTCGACTTCGACGCCCTCTCCGCCGCCGGGCTCTTCCTCCTCCACGGACCGACCGGCGCGGGCAAGACCTCCGTCCTCGACGCCGTCTGCTTCGCCCTCTACGGGAGCGTGCCCGGCGTCCGGCAGACCCCCGGCGCGACGCTGCGCAGCGACCACGCCCCCGTGGGCGCCTCCACCGAGGTCGTCCTCGAACTGACCGTGGGGGAGCGGCGCCTGGAGATCACCCGGCGCCCGGCCCAGCAGCGCCCCAAGAAGCGCGGCGGCGGTTTCACCACCGAGAAGGCCCAGACCTGGCTGCGCGAGTACGACCCCGCCACGCGCGAGTGGAACGGTCTGAGCCGCTCCCACCAGGAGACAGGGGAGGAGATCACCCAGCTCGTCGGCATGAGCCGTGAGCAGTTCTGCCAGGTCGTGCTCCTCCCGCAGGGTGACTTCGCCCGCTTCCTGCGCGCCGACGCCGAGGCCCGCGGCAAGCTCCTCGGCCGGCTCTTCGACACCCGCCGCTTCGCCGCCGTCGAGGAGCGCCTCGCCGAACTGCGGCGCGTCGCACAGCAGCAGGTCGAGGAGGGCGACGAGCGGCTCCTCGCCCTCGCCCACCGGATGGGGCAGGCCGCCGGGGGACTCGCCGTCGCCCGTAACGCCGTCGACGGGCGGCCCGGCGACCCCGGCGTCGCCGAGGCCGTCCTCACCTGGGCCGCCGTCGCCCGTACGGAGGCCCGCGAGGCAGTCGACATCGCGCGCGTACGACTCGACGCGGCCGAGGCCCGGCAGAGCGCGGCGCGCGCCGCGCTCGACGCGGAGAACGACCTGGCCGCCCGCCAGGCCCGGCACGCCGACGCGCTGCTCCGCCACGAGCGGCTCACCGCCCACGCCCCCGAGCGGGACCGACTCCAGGCCGCCCTCGACCGCAGCCTGAAGGCCGACCGGGTGGCCCCCGCGCTCGGACTGCGCCAGGACGCCGAGCGCGAGCACACCACCGCGCACGCCGCCCGCGCACGCTCCCGCGCCCAGCTGCCCGACACCCTCGCCGACGCCGGGGCCGAGCAGCTCTCCGCCCTCGAACACCGGCTGCGCGAGGAACTCGGCGGCCTGGAAGCCGCCCGCCGTGCCGAGCGCCGCGCCACCACGATCGCCGACGAACGCGCCGCACTCGCGCGCGAGGCACGCGCCGACGACGACGTCCTCCGTGACGCCGCCGACTGGCTGGCCGGCTGGGAACCGCGCCGCGCCCGCCTCAGCGAGCACGTCGAGGCCGCCCGCGACGCCGCCGCCCGTGCCGAGCACCTCGCCGGACGCCTCGAACCCGCCCGCCGCCGGCGCGACGCGGGCCGCCGCCGTGACGCCCTCGCCGAGGACACCCGGGCGGCGGAGGCACGCCTCGCGGACGCCCGGGAGCGCCGGAACACCGCCCACGAGAGCTGGCTCGACGTCAAGTCCCGCCGCCTGGAGGGCATCGCCGCCGAGCTCGCGGTCACCCTCGGGCCGGGCGACCCCTGCCAGGTCTGCGGCTCCACCGCCCACCCGGCCCCCGCCCGCACCACCGCCGACCACGTCGACCGCGCCACCGAGGACGCCGCCTACGCCGCCTACACCGGCGCAGAGGAGACCCGTACGGCCGCCGAGCGCGCGCTCGCCGTCACCCGTGAATCCTGGTCCACGGCCCGCGCGGAGGTCCAGGCGGGCGCCCCGGCCGGGGCACCCGAGCCCTCCGTCCGCGAACTCGCGCATGAAGTCGAGGAGTTGACCGGACTTCACGCCGAAGCGCACGCCCTCGCCGGACAGACCCACAGCGCACGGGAGACGCTCGCGCGGGCCGAGCGCGAGTACGAGGAGCGGGTCGCCGCGCAGCGGGAGGCCGAGCGGCGGGTCGCGGCGCGCACCTCGCGGCGCGAGGCACTGGACCGCGAACAGCTCGCCCTCGACGAGGAACTCGCCAGAGGACGCGGCGCGTTCGCCACCGTGGCCGAACACGCCACCCGCCTGGAGCGGCGGATCGCCCTCCTGGTCGACGCCACCGGCACCGTACGGGCCGCCGAACTCGCCGCCCAGCGCCTCAAGGAGGCCGACGACCGCCTCGCCGACGCGGCCTACCGCGCGGGCTTCGCCACCCCGGCCGAGGCCGCCGCCGCGCTCCTGCGCGAGGGCGAGCGCCGCAACCACCAGCAGCGCGTGGACGCCTGGCAGGCCGAGGCCGCCGCCGTCGCGGACCGGCTCGCCGAGCCCGGCACCGCGGCCGCCGCCGCCCTGCCGCCCGCCGACCCCGCGGCGGCGGGCGCCGCCCACACCGCGGCCGAACGCGCCCTCCGCGAGGCCGACTCGGTCCTGACCGCCGCCCGCGAACGGGCCACCGGCCTGGCCGGCCTCTCCCGGCAGGCCCTCACCGAGGTCCGCCGCCTCGGCCCGCTCCGCGAGGAGTACGACCGGGTGGCCCGCCTCGCCGCCCTCACGGCCGGCACCTCGGCCGAGAACGAGCGCCGGATGCGCCTGGAGTCGTACGTCCTCGCCGCCCGCCTCGAACAGGTCGCGGCCGCCGCGACCGCCCGGCTCCAGCGGATGTCCTCCGGCCGCTACACGCTGGTCCACTCCGACGCACGCTCCGGCGGCAAGCGGGCCGGCCTCGGTCTGCACGTCGTCGACGCCTGGACCGGCAACGAGCGCGACACCGCCACGCTCTCCGGCGGCGAGACCTTCTTCGCCTCCCTCGCGCTCGCCCTCGGCCTCGCCGATGTCGTCACGGACGAGGCGGGCGGCGTACGGCTCGACACCCTCTTCATCGACGAGGGCTTCGGCAGCCTCGACGAGCAGACCCTCGACGAGGTCCTCGACGTCCTGGACTCGCTGCGTGAGCGCGACCGCAGCGTCGGCATCGTCAGCCACGTCGGCGATCTGCGCCGCCGGATCCCGGCCCAGCTGGAGGTCGTCAAGGCGCGGCACGGCTCGGCCGTACGGCTGCGCACCGGAGGGGACGCGCTCAGCGGCTGAGCGAACGCCTCGGCAGCGGCGAGGAGTAGACCACGCTGGTGGTCACCGAGCCGAGCGTGGAGATCTTCCCCGTGATCTCCTCCAGATGCCGCATGGACCGCGCGGCGACCTTGAGGACGAAGCAGTCGTCGCCGGTGACGTGATGCGCCTCAAGGACCTCCGGCGTGGTGCCGAGCAGATCGTGGAACGGCTTGTAGTTGCCGTGCGGGTAGCGGAGCCGTACGAACGCCAGGATCGGCAGCCCGAGCCGGTCCTGGTCGACGATCGCCGTATACCCGGAGATCACCCCGGCCTCCTCCAGGCGCCGCACCCGCTCGGTCACCGCGGACGGCGACATCGACACCGTACGGGCGAGCTCGGCGAAGCTGGCGCGGCCCTCCGCCTGGAGGGCTTCGAGGATCCGCCAGTCGGTGGCATCGGGGGTGTACTCGGAGGTCATGTACGAGAGATAGCAGGGGATTCCCCGGCCGATCAAGCGATCGACCGGGGATCTCAGTGCTCGGTCGTCACAGCCGCGACAGCTCGTCGACCAGGTCGTCGAGGCCCAGCGGACCCTGCGAGAGGGCAGCCATGTGCCAGGCCTTCGCGTCGAACGCGTCACCGTGCGCCGCCCGCGCGTTGGCGCGGCCGAGCAGCCAGGCGCGCTCGCCCAGCTTGTAGCCGATGGCCTGGCCCGGCATCGACAGATAGCGGGTCAGCTCGCTCTCCACGAACGACGGCGGGCGGCTGCTGTGCCGCTGGAAGAACTCCTGCGCCAGCTCGGGCGTCCACCGCTCGCCCGGGTGGAACGGCGATTCCGCCGGGATCTCCAGACCCAGGTGCATCCCGATGTCCACGATGACCCGGCACGCGCGCATCATCTGCCCGTCGAGATAGCCGAGGCGCCGCTCCGCGTCGGGCAGGAAGCCGAGTTCGTCCATCAGGCGCTCCGCGTAGAGCGCCCAGCCCTCGCAGTTGGCGCTGACCTTCCCGATGGTCGCCTGGTAGCGGGAGAGCCGGTCGGCGACGTGCACCCACTGGGCGAGCTGGAGGTGATGGCCGGGCACGCCCTCGTGGTACCAGGTCGACACCAGGTCGTACACCGGGAAGCGCGTCGTGCCGTCCACCGGGAGCCAGGTGCGGCCGGGCCGGGAGAAGTCCTCGGACGGGCCGGTGTAGTACGGCGCCGCCGCACCGCCCGCCGGGGCGATGCGGGACTCCACCCGCCGTACCCGCTCCGCGAGTTCGAAGTGGGTGCCGTCGAGCGCCTCGATCGCCTCGTCCATCAGCTGCTGGAGCCAGACCCGGACCTCGTCGACCCCTTCGACGTGGGTGCCGTGCTCGTCGAGGTGGGCGAGCGCCTCCCAGGGGCCGGCGCCCGGCAGGATCCGTTCGGCCTCGGTCCGCATCTCGCCGAGCAGCCGGTGGTACTCGGTCCAGCCGTACGCGTACGCCTGGTCGAGGTCCAGGTCGGTGCCGTTGAAGTAGCGGGTCCAGCGCTGGTAGCGCTCGCGGCCCACCGTGTCCGGGGCGTCGGCGACGGCCGGGGCGTACACGTCCCGCATCCAGTCCCGCAGGGCCGTGACGGCCTCGGTGGCGCCCCGGCCCGCCTTCGCGAGCCCGGCCCGCAGGTCCTCGGGCAGGGCGTCGGGGGCCGCGGCGGCGAACTCCTCGAACCAGCCCGGCCTTCCGCCGTCCGCGCCCGCCCACTCGGTGAGCTGGTCGACGAAGGTGGCGGTGGGGCGCGGCCCGCCGAGGAGCTTGCGCTCGAGACCGAGCGCGAGCGAGGAACGGTAGCCCTCGAGTGCGGCCGGGACCGCGCGCAGCCGGGCGGCGACCGCGGCCCAGTCCTCCTCGGTCTCCGTCGGCATCACGGTGAAGACGATCCGGACGCTGTGCGCCGGCGACCGCATGTTGCTGACCGTGCAGAGGCCCTCCTCGGCCTCGAACATGGCGAGTTCCGCCGTCAGGCGCTCCCGCAGCAGACGGGCGCACCGCTGCTCCGCCTCGCTCTCCGCGCCCTCGACGCGCTCCGCCGCGTCGAGCCGGGCGAGCGTACGGCGGGCGAGGTCGGCCACGGCCCGCTGGCCGGCCGGCGAGAAGTCGGGCAGCAGTCCGGCGCTCTCCTTGACTCCCAGGTACGTACCGGTGATCGGGTCGAGGGCGATGAGTGCGTCGACGTGATCGTCGGCGACCTGGCGGGGCAGCGGGCTGCTGGAAGTCTCTGGCATGGGGGCCATCCTGGCGCCTCCGGCGGGCCCGCGTCACCCTCGTCGGGGCTCAGTCGGCTGACAAGGAGGGGCTCGAAGCGGGCGGCAGAAGTGGGCCGCACTCCCACTCCTGGAAGATCAGCCGGGTCTCGACGCGGGCCACCTCACGGCGCGACGTGAACTCGTCGAGGACGAGTCGTTGCAGGTCGGCAGGGTCCGCCACAGCCACGTGCACCAGGTAGTCGTCGGGTCCCGTCAGATGGAACAGCGCCCGGGACTCGGGGAGGGCCCGGATCCGGTCGACGAACGGACCGATCAGTTCCCGCCGGTGCGGCCGGACCTGGACGAGAAGGAGCGCTTCAAGCCCTCGCCCGAGTTTGGCCGGATCCAGTCGTAGCTGGTGTCCGAGGATCACGCCTGTGCGGCGAAGTCGCGCCACCCGGTCCAGGCAGGTGGACGGTGCCACTCCGACCTCGGCGGCGAGTTCGCGGTAGGTGGTCCGGGCGTCGTTCTGCAGGAGGCGAAGAATGTGCAGATCGACCGCGTCCAGTACGACAGAATCGGCCATCTGGCGAACGTAGCACGGCGATTTCCCGCTACTTCCCGGTATCCGTTCACAGTGCCGCCATGGACGCCATGGACTACGGCCCCTCGGACACCCCGAGAGCCCTCGCCACCGAAGCCGTGCACGCCGGCCGCGAAGACCTCGCCTCGCTCGGTCTGCACGCCCCGCCGATCGACCTGTCCACCACCTACCCCTCGCACGACGCCCGGGCCGAGGCCGCCCGGATCGACGAGTTCGCCACCACCGGAGCCCGGCTCGACGGGCCGCCGGTCTACGCCCGGCTCGACAACCCCACGGTCGCCCGTTTCGAGGAGGCCCTCGCCCGCCTGGAGGGCGCCGAGGCCGCCGTCGCGTTCGCCAGCGGCATGGCGGCCCTCACCGCCGTCCTCCTCGCCCGGGCGAGCCAGGGGCTGCGCCACGTCGTCGCGGTCCGTCCGCTGTACGGCTGCAGCGACCACCTGCTCGACGCCGGTCTGCTCGGCACCGAGGTGACCTGGACCGACCCGGCGGGCGTGGCGGAGGCGATACGGCCCGACACCGGCCTGGTCATGGTGGAGTCGCCCGCCAACCCGACCCTCGCCGAGGCGGACATCCGCGCCCTCGCCCACTCCTGCGGCTCCGTGCCGCTCCTGGTCGACAACACCTTCGCCACGCCCGTGCTCCAGCGCCCGGTCGAACAGGGTGCCCGCATCGTGCTGCACAGCGCGACCAAGTACCTCGGCGGCCACGGCGATGTCATGGGCGGCGTCGTCGCCTGCGACGAGGAGTTCGCCCGTACCCTCCGCCAGGTCCGCTTCGCCACCGGCGGAGTCCTGCACCCGCTCGCCGGCTACCTGCTGCTGCGCGGTCTCTCCACCCTGCCGGTACGGGTGCGGGCCGCGTCCGGCACGGCGGCGGAGCTCGTACGACGCCTCGCCACCGACCCCCGGATCGCCCGGGTCCACTACCCGCGGATCGGCGGTGCCATGATCGCCTTCGAGGTGTACGGCGACCCGCACGACGTCATCGCCGGCGTCCGGCTCATCACCCCCGCCGTCAGCCTCGGCAGCGTCGACACCCTCATCCAGCACCCGGCCTCCATCAGCCACCGCATCGTGGCCGAGGGCGACCGGCGTTCGGCCGGCGTCAGCGACCGGCTGCTGCGGATGTCGGTCGGTCTCGAGGACGTCGAGGACCTCTGGCGGGACCTGACCTGGGCGCTCAGCGCTCCGCCCGCCGCACCCCTTCGTGCGGCCGCTCCTGCTCCGTCTCCCGGTGCTGCGGTCGGACGGCCGGTCGCGGTGCCGAGGCCAGCCGGGCTGTGATCACCAGGGTGCCCTCCTCGATCTGGTAGTCGAGGGGGAGGCGGAGCGCCCGCATCGCGGCCACCATTCCGGTGTTGGACGACTGCGTCACCGCGTACACGCTCCCGCATCCGGTCTCCTCGGCCATCGCCACCAGCCTGCCGAGGAGCTCGGAGCCGATGCCGCGCCGCTGCCAGTCGTCCTCCACCATCAGCGCCACCTCGGTCTCGTCGCCGTCCCAGAGCAGATGCCCGAGGGCGACGAGCCGGCCGGAGGCCGTCTGGACGGCGAGGGTGCGTCCGAAGCGGGGGCTGAGCAGGTGGTCGAGGTAGCGGTCGGCATCGCCGACGGGGCCGTGGTAGCGCAGGCCGAGGGTGCGTGCCGAGCAGCGGTCGTGCATGGCGCGCGCGGCGGGCAGGTCGCGCTGGTCGGCGCGGCGGACGGTGATCTCGTTGCCCTCGGGGAGGGTCAGCACGTCCTGGCTGCGCGGGACGCGCGGCCCGAGCCGGGCGTCGAGCTCCACCAGGGCGCGGGCCCGGGCGAACTCGGTCGGGGTGAAGGGGAGGTAGGGCCGCTCCACGATGAGCGTGCCGCCGTTGGGGTCGCGCAGCCGCATCACGGTCTCCTCCAGGACGCCCTCGACCGGGGCGTGTTCGCCGGTGGGACGGCCGGTGAGGGAGACGGCGGGCACGGAGTGGAGGGTGCAGCGGCCCAGGAGCCGGCGCAGCGCGAGCGGCAGCTCGGCCGCGTCGAGCGCCGTACGGGTGGCCAGGCCGAGGACCCGGGTGGGGGTGTCCACCAGGTCGTGGGCGTCGGCCCGCTCGGTCCAGGTGTCGCGGCCGCCGGCCGCCGCCGTCTCACGGGCGAGGGCGTGGGCGGAGAGATCGGCGGGTGCCCGCAGCAGGAACTCGTCGACCGTGCCGTCGGCGAGCGGATGCGTCTGGAGGGTGAGGATGTCCACGCCCAGGCGGGCGAGGACCGTGCACAGGGCGGCGAGGCTGCCCGGCGTGTCCGCGACGGTGGTCCGCATCCGCCACAGCGTGGTCTCGACGGGCACCACGGGCCCCGTCTCCTGGTGTCCCACGGCGGCGGAACCGGCGGGGGCGGCCACGGCGGGAGCAGGGGGCGGGGCATGGCTCGCATGACTGTGCCGCCGCGCCCACCAGGTGTGGAAGCCGACGGTGGCGACCAGCGCGATCGCCGAGAACACCAGGAGGTAGGGGCCGTCGGGCCCCTTGACGATGCTCTTGGCGATCGTGTCGGCCACCACCACCGCGGTGAACAGGGCGGCCAGCTCGATCAGGTCGTGCCGCCAGTGGTGCGGACGGCGGGCGCTCTTCGAAGACGTCACATCGGTCATGACCTCACTGTGACCCAGTGGTGTTGCGTGATCACGAACGCTTTGTGACTGACGGGTTAAGCGCCCATCTGGCGGCTTAAGGAACGATTCAGGCCGTTTCTGCGAAGGCCTGATCGGCCCCCTGACGGAGTGCGCCCGACAGTCGCTTCGCCTGGACGACGAACTGCGAGGCGCTCCGGGCCGAGGCCACGGCGTCGAGCCCGGCCACCTCACCCCGTGCACCGCACCGCTCCACGCAGTCCGCCGCGACCGCGAGCACCTCGCCCAGACCGCGTACCGGCTTCTCCGCACCGAGCAGCTCCGGCAGCAGGGGTTCCAGGACCGCCCAGACCGTGCCGTACGCGCCCGTGGCGGCCGTCGTCCGGAGCGCGTCCGCCAGCCGGTTCGGCTTCACCGAGCCCTCCACGACCAGCCACGCCAGCTCCGTGCCGAGCCGCCGGGCGTCCAGGTCGCCCCGCGACGCCAGCACGAGCAGCGCGTCCACCGCGCGCAGCCGGTCGTCCGCGTCCTGGCAGCCCAGGCCGAACGCCAGGGCGAGATGGACGGCCCGGCCGACCGGGCCGCCCGCCTCGGCGAGCGCCGTGAGCGGTTCGGTCACGCCGCGCTGGTCCGCGTCGGCCCCTGAGGCGAGGGAGGACAGGACGCACGCCGCCACGAACTCACGGTCCACCGGCAACGCCGTGGCCCAGTGCGCCCGCGTGTCCAGCCAGTGGTAGCAGCGCCGCGGAGTCGCCTGCAGCTCGCCGCCCAGCCAGCGGAAGGCGGCCGGGAACTCCTTGCGCACCACGGGGCGCTCGTCGATCTCCACGACGATCCGGTCCGTCAGCCACCACTTCTGCGAGGACCGGTCCTTCCCCCTGGTGAGGAACCGCACCCTCGTCCCCAGAGGTTCCCCCGCCCGCAGCCATGCGGCGAGCCGTCGTCCCGCCCGCGTGCCGAGAGCCGTGGCCTCGTCGGCCGCCCGGCCGGCCGACGGGTCCCTGCGCCCGACCCGCAGCAGCGCCTGGGCGAAGTCGGCCGGGGCAGGCTCGACGTCCGCTTCCCGGTAGGCACGGAGCCGCTCCACCAGCTCCATCGGGTCGATCTCACCGGTGTGCAGGGTCGGTACGGCGACCAGGAACGGCAGCGCGTCCGTGCCGATCAGGCCGGCGGCCTCCCAGAGGCGCGCGTCCAGGATCCCCGACAGCGCCTCGTGGTGGCAGGCCTTCCGGCCGTTCCCCCTGGCTCGCCCGGCGTCGACGCGCCCCCCCGGCAGCAGCCCCAGCAGCCCCGCGAGCACCACCTCCGCCCCGTGGCTGAAGTGGCTGAAGTAGTGCTGGTGCCCCCAGTGCTCCGTCGGGAACGCCTCGCGCACCGCCGCCTCCAGTGCCGCCCGGTCCTGCCGTGCGAGCCGCACCAGACCGTCGAGCGTCCGCTCGAACGCCGCCGAGTCCTGGTACTGCCCCCTCGTCAGCAGCTCCTCCACCAGCGCCTCGACCGTCGTCGCCGGCGGAGCCACCCGCTCCCGCTCCGGGGCGGGCGGCAGGATCTCCTCGTACGGGACTCCGTACTCCACCTCCAGGTCGCTCCCGAACAGCGCCACGGCCGCCGACCGGTGCACCGGACTCAGCAGAGCCGCCTGCTCGGCGAGCTCCCGGCGTACGGAGGCGTCCACCGCCGCCGCATGACGACCCACCAGCTTCAGGGCCCGCTCCTGGATCGTGGTGTCCTCGTGCCCGAAGGCCTCCGCCACCGCCGGCAGCAGCTCCTCCACCGCGCCGGGCTCCCGCGCCAGCACCTTGCCGACCAGCGTCAACTGGGCCCGCACCAGTTTCTTCTCGGTACGGAACAGCACCCCGCCCGTCATCTCGGCCAGCGCCCCGGCCGACAGCACGCCGTCGGCGGCGAGGCCCGCGAGGACCTCCTGTGCGTACCCCGCGACCGGGGACGGCGCGTCGGCCGTCATGCCGATCCAGTCCGGGACCCGCTCCCGGCGCTCGGCCGCGCTCGGCTCGACGAGCCGCAGGACCTCCAGCGGGAACCGCAGGTCCCGGGCCCGACCGCCGCGCAGCAGCCGGGAGACGCACAGGTCCACGACCTGGGCCCGGTCGAGCACCCCCTCCGTGACGAGCGTCGCGAGCGCGGTCGGCCAGTGCGTCGGCGCCTCGGGCCCGACCGACCACGTCAGCCGGTCCGGCGTCTCGGCCATGCCGAGCGCGTGCGGTACGAGCACCCGCGTGTGGGAGTCCTCCCGGAGCCGCTCCAGAAGGCGCGAGTCGGTGATCTCCCGTGTCCACGCGAGGACGTAGCCGTCGGTCGCCGGCACCGCGCACCCGGAGCGCTCCACGAGTCCCCGGATCAGGCCGTAACTGCTCTCCGCCACGGCCGGCCGCGCCGCGAGCCGCTGTGCCACGTCCGCCGTCCACTCCGGATCCCGGTCGGCGAGCACCGAGAGGACCAGGGTGCCGTCCTCGGAGCGCCAGCTCAGCAGGTCACGCCCGCCGAGCCAGGTCGCCGCCGCGGCCGCGCCGGTCTGACAGCCGGCGCCCGCCACGTACAGCGCGCGCCGCACCGCGGTCGCCTCGTTCCACCGCTTCCAGTCCCAGGCTCGCACCTCGGACCGCAGGGACTTCAACTGTCCGAGTGCCGTCTTCCGGGCGGCGGCGTCCAGCGGCTCCAGGAGCGCCGGCACCTTGTGGGCGCGCGCCGCGCGCACCGCCGCCAGCAGCTGCTCGACCGGGGTACCCCCCTCCGTACCGCCCGTTCCTCCCTCGTCGCCGCCCGTGCTCCCGGCGTCGCTTCCCGCGTCGTTCCCCGCCCCGCGCACCACGGCGCTCCTCACCTTGGTCATCATGCTGTCCATCACCCTGTTCACCAGGCTGTTCCCCACCTCGGACCCTCCACCGCCGGCCGTCGCCCCGGCGTTCTCCGTCATCGCGCCGCTCCCCGTCATCGCGCCGCTCCGGCGACCGTCGCGCCGTCACCCACGGCACCCGTGCGCTCGGGTGTCGCGCCCCGCCGGACCATCCGGACCGCGAGCGCGTGCTTGCACGGGCCCCGCCGGCCCCGGTAGTCGGCCCACCACTGGCAGGTGCAGCTCAGCACCCCGTCCGACTCCCTCACCCGGTAGCGCCGTTCGCCCGAGGCCACCGTCGCCAGATCTCCTTCCACGGTCACCGCGCCCTCCGCGACCAGCCGGCGGGCGCTCACCAGGCGCGGGTTGTGCCGCTCGGCGCGGTCCGCGTCGTACGGCAGCTCCCGGTGGAAGTACGCCGCGTCCGCGACGTCGTACCCCACCCGCCCGGCCGTGCCGAGCCGGGTCAGCGCCGCCCGCACCCGGTCGCTCGTGAGCCCGGCCTGCGCCGCCAGATCGGCCGGGTCGATCCGCGGCTCCCAGGCGAGGAGGACCGCGATCAGCTCGGCGTCCTGCGCGGCCTCCTCCGTCGCGAGGGCCTCCAGGACCCCGCCCTCACCGGAGAATCCCCGCGCGGGGTCGGGCGACAGCGTCAACGTGAGCCGCATGCCCGGCAGGATCACCTCCCAGGCACTCGCCGTGGCCAGGGTGCCGTCCGGCACCGGCCCGTACACCCGGAGCCCCGTCGCGTGCCGCAGCACCCGCTCCAGGGCGACGAGCCGGTCGGGCCCCGGCAGGCACACCGCGCCCGCGCCCGGCCGGGTCGTCGGCCGCAGGGTCCGGCCGGACTGCGTGATCCACATCGGCCCGCGGCCACGGGCCTGGTTGCGCGGCAGGGACCGGAGGAAACGCACCGCCTCCGCCCCGCTCAGCTCGGCCCGCAGATCGAACCGGGCCGAGGCCACCTGCGCCTCGGCGAAGCCCCGCAGCCAGCGGTCCGGCAGCGGGACCTTCTTCTCCACGACCGCTCCGGCGAGCGTGGTCACCGCCATCTCCTCCGGACCCACCCGGAGATGCAGCGGATCGTCCCCCGTCATCCGCGACAGCGCCTCGCGCAGCGGGTTGTTGACGTCGACGTTGGTCGTTCCGTGCCCCGTCTCCGTACCGCCGAGCCCCTCGTCGAGCACGTCCAGGCGCGCGTACACCCCTCCGCAGCCGGAGAAGGACTCGAACCGCAGCCGGTCCCCGTTCCCCGTCACCACCGGGTCCAGCGACCCCGGCCGTATCCGCTGGTGGTAGCGGGCCGCGGCCACGTCGGCGACCGCGAGCAGACCGCGTGCGGCGACCTGCGGCGAGGCCAGGAAGCCGGCGAAGAAACGAGGATGGGCCTCGGCCCCCCGGGGTGTGAGACCCCCCGCCGTCTCCAGACCGAGCAGCCGGCCGGAGCCCGTGGACTCCAGCGCGGAAGGGCGGACATAGGCGAGTGCCTGTACGGATCGCGTCATGGGAACGACGTTAGGACCCGGCACTGACAATCACCGGAGAGCCGGGCTCCGTCCGGCCGTCACGACCGGCGGGACCCGGCCCCGCGCCACCCCCGACCCGGCCCCGCGCCACCTCCGGACCTGGCCGCGTGCCGCTTTCGACCAGGCGTCACTGCCCGACGCGACCCGGCCGCAGCACCTTGCTGAACAGAACCGTCCCGCCCTCCGCCCGCAGACGGACCGTCAGTTCCCTGCTGTGACCGTCGATGTCGACCTCCCCGAAGTACTGCGGACTCTCCATCGGCGACAGGTTCGCCCGCTCGGGCGCCCGCACGAACACCCGCTCCGGACCGAACGTCGCGTCCAGCGCGCTCGCCGGGAAGCCGCCCGCGGCCAGCGGGCCCGACACGAACTCCCAGAACGGCGCGAAGTCCTGGAAGGCCGCCCGCTCCGGCGCGTAGTGCTGCGCCGAGGTGTGGTGCACGTCCGCCGTCAGCCACAGCGTCCCGGTGATCCGCCGGTGCTTGACGAACCGCAGCAGCTCCGCGATCTGCAGCTCGCGGCCGAGCGGCGCGCCCGGGTCGCCCTGCGCGATCGCCTCGATGTTCGTGCCGTCCGGGACGACCAGACCGAGCGGCATGTCCGCCGCGAGCACCTTCCACACCGCGGTGGAGCCGGCGAGCTCCCGCTTGAGCCAGGCGAGCTGCTCGGCGCCGAGGATGCCGGTGGTGTCGTCGGCCTGCCGCCCGGGGGAGTTGGCGTTCCGGAACGAGCGCATGTCGAGCACGAACACGTCGAGCAGCGGCCCGTACCGCACCACACGGTGCATCCGGCGCTCGCGACCGTCTCCGCGGGCGTGGAGGGTGGACACCGGCGTGTACTCGCCGAACGCCCGCAGGGCACGCGAGGCGAGGACGTCCACGTCCTTCTCCGTGTAGCGCGCGTCGTCCAGGATCTGGCCCGGATACCAGTTGTTGCGCACCTCGTGGTCGTCCCACTGCACCACCGTGGGCACCTGCGCGTTGAACGCCCGGACGTTGTGGTCGAGCAGGGTGTAGCGGAAGTTGCCCCGGTACTCGTCGAGGGTCTCCGCGACCTTCGACTTCTCCGGCGTCGTGACGTTCCGCCAGATCCGCCCGTCGGGCAGCGTCACACTCGGCCGGAGCGGCCCGTCCGCGTAGATCGAGTCACCGCTGCACAGGAAGAAGTCCGGGTCGAGGCGGCGCATCTCCTCGTACGCGCGGAAGCCGCCGATGTCCGGGTTGATGCCCCAGCCCTGCCCGGCGATGTCGCCCGACCAGAGGAAGCGGACCCCCTCCCGACGCCGGTCGGGGGCGGTACGGAAGGTGCCGACGATCCGCTCGCCCGTCCGGCGCGGATCGTCCGGGTCGGCGAGCGTCACCCGGTAGTGGATCTGCTCACCGGCGGGCAGCCCGCGCAGCGCGGTCGTGCCGGTGAAGTCCGTGCCCGCGCCGAGCAGCGGCCCGTGGTGGCGGCGTACCCGCCGGAACGACTCGCTCGCCGAGGTCTCCACGAGCATGCGGGCCGGCCGGTCCGAGCGCACCCACACCAGCCCCGAGGAGGTCGTGACGTCGCCCGTCTGCACACCCCACTCGGCGCGGGGCCGGCCCGACAGCGCGAACGCCGGAGCCACGAGACCGGCACCGCCGAGGGTGAGCGCAGCCGACGCGGCGAGCGAACCGCGCAGCACGCTGCGCCTGGCGGGGGAGGGTGCGGGGGAGGGGGAACTGCCGGGTACGGACTGGGACATGGAGGGGCCTCCGAGGGGGTCCGGGCGGGAGCGGAGCGTCGCCCCATGCCTAACGGCCGGGAGCGGCGCCCACACGAACCCCGCGTGAACACTCGCGTGAGGGCCACCGCAGGCCTCCGGCGCCGGGCGCGTGAACGGATCACGTCGCGAAGGGCTCACTCCGCACACGGGTCACGTCGCGAAGGGCTCACTCCGCACACGGGTCACGTCGCGAAGGGCCCACCTCGCACACGGGTCACCTCGCGAAGGGCCCACCTCGCGAAAGCCCAACCTCGCCAAGGGCCCACCTCGCGATCGGATCACCTCACCCCCGGCCGACCGCCTCCGCCACCCTGCGTATCCCGTCCCTCACGACGGACGGCGCCAGGTGCGCGTACCCGATCACGAGCCGTACCTCCCCGTCCCCGGGGCGCGCCGTGCCGTACTCCTCCAGGGGACGCAGCGCCACCCCCGCCTCCGCCGACCGTGCCAGGAACCGCTCCGGCGGCCCGTAACGGCCCGGTACGCGCGCGATGACATGCAGTCCGGCGGCGATGCCGCTCACCCCGGTGCCCGGCAGGTGCTCCGTGAGCGCCGACAGGAGGGCGTCCCGCCGCTCCCGGTAGGCGCGTTGACAGCGACGCAGCTGACGGTCGTACGCGCCCCGCGTCACGAACTCGGCGAGCACCGCCTGGTCGAGCACGGGGTTGCCGAGGTCCATCGTGCGCTTGCGTTCGACGACCTCGGCGAGCAGCGCCTCGGGGACCAGCATCCAGCCGAGCCGCAGGCCTGGCGCGAGCGACTTGCTGACCGAGCCGGCGTAGACGACCCGCTCCGGGTCGAGTCCCTGGAGCGCGCCGACCGGAGCCCGGTCGTACCGGAAGTCCCCGTCGTAGTCGTCCTCCAGGACGTGACCGTCCACCGCCCGCGCCCAGTCGAGCAGCGCCGCACGGCGCTCCGCCGACCAGCTGATCCCGGACGGGAACTGGTGCGAGGGCGTCACCACCACCGCCCGTACCCCGGAGGCGGTGAGCGGTTCCGGCCGCAGTCCCTCCTCGTCGAGCGGCAGCCACACCGTGTCCAGACCGGTCGAGGCGAAGAGCCGCCCGTGTTCCGGGCTGCCCGGATCCTCGATGCCCACCGCGTCGAGCCCCCGCGCCCGCAGCACGAAGCCGAGCAGGGTCGAGGCCTGCGCCACTCCCGAACACACCACGAGCCGTTCCGGATCGGCCACCACACCCCGGCGCCGGGTCAGCATCCCGGCCAGCGCCTCCCGCAGTTCGGGCAGCCCGCGCGGGTCCGGATACCCGAGGGCGGGGTGGGGGAGTCGCGCGAGGACGGCCCGCTGGGCCGCCGACCAGGCAGCTCTCGGAAAGAGCGACAGATCGGGGGTCCCGGGGCGGAAGTCCACGCGGACGGCCGGCACGCCCGCACCACGCACGCGCGTGCCCGCGTCCGGACCTCTGGCGGCGAGGGTTCCCCGCGCGTGCGTGCTCGGATCCGGATCGTGGGCCGCCCCCCGCGCGCGTGCGGGCGGGTCCGAACCGTGGCCGGCCCCCCGCGCGTGCGTACCAGGGTCCGGATCATGAGCCGCCCCTCGCGCGTGCGTGCCGCCGAGCCGGCTCCTCGCCGCGTCGCCCACCCAGGTGCCCGCCCCCCGGCCGCTGCGCAGATAGCCCTCGGCGGTGAGCTGCTCGTACGCCTCCGTGACCAGTCCCCGCGAGACGCCCAGGTCGGCCGCGAGAGCGCGGGTCGACGGCAGCCGGGTCCCGGCCGCCAGCCGGCCCGAGCGCACCGCCTCGCGCAGCGCCTCCTGGAGGGCCCGACCGCGTCGCCGCGCCGGGGCGGCGACGGCCGGCAGGAGCAGTTCCCAGGCCGCCTGTCCGTGGCTCCTCATGTCAGCGTGGCCCTTCCCCCCGTCCGGCGCGCCGGAGTCCCGGCCGGGGCCCATGATGCCGCGCCCCGGGCGCACCGGGGCGAGCGGATCAGGCCGCGGGCCCGTCACGGGTGCAGGGTGAAGGAGATGTGCGGGGCGAGGGCGCGGAGGAAATCCGGAGCGTCGAACATCTCGCCGGCGGAGGCGACACCGGTCGTCCTGGTCCGGCCGGTGAGGATCCGCCGGACGGCCTCCACGGCGAGCGGTGCGGTGACGGCGTAGATGTCCTGGCCGACCGCCACGGCCCGGCGTTCCGCGGCGCCCGAGCGGACGACGACGTCCACGAGGAAGGTCTGGTCGGACCGGCCGTGCTCGTCGACCGCGGCCGGTGCCGACGCGTCGGGCGCCGAAAGGTCCTGGGCCGCGTCCACGGCCATGTAGGTGCGCACCTCGGGCACCTTCAGATGGCTCGGGACGGTGACGACGTCGGCCATCGTGAACTCCCCGATGACCGGTCGGGGGCCCATCGGCGCCGGGAAGGGCCACTCCTGGACCGTGAACTCGTCGTCGTGGTACTCCAGTCGGCCCCGGGTGAAGCGGACGTGGCGGCCGTTGCGGCGCTCCCGGGAGACCTTGCCGGCGGCGAGGGTGCCGGCGGTGGGGTGCCAGCTGCTCAGCCCGTACGCGATGTGCGCCTCGTCGGCCGCCGCCCAGTCGCCCATGGCGGCGGTGGCGAGCAGATCGCCGAGGCCGCCGTAGAAGGCCATCGCGGGGACGATCGCCGTTCCCGCCGCGCGGGCCCGGTCCGCGAACCGCTCGAACGTGTCGACGTTGGCCTCGATCTCGGCCGCCACGTCCACGTACGGGATCCCGGCCCGCAGGGCTGCGTCGATCACGGGAGCGCCGGTCACGGCGAAGGGCCCGGCGCAGTTGATCACGGCCGCCGCACCCTCCAGCGCGCGGTCGAGCGACGCCGGGTCGTCGACCGACGCGGGCCGCACGTCGAGCCCCGGGCGGGACTCCGCGAGAGCCCGCAGCCTGTCGGCGTCACGGCCGACGGCCACCGGGACGAACCCGCGGGCGAGCAGCTCCGCCACCACGAACCGCCCGGTGTGTCCGTAGGCGCCGAACACCGCGACCGTGAGCCCCGTTTCCATGACTTCTCCCTGTTCTCGTACGACTCGAACCGTTCTCCTGGGGACCAATCCTGGCCCCGGCGGGCGTCGCACACGAGTGTCCGGAACGACATCGTGCGTACAATTACGGACGTGAAGACGGAATCGAACGCGGACGCGAGCGCGAAGCCGGACCAGGACCCGGGCCTGGACGTGAGCACTGTCGCCCTGGCCGTCACCGAAGGCATGCGTCAGTTCGAACTGTCCGTGGCGTACGAGGTCTTCGGCCCGCCCCCGTCCGGAGTGACCGGCCCCTGGTACGACGTCGCCCTCTGCGGACCGGCCACCGTCCGGATCGGCAGGTTCCGGCTGGAGCCCGACGGCGGATTCGACCGGCTGGCGCGCGCCGGCACGGTGATCGTGCCCGCCCTCGCCGAGACCGACGAGGCCCCGCCCGCCGAACTGGTCGACGCGGTGCGTGCGGCCCACGAAGCGGGCGCGCGCGTGGCCTCCCTCTGTACGGGCGCGTTCGTGCTGGCCGCCGCGGGCCTGCTCGACGGCAGGCGCGCGACCACCCACTGGGCGCACACCGAGGAACTCGCCGCCCGCCATCCCCGGGTGGAGGTCGACCCGGACGTGCTCTACGTGGACGACGGCCGCGTCCTCACCTCCGCGGGCAAGGCCGCCGCGATGGACCTCTGCCTGCACCTGGTCCGCCTCGACCACGGCTCGGCCGTCGCCAACACGGTCGCCCGCAGCCTGGTCGTACCCCCGCACCGCGCGGGCGGCCAGGCCCAGTTCGTCACCACCCCCGTGCCCGCACGCGACGACCACCCGCTCGGGGACCTGCTCCCCTGGGCGATGGAGCGGCTCGACCAGCCGCTGACCGTGGACGACCTGGCCCGCCGGGCGCGGATGAGCTCGCGCAACCTGGGCCGCCACTTCCGGTCGGTGACCGGGACGACCCCGCTGCAGTGGCTGCTGATCCAGCGGATCCGCCACGCCCAGGAGCTGCTGGAGTCCACCGACGAGAGCGTCGAGGGCATCGCCGCCGCCACCGGCATGGGTACCGCCACGACCCTGCGCCGGCACTTCCACCGCACCGTCGGCGTGCCCCCGGACACCTACCGCCGCACCTTCCGCGCCCGCACCCGCCCCGATCGTCCCCTGTGAGGCCCGCCGCCTGGTGACCGCCTACCTGGAGACGTACGCGCCGTGGCGGTCACCGGCGCCCCGTACGCCCCGACCGCCCCGTACGCCCGAAGCCGTCACCGGCGCCCCGACCGCCCCGTACGCCCGAAGCCGTCACCGGCGCCCCGACCGCCGCGTACACGCGAAGCCGTTCCGGCCCGGCCCGACCCGACCCGTCACCGGCGCGGCACCGGACCGAAGTGGTCCCCGATGGCGGGACCGAAGTGGACCTTCAACGGGGCCGCGCGCCTTCCTAGCGTCGGAGGCATGAACGCGAACGCCCTCCGCGGGGTCCTCCTCGTGACCCTCGCCTACGCCCTCGTCGGTGCCTCCTTCACCGCGAACAGCCTCCTCGGCGACTACCCCTACGCGGGCGGCCAGGCCCTGCGCTACGGCGCCGCCTGTCTGCTCCTGCTGCCCCTGCTCGGCCGCGGCGGGCTCGCCCCGCTGCGGATCCTGACCGCCCGTCACTGGCTGCGGCTCGCCGCCCTCGCGGGGGTCGGCATGGTCGGCTTCAACCTGGCGGTCCTCGCCGCCGAGCGGACCGCCGAGCCGGCCGTGCCCGGCGTCCTCGTCGGCTGCGCCCCGGTCGTCGTCGCCGTCCTCGTCCCGCTGGCCGAGGGCCGCAGGCCCGCCCCCGCCGTGCTGTACGGGGCGCTGCTCGTCGCCGCCGGAGCCTTCACCGTGCAGGGCTGGGGGCGTACGGACCTGGCCGGAATCGGCTGGTCGGTGGCCGCGCTCGCGGGCGAGGTCGGCTTCACGGTGCTGGCCGTCCCCGTCCTCCGGCTGCTCGGGCCGAAGCTCCTCACGGCGGTCGTGTGCGGGGTCGGCGCGGCCGAGGCGGCGCTCGTGGGCCTGATCGTGGACGGGGCCGGTCTCGTCCGGATGCCGACGGCGGTGGAGGCGGGCGCCCTGGTCTGGCAGGCGGCGCTCGCCACCGTGGTCGGGTTCGTCCTGTTCTACATGGGCGTCCAGCGGATCGGAGTGGAGCGGGCCACCCTCTTCACCGGCGCGATCCCGGTCGCCGCCGCCCTGAGCGCCGCCCTGGTCGCGGGCGCCGTGTTCGGTGTCCCGCAGGCGGTCGGCAGCCTGCTGGTGGGGGCCGGCGCCGCCGCGGGCACCGGCCTTTTCGCGCGAAGGACCCGCGGCCTGCCGACCCCGCCTGCGGCCTCAGACGCCGCTGCCGTCCAGGATCACGCGCGCGACGAGAGCCGGGTCGTCGTTCATGGGCACATGACCGCAGCCGGGCAGCCGGACGAGCCGCGCGCCGGGGATGGTGTGCTTGGCGCGGACGCCCTGCCGGGGAAGGAGCAGCCGGTCGCGGGCACCCCAGGCCACCGTGACGGGCACGTCGGCGACGTCGTCGCGGAAGCGCACGCTCCCGCCGGCGGCCAGGGTCTGGCGGAACCCGGTGGCCCCGCGCAGCGCGAGCGTTTCGGCGTAGGCGGCCGCGGGTGAACGGCGCCCCGGGCGCGCGTAGATGGTGCTGGTGAGCACGGTGCGCCCGGCGGACGTCCGGGAGAGGCGGTCGATCACCGGCACGGGCAGCGACCTCGCCGCGCCCCGCATCGCCCGCAGCGTCACGAAGGCGTACCGCCGCTCGCCCTCCGACCAGAAGCCGGCGGGGGAGAGGGCGGTGACCGAGCGCACCAGCTTCTCCCGCCCCAGCTCCAGGGCGAGCAGTCCGCCGAGCGAGTTCCCCGCCACGTGGGGGCGCTCGACGCCGACGGCCTCGCAGAAGGCGCCGAGCACGCTCCCGACGGTGGACAGGTCGTACGGGCATCCCTCGGGCAGCTGGTCGGAGTCGCCGAAACCGGGCAGGTCGACGGCGATCACGTCCCGCTCCGCTGCCAGGATGTCCAGCACCGGCTCCCAGGCCTGCCAGTGGTGCCCGATGCCGTGCAGGAGCAGCAGCGGTTCGCCCGCGCCCCGGCGTTCGTACGTGAGGGACGCCGTGCGTGGGCCCGCCGGGGTCTCGATCGTGAACGCGATCCGTTCGGGCATGCGGACTCCCTGTCCTGAGGCTTTCAGACGTCCCGTCAGTGAGAATTACCGATCAGTAGCCTGGAGTTCAAGCCCCCGTCCGAAACTGGACAGCGCGACAGCCGTGGGCTGGGATGGACGGGTGCCCACCGACATCCCGACCGACACCCTGACCGAGCACTTCGAGGAGCACCGCCCGATGCTCCTCGGCGTCGCCTACCGGATGCTCGGCCGCGCCGCCGACGCCGAGGACGTGGTCCAGGAGGCATGGCTGCGCTGGACCGCCGAGGACCGGGCCGAGGTCCGCGAGCCCCGGGCCTTCCTCGTACGGATCACGACCCGGCTCGCCATCGACCGGCTCCGGCAGGCCCAGGCGCGCCGCGAGTCCTACGTCGGACCGTGGCTGCCCGAGCCCGTCGTCACCGACTTCGGACCGACCGCGCCCGACACCGCCGAGCGCGCCCTGCTCGCCGACTCCGTCTCCCTCGCCGTCCTCGTCGTCCTCGAATCCCTCTCCCCGCTGGAACGGGCCGTCTTCGTGCTGCGCGAGGCCTTCGGTTTCCCGTACGGCGAGATCGCCACCGCCCTGGACCGCTCCGAGGCGGCCGTACGCCAGCTCGCGGGGCGTGCCCGGCGGCACGTCGACGAGGGCAGGCCCCGCTACGACGTCGACCCGACCGAGCGCCGGGAACTCACCGAGCGCTTCCTCACCGCCGCGGCGGGCGGCGACCTCGGCGGGCTCCTCGCCCTGCTCGCTCCCGACGTACGGCTCGTCGGCGACAGCGGCGGCAAGTCCAAGGCCCCGCTGCGGATCATCGAGAGCGCCGACAAGGTCGGCCGCTTCCTCCACGCCACCGCCCGGGACGCGGGCGAGATCTTCGAGTTCCGCTTCCTCGAACTCAACGGCGCCCCCGCCCTGCTCGCCCTCGTCGACGGCAAGCCGGACGCGTTCTTCCAGATCGAGGTGTTCGACGGGCGCGTCCAGTGCGTCTACATCATCCGCAACCCCGACAAGCTCCAGGCGCTCGCCGGCCTCTGACGCGCCCGGGGCGCACCCCGCGCGACGAAACGGCCCGATCGCGCCGATCGGCCGGAACATCACCCCGTCTCCCACCTGGGAGACGGGGTGTTTTGCTGCGCGGGGCACACGCGGGCGCGAACGTCCTGTGAACGATCTAGGTCAGAGGGTCACATTCGGGGGCGTTCGACGGAGGATTGGTCTTGACCAAGGGGTGGGCTCGCCTTATGGTCGCAGAGTTAGTGCAGGAACCTTTAATAAACAAGGGCGCGGAAAAACGCCGCGGGACACGGCGAATTGCGGAGGATCAGGGTGGGGACCACGCAGCTGGCATCGGTACCGGAGCCGAAGTACCAGCACCTCAAGACAGTCATCGGCGAAGCACTCGACTCGGACTTCGCGGTCGGGGAGATCCTCCCCAACGAGCGCGATCTCGCGGCACGCTTCGGCGTCGCCCGTGCCACGCTCCGCCAGGCCTTGGAGCAGCTGGAACTCGAAGGCCGGCTGCAGCGCCGTCGCGGCGTCGGCACCACCGTCGCCCCGCCGCGCGTCGGCGTCGACGTCTCCACCACCCAGCACGCCTGGCCGGGCGTCGGTGACGAGGCCTGGCAGTCCCTCGACTCCGCCGCCGACGTGGCCCCGGCCGCCGTCGCGCGCGTCCTGGAGAGCGGCGCCGAGGAGCGGGTGCACGTCGTCCGCCGCATCCGCCTCAGCCAGGGCCAGCCCGTCGCCGCCGAGCTGCTCTACGTGCCCGTCGGCTCCGTCCCGGGCCTCAGCGCCATCGACGCGCCCGCCGGACCCGCCCGTGCCCGCGCCGTGCTCCGCGAACTCCAGCACCTCGCCCTCGACGGCCAGGACCGCTCCGTGGAGCTCGGCTCCGCCCGCGCCGACGACGCCAAGGAGCTCGACCGGCTGCCGGGCGCGCCCGTGCTCGTCGTGACGACCCGCTACCTCTCCGGAGGGCGTACCGCCGCCGTCTCCGTGGCCACCTACCGTGCCGACACCTGCCGCCTCACCTTCGGCGACTCGGTCGACCTGGTCATGGCCTCGTAGCGCCCCTCCCACGAACACCGAACACCGGCCGACGGCCCGTCGCGAGGATCTTCCTGGCGGCGGGCCGTCACCGTGCCCGTCGCAGAGGCAGGGCGGCGGGCCGTCACCGTGCCCGTCGCAGAGGGTCGTGCTAGCGGCGGGCCGTCACCGTGCCGTCGACGGCGAACAACTGCTCCTCGACGTGGTCGAGGGCGAGCCGCAGCGCACCCGTCCCCACCGCGGCCTCGCCGAGCAGCGACAGCACCACCCGCGGCGGCCGCAGACAGAACCGGGCCAGCTCCTCGCGGAGCGGCTGGAGTACGCCGTCCAGGCCGGCCGCCCAGCCGCCGACCACCACCAGCTCGGGGTCGATCGCCAGGACCAGCGCCGCCACGTCGTGCACGAGCCGCTGGATGAACCGCTCCACCGCGGCCTCCGCGCGCGCGTCGCCCTTGCGGGCCAGCGCGAAGACCTCGGCGACCGCCTGCTCGTCGAGCGGGTGCAGCGGCTCGTCCGTCGTCGACAGCAGATGCTCGGGGGTGACGCCCCGGCCGAGCAGGTGCAGGGCGCCGATCTCCCCGGCCGCCCCGCCGAAACCGCGGTGCAGCCGGCCGCCGATCAGCGAACCGGCGCCCGGGCTCAGCCCGGCGAGGACGAAGACGATGTCGTCGGAGTCGGTCGCGGCACCCTTCCAGTGCTCGGCGACGGCCGCCGCGTTCGCGTCGTTCTCCACGATGACCGGGCACTTGAAGGAGCGCCGCAGCCGCTCGCCGAGCGCGAGACCCGTCCAGCCCGGCAGGGCCGTACCGAGGCGGACGGTGCCGTCGGCCTCCACGATCCCCGGCGTGCCGACGCCGACGGCCCGCAGATTGGACCGGGCGACCCCGGCCCTGCGCAGCACGTCGGCCACGACCGTACGGACCCGGTCCAGGCGCTCGTCCTCGGGGGCCGTCTCCGACACCTCGCGCGAACCGGCGCCGATGATCCGCCCGTCCAGGCCGGAGAGCAGCGCGGCCACCCGGTGCGGGCCGATCTCTATGCCGAGCAGATGACCTGCCTCGGCGCGGAAGCGGAACCTCCGCGCGGGACGTCCCTGCCGCCTGGCCTCGCCCTCCTCGGGCGCCGCCTCGACGACGAGGCCGCCCTCCATGAGTCCTTCGACGACCCCTTCGACCGTGGGCCGCGAAAGGCCCGTGATCCGGGTCAGGTCCGTGAGCGTCGGCGCGTCGGCGCCGCGCAGCGCATGGAGTACCACCGCGGAGTTGATCCGCCGCAGCAGAGACGGATCCCCGCCGGTCAGCCGCCCCACAGTGTGTCCTCCCAGCTCGTGCACCTCTTCGGCGGATGGTACTCAATGGGCCCGGTCGCGGCGAGTGCCGCCCCCATGACGCTTTGGATTCGCCGCCGGCCCACCGTCCCGCGCGGTTTCTGACACGGCGCCAACTGTCAGTGGCGGGCGCTTTACTGGAGCCATGACCACGGCAGACCACCTGGCGGCGATCGACTTACTCAGGGCCCGGGGATTCGACGGCGGCCCGGACCACCACCTGGCGGAGCTCGCGACCAGCGAGGACTTCTGGGAGGACGACGGCACGCGCCGCCCGATCGTCGAGGACCAGTACGAAGCGGAACGGGACGGGCTCGCCGCCCTGCTCACCGCGCGCTGGGGCGAGCCGCGGGAGCTGGACCTCTGGCCCGTCCTGGAGCGGAGCATGGAGGGCGAGCCGATACCCGAGCCCTGGTGCACCCTCAGCTGCCACACCCCGCACCTGCTCCTGTGGCGGGCCGGCGGACTGTGGATCGGACTCGGCGTCTCCCAGTGGGACAAGGAACTGCCGTCCCAGCTGCTCGCCGTCCTCACCCCGGTCGACCCACCTGCGTGACCGCCGACCCACCGGCGCGACCGCCCACACGCCGGCCCGGCATCCGGCCGGAGCGCCGGCGGTCTCCCACGCGGCACGCGGCCGGCTCACCCGCGGGCGACCTCGGCGGCCTCCCGGAGGCGGGCGTACTCCGCGGCCATCGTCGCCGCCGTCCAGTGCGCGTTGAGCCCGCTCGGGTTCGGCAGCGCCCAGACCCGGGTGGATCCGATCACGCGCTCCTGCGGCCCGATGGCCGCCTTCGGCTCGCCGAAGGCCGTGCGGTACGCGGTGACACCGACGACCGCGAGCCAGCGCGGCGCGAGCAGCTCCACCTTCGCGGCCAGGATCCGGCCGCCCTCGACGTACTCCTCCCGGCTCAGTTCGTCGGCCCGGGCGGTCGGCCGCGCCGCCACGTTCGTGATCCCGAGGCCGTACGCCAGGAGCTCCTCCTGCTCGTCCGGCCGCAGCTGCCTGGGGGTGAACCCGGACAGGTGGAGCACCGGCCAGAAGCGGTTGCCGGGGCGGGCGAAGTGATGGCCCGTCGCCGCCGTCATGAGACCCGGGTTGATCCCGCAGAACAACACCGAGAGGCCGCCCGCCACCACGTCGGGAACGACGCGGTCACGGGCGGCCTCCAGCTGCTCCTTGGTGAACCGGGGGCTCCCGGTCAGAGGATCGCGCCGGGGGCGTAGGCGGCGGCCTCCGGGTGCTGCTTGAGGATCTCCTCGATACGGGAGACCACGGACGCGACCTGGTCGGCGGCGGCGCCGGTGAAGGACAGCTTGTCCGCCATCAGCTCGTCGAGCTGCGCCCGGTCCAGCGGGATGCGCGTGTCTGCGGCGAGCTTGTCGAGGAGCTCGTTCTGCACGGTGCCCTGCTCGCGCATGGCGAGGGCGGAGGCGACGGCGTTCTCCTTGATGGCCTCGTGGGCGACCTCGCGGCCGACGCCGGCGCGGACGGCGCCCATGAGGACCTTGGTGGTCGCCAGGAAGGGCAGGTAGCGGTCGAGCTCGCGGGCGACGACGGCCGGGAAGGCGCCGAACTCGTCGAGCACGGTGAGGAAGGTCTCCAGGAGACCGTCCAGCGCGAAGAAGGCATCGGGCAGCGCGACCCGGCGGACCACGGAGCAGGACACGTCGCCCTCGTTCCACTGGTCGCCGGCCAGCTCGCCGGTCATCGAGGCGTAACCGCGCAGGATGACCATCAGGCCGTTGACGCGCTCGCAGGAGCGGGTGTTCATCTTGTGCGGCATCGCCGAGGAGCCGACCTGGCCCGGCTTGAAGCCTTCGGTGACCAGCTCGTGGCCCGCCATCAGGCGGATCGTCTTGGCGATCGACGACGGGGCGGCGGCCAGCTGCACGAGCGAGGTGACCACGTCGTAGTCGAGCGAGCGCGGGTAGACCTGGCCGACCGAGGTGAAGGCGTGGGCGAAGCCGAGGTGACCGGCGATCCGCTGCTCCAGGTCGGCCAGCTTGCCGGCGTCGCCGCCGAGCAGGTCCAGCATGTCCTGGGCGGTGCCGACCGGGCCCTTGATGCCGCGCAGCGGGTAGCGGCCGAGCAGCTCCTCGAGGCGGGCGTACGCCACGAGCAGCTCGTCCGCGGCCGTCGCGAACCGCTTGCCGAGGGTGGTCGCCTGGGCGGCGACGTTGTGCGAGCGGCCGGCCATGACCAGCTCCGCGTACTCGCCGGAGAGCTTGCCGAGGCGGCCGAGGACGGCGACCGTACGGTCCCGCATCAGCTCCAGGGAGAGCCGGATCTGCAGCTGCTCGACGTTCTCCGTGAGGTCGCGCGAGGTCATGCCCTTGTGGACGTGCTCGTGGCCGGCGAGGGCGTTGAACTCCTCGATCCGGGCCTTCACGTCGTGCCGGGTGACCTTCTCGCGCTCGGCGATGGAGCCGAGGTCGACCTGGTCGAGCACGCGCTCGTAGTCGGCGAGGGCGGCGTCCGGAACCTCGATCCCGAGGTCCTTCTGCGCACGCAGCACGGCGAGCCAGAGCTGACGCTCCAGCTTCACCTTCTGCTCGGGGGACCAGAGGACGGCGAGCTCCGCGGAGGCGTAGCGGCCGGCCAGAACGTTGGGGATGCGGGGCTTCGCAGTCACAGCAGTCACGTGGACAGAGTTTACTGGCGATTTCTGCAGGCCAGCGCCACGGTCCGATCTGGAGGTTGCTACGAGACGCAGCTCACGGCCGCCGCCTCCGGACGGCGGTCCACCGGGGCTACGGCTCCGTCGACGGCTCGTACGGCAGCAGCTCGGGCCGCTTGGGCGCACGGCCGTCGCCCGACGAGCGGCCGGTGAGACGCCGCCCGATCCACGGTCCCAGGTGCTCCCTGGCGAAGCGGGCGTCCGCCGCCCGGCGGCTCGTCCAGCCCGGCAGCGGGGTCGGGGGCGGCGGCGTCCGCCAGTCCTCCTCGGGTGCCAGCCCGAGCGTCTGCCACACGGCCTCTGCGACCCGCCGGTGCCCGTCGGTGGTGAGGTGGAGCCGGTCCACGTCCCACAACCGGGGGTCGGCGAGCGAGGGTGCGCTGTACAGGTCGACGACCAGTGCCCCGTGGCGGGCGGCGAGGTCGTCGACGTGTGCGAACAGCTCCTCCATCCGGGGGCGGAACCGCTCCAGGACCGGCCCGTTCCGGCCGGGGCTGCGCATGAGGACCAGCTGCCCGCAGGACGGGGTGAGACGCTCGACGGCCTCGGTGAGCAGTCCGCGCACCCGCCCCATGTCGACCTTGGGCCGCAGGGTGTCGTTGAGCCCGCCGACGAGCGTCACGACGTCCGCCTTCATCGCGGCGGCCGTCTCGACCTGCTCCTCGACGATCTGCCCGATGAGCTTGCCGCGCACGGCGAGGTTGGCGTACCGGAAGTCGGGTGCGCGGGCGGCCAGCCGGTCCGCGAGGACGTCGGCCCAGCCGCGGTAGGAACCGTCGGGCTTCCGGTCCGACATACCTTCGGTGAAGCTGTCGCCGAGGGCGACGAAACTGTTGTACGTGGCATTGATCTCCATGGCGGAGAGATCATACCGCGCGGTATGCGCGGCTCTCCGCCGGAGCCCGGGAGGGGGACCGGGCGGCCCTCGGCCACGGGGGCGCCGCCCCCGCGCCGTGAGCGCGGGAGGGCCCCGGGAACACGCGTTCCCGGGGCCCTCCCCTCTCTGCCCGTACCCGGTGCTACGGCGCCGCCGGGCGGCCCACCAGCTCCCGCAGCACGTCCTCCATCGCCACGAGGCCGGCCGGCTTGTCGTCCTCGTCGAGCACCGCCGCCAGATGCGTCCGGCTGCGGCGCATCGCCGTCAGTACGTCGTCCAGCGGCGTGGCCGCCCGGACCCGGGCGATCGGCCGCAGCGCGGACACCGGGAACGGCTCGTCGCGCGGGGAGGCGTCCAGGGCGTCCTTGACGTGCAGATAGCCCAGGATCCTGCGCTCCTCGTCGACCACGGGGAAGCGCGAGTAGCCCGTCCGTGCCGACAGCGCCTCCAGCTCCCCGGGAGTGGTGCCGACCTGCGCGTACACGACCTTCTCCGCCGGCATCACGACGTCCCGTACGGGACGTCGGCCAAGCTCCAGGGCATCGTGCAGCCGCTCGGCGGCCCGGTCGTCGAGCAGTCCCGCGTCACCGGCGTCGGTGACCATACGGGCCAGCTCGTCGTCCGAGAACGTCGCCGCGACCTCGTCCTTGACCTCCACCCGCAACAGCTTGAGCAGCGTGTTGGCGAAGGCGTTGATCGTGAAGATCACCGGTCGCAGCGCCCGCGCGAACGTCACCAGCGGCGGGCCGAGCAGCAGCGCCGTACGCGTCGGCTCCGCCAGCGCGATGTTCTTCGGCACCATCTCGCCCAGCAGCATGTGCAGATACGTGGCCACGCTCAGCGCGATCACGAACGAGATCGGGTGGACCAGGCCGTGCGGCACGCCCACCGCGTCGAAGACCGGTTCGAGCAGATGCGCGATGGCCGGCTCGGCGACGATGCCGAGCACCAGGGTGCAGAGCGTGATGCCGAGCTGCGCCGCGGCGAGCAGCGCGGAGACGTGTTCCAGGCCCCAGATGACGCTGCGCGCCCGCCGGTTCCCGTCCTCGGCCAGCGGTTCGATCTGGCTGCGGCGCACCGAGATCAGGGCGAACTCGGCGCCGACGAAGAAGGCGTTGACGACCAGGGTCAGCAGACCGACCAACAGCTGGATCACGATCATCGGCCGGCCTCCCCGGTCTCGTCCTGGTGCTCCTGCGACGTCGGCGCGTGCAGCAGCACACGCGCGGCGCGCCGGCCCGCGGCGTCCACGACGTCGAGCCGCCAGCCGTCCAGCTCCGCGCTGTCGCCGACGGCCGGGATACGGCCCAGCTCATGCGCGACGAAGCCCGCGAGCGTCTCGTACGGGCCGTCCGGCACCCGGAGGCCGATCACCTCCACCTGGTCGGTACGGGCGGCGCCGTCGGCGGACCAGAGCTCGCGCCCGTCCGCGTCCTCGCCCGCCCGCGCCAGGTCCGGCGTCTCGTGCGGGTCGTGCTCGTCGCGCACCTCGCCGACGACCTCCTCGACGATGTCCTCCAGGGTGGCGACCCCGGCGGTACCGCCGTACTCGTCGATGACGACGGCCATCGTCTGCTTCCCGGACAGCCGGTCGAGGAGCCGGTCCACGGTCAGCGTCTCGGGGACGAGCAGCGGCTCGCGCAGCAACTCGCCGATCCGGCGGTGGCGCCGCTCCTCGGCCGGTATGGCCAGCACGTCCTTGATGTGCGCGATGCCGACGACCGCGTCGAGGCTGCCCCGGTAGACGGGGAAGCGGGAGAGACCGGTCGCCCGGGTCGCGTTGGCGACATCCTCGGCGGTGGCCTGCACGTCGAGCGCGGTGACCTGCACTCGGGGCGTCATCACGTTCTCCGCGGTGAGCTCCGCCAGGTTGAGGGTACGGACGAACAGCTCGGCCGTGTCCGCCTCCAGGGCGCCCTCCTTCGCGGAGTGGCGGGCGAGCGCCACCAGCTCCTGCGGGGAGCGCGCCGATGCCAGTTCCTCGGTCGGCTCCATGCCGAGACGGCGCAGGATCCGGTTCGCGGTGTTGTTGAGGTGGCTGATCAGCGGCTTGAACGCGGCGGTGAACACCCGCTGCGGGGTGGCGACCACCTTCGCGACCGCGAGGGGCGAGGAGATCGCCCAGTTCTTGGGGACCAGCTCGCCGACCACCATCAGGACGACGGTCGACAGGGCGGTGCCCAGCACCAGCGCGACCGACGAGGCGACCGAGGCGGAGAGGCCGAGGTCCTCGAGGGGCCCCCGGATCAGCTTGGAGATCGACGGCTCGGACAGCATGCCGACGACCAGGTTGGTGACGGTGATGCCCAGCTGGGCGCCGGAGAGCTGGAAGGTCAGCGACCTGACGGCCTTGAGCGCTCCCGACGCACCGCGCTCGCCGCGCTCCGCGGCGTCCTCGAGCTCGCGTCGCTCGACCGTCGTCAGCGAGAACTCGGCCGCGACGAACGCGCCGCACGCGACGGAGAGGAGGAGCGCCAGGAGGAGCAGAAGCACTTCGGTCATCGGTTCACCTCCGTCCCATGATCAGTCAGGGGGAGGAGGAACGCTCGATGTCGGCTGTCGGGGCCGGTGCTTTCGGGAGCAGTACGGAGAACGGTACTACTGGGAGGCTCGCCCATGGGCGGACGCTCACACCTTTCGGTCGTAGGGTCGTCTGGCTGAGAGACCATGGTAAAGGATCGGCAAAGCGGCGGGGTGGTCGGCCCCGGGCCGGTCGACGCAGGTCAGTGGGTGAGCGGCCGCACCCAGCGGCGCCATTGTTCCTGGCGCTCGTACCCGGCCGCCGTCCACAGCCGCTGTCCCGTCCCGTTCGCCTCCAGGACCATGGCGTCCACCCGCCGTCCGCCGAGTGCGACGAACCGTTCCTCGGCGGCGCGCAGGAGGGCGGTGGAGATGCCCCGGCGACGGTACGAGGGCAGGACCGCCAGGCGGTAGAGCGAGGCGCGCCAGCCGTCCCAGCCGGCGATGACGGATCCCACGATCAGGTCGTCGGCGACCGCGAGGAGGAGCGCCTCGGGGTCGCGTTCGACGAGCCGGGTCACCCCGTGCACGTCGTCCGAGACGGAGGTCCCCTCGGCGGACTCCTTCCAGAAGGCCAGCACGGCCTCGGCGTCGCCGGTCGTGGCGGCACGTATCTTCAGATCGATCATGCCCGGATCCCATCACGCCCACCCGGGCCGTCGCCAGGATTTCCACGCCGCGGGACGGCGTCGCCGCTACCGCCGGGCGGAGCCCAGGACGCAGGGCGAGGAGGGCAGCCGCGGTCCCTTCTCCGGCACGTCGAACGAGCGGTACGGGCCCAGGGTGAAGCCGGCTGCCTCGATCGCCGCGAGCGGGGCGCGGGAGGTGTGGCAGCCGCCGAAGAGCAGCGGCCAGACCGTCCGGTCGAGACCTCGCTGCACGCGCGCGAGGCCGGGCGTGCCGGCCATGCCGTGCTCGAAGAACCGCAGCTCGCCGCCGGGCCGCAGTACCCGGTGCAGTTCGGCGAGGGCCTGCGGGAGGTTCCGTACCGTACACAGCACGAGGGAGGCCACCCCCGCGTCGAAGGAGGCGTCCTCCAATGGCAGCGCCTCGGCCGTGTCCGGGAGCACGGTCACCGGGACCGGGGCCCGGAGCGCGGCCTCCTGGGCAAGGCGCCGGAGCCGGGACTCCGGTTCGAGCGCGACCACCTCGGTGACACCGGCCGGGTAGTGCGCGAAGTTCAGCCCGTTGCCCGCCCCGATCTCGATCACCCGGCCGGACAGCCCCGCGAGGAGTTCCGCCCGCAGTTCGCCGAGCCCGCCCTTGGCGTCGGCGGACACGCTGAACCGGGCGTAGAAACGCGCGAACAGCGGATGGTGGACGCCGGGTGGGGTGTGGGACGGAGCGTTCGGCGGTGTCATCGGAGCCTCCTCAGCCCGTCACGAAGCAGAACTCGTTGCCCTCCGGGTCCCGCATGACCTGGAAGGAGCCCTGCTCGTCCGAGACGAGACCGCCGACCCGGGACCCGCCCGCGGGCACCGCCTCGTCGGCGGCCAGGGCCGGGTCCTCGACCTCCAGGTCGAGATGGACGCGGTTCTTCACGGCCTTGCCCTCCGGCACCCGCTGGAAGGCGAGCCGGACGAAGTCCGGCGGGTCCACGTACGACCAGTCGCCGCTCCGGTCGACCGGAACACCGCCGAGGAGCCCTGCCCAGAACCGGACCAGAGCGGCCGGATCGGCGCAGTCGAAGACGATCTCCTGAACGTGAGCGCGCATGCCTCCAGCCTACGGAGTGGAGGCACGCGCGTCCCTCGAAACGAGCTGCCGCGTCCTGACTTCACGGGGCTCCCGCGCTACGAGGCTCCCGCGTACGGCTCCGCGAACCGCTCGTGGAACGCCTCCGCGTCCCACGAGCCGCCGAGCGCCGGCCCCAGCCAGCCGCCCGCCGCCGCCCGGAACTCCGCCGGGCCGAGCGACCCCGACCCCTCCGGTACGGCCCCGAGGAGCGGCGTGCCCGCCTCTCGCGGCAGATCCGCGAGGTTGCAGCGCATCGCCAGGTCAGGCGCGTCCGGCCAGCTGCCGATCACCACACCCAGCTGCTCGATCCCGCGCGCCCGCAGCGCCTCCGCCGTCAGGGCCGCGGAGTTGAGCGTCCCCAGTCCGGCGGGGACGACCACGAGAACGGGTGCGCCGAGCAGCGCCGCCGCGTCCGCGAGCGTGCCGCCCTCCTCGTCGAAGCGGACGAGCAGCCCGCCCGCCCCCTCCACGAGCACCAGGTCGTGCTCGGCGGCCAGCTTCCGCGCGGCCTCGGCGACCTCCGCGGGCCCGACCGGGGCGAGCCCGGCCCGCCGGGCCGCCGTCCCCGGGGCCAGCGGCTCCGGGAACCGGCCCAGCTCGGCGGAGCCCACGGCGCCCGAGAGCCGGACGACCTCGTCCGCGTCACCGCGCTCGTCCGGCCCCACGCCGGTCTGCGCCGGCTTGAGGACGGCGACCGTGCGGCCGGCGGCGGTGGCGATCGCGGCGACGGCGGCGGTGACGACGGTCTTGCCGATCTCCGTGCCCGTACCGCTGACGACGATGATTCCCACTGTTGTTCTTCCCGTTCTCCCGGTCAGCCCGCGGCCGCCGCCGCGCGCACGGCGGCGCAGATGCGGGCCAGGTCCTCGTCACCCGTCACGTACGGCGGCATCGTGTAGATCAGGTCGCGGAACGGACGCAGCCACACGCCCGCCCGGACCGCCGCCTCGGTGGCCGCGGCCATGTCGACGTCGTGGTCGAGCTGGACGACGCCGATGGCGCCGAGCACCCGCACCTCGCGCACACCGGGGAGGTCCGCGGCGGGGGCGAGCCCCTCGCGGAGTCCCGTCTCGATGCGCTTGACCTCCAGTGCCCAGTCCTGGGACATCAGCAGGTCGATCGACGCGCAGGCCACCGCAGAGGCCAGCGGATTGCCCATGAAGGTCGGCCCGTGCGCCAGGACGGGAACCTCTCCGCGCGAGATGCCCTCGGCGATCTCCGTCGTGCAGAGCGTGGCCGCCATCGACAGGTATCCGCCCGTCAGCGCCTTGCCCACACACATCACATCGGGCGAGACGCCGGCCTGGTCGGCGCCGAACAGCGTGCCCGTACGGCCGAAGCCGGTCGCGATCTCGTCGAAGATCAGGAGAACCCCGTGCTCGTCGCACGCCTCGCGGAGGACGCGCAGGTACGCGGGCGGGTGGAACCGCATCCCGCCCGCGTTCTGCACCACCGGCTCCACGATCACCGCGGCGACCTCGTGCGCGTGGAGCGCGATCTGCTCCCGCAGCATGTCGGCGTACGACTCCTCGTACGTCACCGGCGGCGCGTCGACGAAGACCTGGCGCTGGAGCACGCCCGACCACAGCTCGTGCATCCCGCCCTCGGGGTCGCACAGCGACATCGGCTGCCAGGTGTCCCCGTGGTAGCCGCCGCGCCAGGTCATCAGGAGCTGCTTGCCGGGTCGGCCCACCGAGCGCCAGTACTGCAGGCACATCTTGGCCGCGACCTCGACGGAGACCGAGCCGGAGTCGCTGAGGAAGACGTGCTGGAGGGGTTCCGGGGTGATCTCGACCAGACGGGTGGCGAGCCGCACGGCCGGCTCGTGGGTCAGCCCGCCGAACATGACGTGGCTCATCCGGTCCAGCTGGCCGTGCGCAGCCTCGTTGAGCACCGGGTGGTTGTAGCCGTGGAGCGCCGACCACCAGGAGGACATGCCGTCGATCAACTCGTCCTGTCCGTGCACCGGTTCCGCAAGCCGGAGCCGGACACCCGACGCGGACTCGACGACCAGCGGCTCCGTTCGTCCCGGCATGGGGCCGTACGGATGCCAGACGTGGGCCCGGTCCAGGGCGAGCAGTTCGTCGTTACGCATTCGGGGCGAGCTCCGTCCCGGCACCGCGGCGGCGCACCGCCACGAGGTCGGGACGCGCCCCCGGCACCTCGCTCGCGGCCTCGGAGGCCGACTCGGTCGCGGGGGCCGCCTGCGCGTGACCGCCGCAGGGACCGCAGCCGCCACCGGCCTCGGCGTGCGAGCCGCAGCCCGCGCCCTCCGCCGCGTCGTGCGAGCCGCAGCCCGCCGACGCCTGGGAACCGCAGCCGCCGCCCGCCGCGGCGAGCGCGTCCGCGCGGTGCTTCGGAAGCGTCGTCGTGCCCGCGCCCTCCACCTCGAAGCCCGCGTCCGCGATCATGTCCAGGTCGGCCTGGCCGGCCTGGCCCTCGCTCGTCAGGTAGTCGCCGAGGAAGATCGAGTTCGCGATGTTCAGCGCCAGCGGCTGCATCGAGCGCAGGTGCACCTCACGGCCGCCCGCGATCCGCACCTCGACGTCGGGGCAGACGAACCGCACCATCGCCAGGATCCGCAGGCAGCGCTGCGGGGTGAGGTTCCACTCCTTGGCGAGCGGCGTCCCCTCGAAGGGGATGAGGAAGTTGACCGGCACCGAGTCGGAGTCGAGCTCGCGCAGCGCGTACACGACGTCGACGAGGTCCTCGTCGGTCTCGCCCATGCCCGCGATCAGACCCGAGCAGGCCGACAGACCGGCGGCGTGCGCCTTCTGCACGGTGTCCACCCGGTCGGCGTACGTGTGGGTCTTGGTGATTCCGGCGTACGTCGCCTCGGACGTGTTCAGGTTGTGGTTGTACGCGTCGGCGCCGGCGTCCTTCAGCCGCTCCGCCTGGCCGTCCGAGAGCAGGCCCAGACAGGCGCACACCTCGACGCCCTCGTTCTGCTCCTTGATGGCCTCGATGGTCCTGCCGACCCGCTCGACGTCGCGGTCCGTCGGACCGCGGCCGCTCGCGACCAGACAGACCCGCTTGGCCCCGCCCGCGACACCCGCGGCGGCGGCCTGGGAGGCCTCGTCCGGCTTCAGCCAGGTGTACTTGAGGATCTCGGCCTTGGAGCCGAGTCGCTGCGAGCAGTACGAGCAGTCCTCGGGGCACAGGCCCGACTTCAGGTTCACCAGGTAGTTGAGCTTCACCCGCCGCCCGAACCACTGTCGGCGCACCTTGCCGGCCGCCGCCACCACATCGAGCAGTTCGTCGTCGGAGGTCGCCAGGACGGCGAGCGCTTCTTCACGGGTCGGCAGCTCGCGCCGCAGCCCCTTCTCCACCAGCGTGTTCAGCAGGTCCATAAGCGCTGATCCTCGCCTACCGCCCACCCCCGGGCCAAGGAGGATCTGAACAAACGCCCCCGATAGAGGTGTGTGGATGACCACATCCCCACCTCGGCATCATCCGGTTAGGGTCTGTGCGCTGCCTACAAAAGGATCGCCGAATGCCACAGGCCGACGACGCACGGGCCGCGGGCCCCCGCCGTACCGCGTTCGACTGGACCGACGCCGAGGCGCGCCGCCGGGCGGACGCCGGTCTCGTCCGTACGCTGCGGCCACGGGCGGCCGAGTCGGACCTGCTCGACCTGGCGAGCAACGACTACCTGGGCCTCACCCGCCGCCCGGAGGTCACCGAGGCGGCGGCCGACGCGGCGCGGCGGTGGGGCGCCGGCTCCACCGGCTCGCGGCTCGTCACCGGCACCACCCGGCTGCACACCCGGCTCGAGCGCGAGCTCGCCGAGTTCTGCGGATTCGAGGCGGCGCTCGTCTTCTCCTCCGGCTACACCGCCAACCTGGCGGCGCTCACCGCGCTCGGCGGCCGGGACTCCCTGATCGTCTCCGACGCCTCGAACCACGCCTCGATCGTGGACGGCTGCCGCCTGGCCCGCGCCGAGACGGCCGTCGTGCCGCACACCGAACCGGAGGCCGTGCGCAAGACCCTCGGCGCGCACCCCGGCCGGCGGGCCCTGGTCGTCAGCGACTCCGTCTTCTCCGTCGACGGCGACAAGGCCCCGCTGCCGGAGCTCGCGGAAGCCTGCCGGGCACACGGCGCCGGACTCGTGGTGGACGACGCCCACGGCTTCGGCGTCCTCGGCGAAGGCGGCCGGGGCGCCCTGCACGAGGCCGGACTCGCGGGCGACGAGGACGTCATCGCCACCCTGACCCTCTCCAAGTCCCTCGGCAGCCAGGGCGGTGCCGTCCTCGGCCCGGCCCGGGTGATCGAGCACCTGGTGAACGCGGCCCGCACCTTCATCTTCGACACAGGTCTCGCCCCGGCCGCCGCGGGCGGCGCCCTCGCGAGCCTGCGTCTGGTCAGGGCCGAACCGGGCCTCGCGGAGCGGGCCCGTACCGTCGCGACCACGCTGCACCGGCAGCTCACCGACGCCGGTCTCACGGCGGCCCGGCCCGACGCGGCCGTCGTCTCGGTGCGCGCGCCCTCGCCGGAGGCCGCCCTGCGCTGGGCGGCGGACTGCCGCGAACAGGGCCTGGCGGTCGGCTGCTTCCGGCCGCCGTCGGTCCCCGACGGGATCTCGCGGCTGCGGCTCACGGCCCGCGCCGATCTGACCGACGCGGAGATCGGGCGCGCGGTGGGGACGATCCTGCGGACGGCGCCCGACGCAGGGTAGGGCCAAGAGCGTTCCCGGTGAGCAGAGTTCACCGCTTCGGGCGACAGATGGGGACATATCTTGGTGGAACGCCGCGCGGCGCGGTGGGATCGGTGGCACTCTGACGCGAAGCGCAATCCGGGGCGGTGGCCCCGGTGGGAAAGGGACAGCGTCGCCATGGCAGATCACCAGGAAGCATCCGTCACTCTGCCGAGCGAGCCCGCCTCGGTCCCCACGGCCCGGCGGTACGTCGCGGACGTCCTCATGGAGTGGGGACTGGACGATGCCGCCGAGATCGCGGACTCGATCCGGCTGATCGTCTCCGAACTGGCCACCAACGCCGTCCTGCACACCCTCGGCCAGTCGCCCACCTTCACGGTGGACGTCCGCCTGGAGCGCGAGGAGCGGCTCCACATCGGCGTCACCGACAGCCATCCGCGCCGGCCGCGCCGCCTCCCGGCGGCGGTCCAGCAGGACAACGGCCGCGGCATGGTCATCATCCGCGTCCTCGCCGCCGAGGCCGGCGGCCGTCTGTCGGTCACGCCGACCGATGACGGCGGCAAGACGGTCTGGATCACTCTTCCGTGGGCCGTGGCCCCGGTGGCCGCCTGTTAGCCGCTGTCATGTCGGTCAGGGGTACGGCGGCGCCACCGCACCCCTCACGGACGAACCGCTACCGCCGCCTGATCAGCGGACGCGGCCGTAGTAGACCTTCGACGACCAGATCTTGTCGAGCTTCACCCAGGACCCCGTCTTGGGCGAGTGCCAGATCTTGCCGCTGCCGGCGTAGATGCCCACGTGGTAGACCCTCCCGCCGGAGTGGAAGAAGACCAGGTCCCCCTTCTGCCTGGTGGAGGCGGCGATGTGCCGGGTCTTGTTGTACTGCTGCTGCGCGGTGCGGGGCAGCGACTTGCCCGCCTTCTTGTACGCGTAGAGCGTCAGACCGGAGCAGTCGAACCTGGAGGGTCCGGTGCTCCCGTACCGGTACGGAGCTCCCTTCTTGGACTCGGCGACGCTCAGTGCCTTGTTCGCGTGCGTGGTGGCTGCCTGGGCCTCCGTTGCCGCACCGGGTGCGAGCAGCGTGCCGCCTACGGCGGCGAGGGTGAGAGCCGAGACGGCTCCGGCCCGGGACAGCAGGGACGGGACGTGCATCTGCGCAGTCATGCGCAACCCTTCGTCAGCCGCCTGCGAAGGATGACCTGTCGGGTTCGGGCTGGCGAAGATGCCCGGCCGCTGACGCGGCTTCACCCCAAGGGGCGGCCCCGCTGCCGAAACAGCGCGTACGCCCCGTAAAAATCGGGTCCTCCACTCCTGCCGATCCAATCCTGTCGACCAGACGTCCGGGACAGCGGCAGGACTCGGCGTCCGCCCGGACCGCCCCGCCGCGGTGGCGGGGGCTTGTCGTCGACAGGGATCTTGACCCACAGACAGGTCGAAATCCGAGCTGAAACGGCGATATGTGAGGCTCCTCACGACTGATCCATACGGGTGGACAGACAGCCTTTGTGATCTTCGGAGGTTTGGCCAACGAGCCTCGCACCAGCGACGGAACGCCCTATTCCGCCAAATGTGTACACCTGTTGTGCAACTCACCCGGCACATATGTCGACTCGTCGACTACGCCGAACGGGGGAGCGATTCTGCGGTGGGTGTCGGCCGTCCGGAGGTCGTCACGACACGCGGAAATGTCAACTCGCGCGAGTGCGCGGGACGGTGACACGGTCGGCCCGGCGCTCCCCGTCCAACACCCGGAGCGCACGCGCCAACGTGTCCGCGTGCACCTCGTTCTCGCCCCGCATATGCATGAGCGTCAGGGCCTGGAGCAGCGCCTCCGCCCGTCCCACCAGGGCCTGTGCCGCGCGCAGTGCGCCATAGGTATGCGTGCCCCTGGATGGATTGATCTTCCCCAGCAGGTCGACCACCTCCAGGTAGGCGTCGACGAGTTCACTCTCGGCCCGGGTCAGGGCGGGCAGCGGCGGCAGCTCGGGAACCACGGCCGGCTCATCCCGCCGTGCCGCCGACGCCCGCGCGCCGGCTCGTGATCACGTGGTCCACCAGGCCGTACGCGACCGCCGCCGACGCGTCCAGGACCGTGAGGCGGTCGAGGTCGGCGTCGACGCGCTCCCCGTCCTGCCCCGTGTGCTCGGTGAGCATCCCCGCCATCAGCGCGCGGAGGCGGAGCAGTTCGCGGGCGTGGATGTCGAGGTCGCTCGGCTGGCCCTGGAGCGGCTCGTCCATGGCGGGCTGCCGCAGCGTGACCCTGGCGCCCGGCAGCATCATGCGCTTGCCCGGGGTGCCGGCGGCGAGCAGTACGGCGGCGGTGGAGACGGCCTGGCCCAGGCAGGTGGTCTCCACGTCGCAGTGGAGCGAGCGCATCGTGTCGTAGATCGCGGTCATGGAGCTGATCGAGCCGCCGGGGGAGTTGATGTAGAGCGCGATGTCCTGGTCGGGTCCCGCGTGGTCCAGGTACAGGAACTGGGCGATGACGTCGTTGGCCGACGTCTCGTCGATCGGCGTCCCGAGGAAGACGATCCGGGACGAGAGGAGCTTCGAGTAGGGGTCGAGGGTCCGGGTTCCGTAGCTGGTGCGCTCCGTGAACTCGGGCAGGACGTGGCGAGCCTCCATGGCGGGTACCTCCATCTGTAAAAAATGTACAGGACGTACAGCCCGTAAGATGGGGAGCATGACCTACGAGATCCCGGTGACGCAAGCGCGAGCCGAGCTCGCCGACCTGATCAACCGCGTCGTGTACGGCGGTGAGCGCGTCGTCGTCACCCGCCACGGGAAGCCGCTGGTCGCCCTGGTCTCCGCCGCTGACCTGGAGGAACTCGAGGCGGCCGAGAAGCCCGCCGACGAGCAGGTGATCAGCTCGGTCTCCGGCCTCCACTCCCTGGACTCCGCTACCGGCGAACAGCGCCGCTTCGGCATCGCCGCCCACCACCGCGAGCCCGGCATCTCCTAGGCCCTGTCGTCCCACTCCCGCCTGCCCCGCCGGCGACGCGGGAGTTCGAAGGCAGGACCTGGGCGTGCCCGGCGGACCCGCCCGCCGTCTCCTCGTCACCCCCCCCGCACGTGGAAAAGCCGCGTGCCCCCGTCCGCTACGGCGGGGGCACGCGGCCGTCCTGGTGGCGCGCAAGGTCTCGGTGGTTCGGGATCAGCCCGCGCGCGCCGGGATCGGGGCCGCCGCGGCCGCCGGCTCCGCGGGTTCGGTGCGTCGGCGCCGGGACCCGAGCGCGATCGCCGTGAGACCCGCCGCCGCCCAGAGGGTGAGGACGAGGAGCGGTCCGCCCGCCGCCGCGCCGTCGAAGGAGGAGACGGACCGGAGGGCCGAGCCCGCGGCGCCCGGCGGCAGCCACCGGCCGAGGGTGCCCACGGCGGTCGGCAGGAGCTCCGGTGCGCTCGACACTCCGGAGAACGGGTTGCCGAGCAGGATCATCAGTAGTGCCCCGAGCCCGAGGCCCGGCTTTCCGACGAGGGCCGCGAGCCCGGCGAACGTCGAGCCGATCGCCAGGACGGTGAGGCTCAGGACCCCGGCCTCGGCCCACCAGTTCCCGCCGAGCGCGCCGAGCCAGCTGTGGGCGAGGGCCGCGCCGACGGCGCCCGCGAGCGCCGCGGCGCCGGTGAGGGCGGCCATCGCGCGCCCGCCGCGCAGGCCGAGCAGGGTCGTCACGGCCCCCGCCGCCGCTCCGGCCAGGGCGAGCGGCAGCAGGCTGGAGGCGAGCACGGCCCCGCGCGGGTCGCCCGCAGGAGCGGCGACCACGTCCGTGACCGGGATCTTCGTGCCCTCCGGGGCCTGTGCGGTGACGGCCTCCCGGAGGAGTCCGGCCACCACGGGGCTTGCCGCCGAGGCGGTCAGGAGCTCCGTGCCGCCGGGGGTCACGACCACCGCTCCGTATACGTCGCGGTTCTCTATCGCGGCTCGGGCCGCGGCCCCGTCCTCGTAACGGTGGACCTCGAAGGCGCCCTCGTGCCGGGCGAGATCCTTTTCCAGGGCGGTGACCACCGTGGCGGGCCCCGCGACGCCGATCGGCAGGTCGCGGGGCGCCGTCCGGGCCGCGGGCCATGCGAAGGCCCAGAGGGTCAGGGCGACGACGACGGGGATCAGCACCATCACCGCGATGGTCCTGCGCCCCGCGTCGACGGCGGTGGCGTTGGCGGACATGGTGTCCTCGATTCAAAGAGAAGGATCGTTCGTTTTTATGGCATCACTGTCCTGCGGCCCTCGGAGGTTGTCAAGAATGAATATTCGTTTTAGATTCGGGTCATGGCTCGTGTCTCTCAGGAACACCTCGACGCCCGGCGGCGCCAGATCCTCGACGGCGCGGCGCGCTGTTTCGCGCGCAACGGCTTCCACGCCACCTCGATGCAGGACGTGCTCGGCGAGGTCGGCCTGTCCGCCGGTGCGGTCTACCGGTACTTCCGCGGCAAGGACGAGATCATCGCGGCCATCGCGACCGAGGCCTTCGCCGGGATCCGGGGCGCCTTCGAGGAGGCGTCCAGGACCACGCCGCCGCCCACCCCCGACGTGCTGATCGGCGCGGTGCTCCGGCTCTTCCTCGAGGAGCGGATCGAGGGCGCCGACCGGCAGGCCTTCGCGCGCCTGATCATCCAGGTGTGGACGGAGACCCTCCGCAACGAGCAGCTCGCGCGGACCCTGGCGGAGGGCTACGACGGCATGCGCGTCGTCTGGGCGGACCTGGTCACCGCCTACAGGGAGAGCGGCATCCTCTCCGCCGACGTCCCCGCCGACCATGTGGCCCGCACGCTGATCGCCGTCGTCCAGGGCTTCATCGCCCAGCAGGCGCTCTTCGGCGACGTCGCCGTCGACGTCCTGGAGGACGGGCTCCGCGGCCTGATGTCCATGTCGGTCGATCCGGTATGACGATCATGAAAGAGCAAAGCCGTAGTTAACGAGCCGGAAAAACTTCCGCCCTAACGTGCAATGTCTGGCCGCGAGCCGCATCTCCGCAGTTCAACAAGGTGTTGACGGTCGGTAGGGTCCGCAGCTGTCCGGGTGTCCCGGTCGACGACTGTGAGGTGGAAGAGTGCAACTGAGCCCGCACGAACAGGAACGCCTGCTCGTCCATGTGGCGGCGGACGTGGCCGCCAAGCGCCTGGCCCGGGGTGTGCGTCTCAACCACCCCGAGGCCGTCGCCCTCCTCACCTCCCACCTCCTCGAAGGCGCCCGGGACGGCCGTACCGTCGCCGAGCTCATGGCCTCGGGACGCAAGGTGCTCACCCGCGACCAGGTCATGGACGGCATCCCCGAGATGATCCACGACGTCCAGGTCGAGGCCACCTTCCCCGACGGCACCAAGCTCGTCACCGTCCACGACCCCATCGTCTGAACGGGCCGCGCCGATGATCCCCGGAGAGATCCTGTACGCGGACGGCCCCGTCGCCCTCAACGAGGGGCGCCCCGTCACGCGTCTGACCGTGCTCAACGCCGCCGACCGGCCCGTCCAGGTCGGCTCCCACTACCACTTCGCCGAGGTCAACCCCGGGCTGGACTTCGACCGTGCCGCCGCGCACGGGCAGCGGCTGCACATCGCCGCCGGTACCGCCGTCCGCTTCGAGCCGGGCATCCCCGTCGAGGTCGAACTCGTCCCGCTGGCCGGCCGCCGGATCGTGCCCGGCCTGCGCGGCGGCACGGCCGGCCCGCTCGACACGACCGACGACGCGGCCGGCGTGCCCACCGCGGCCGGCGGGCCGAGCGAGACCGACGAGCCCGACACGGCCGGCGTGCGCACCGAGACCGAGGGGGCCGACCGTGCCTGAACTGCACCGTGCCGTCTACGCAGACCTGTTCGGCCCCACCACCGGCGACCGCATCCGGCTCGCCGACACCGATCTCCTCGTCGAGATCGAGGAGGACCGCAGCGGCGGCCCCGGCCGCGCCGGCGACGAGGCCGTCTTCGGCGGCGGCAAAGTCATCCGTGAGTCGATGGGACAGGCCCGCACCACCCGCGCCGAGGGGGCCCCCGACACCGTGATCACCGGCGCCGTGATCATCGACCACTGGGGCATCGTCAAGGCCGACATCGGCATCCGGGACGGCCGTATCACCGCCCTCGGCAAGGCCGGCAACCCCGACACCATGGACGGGGTCCACCCCGACCTCGTGATCGGCCCCGAGACCGAGGTCATCGTCGGCAACGGCCGGATCGTCACCGCCGGTGCCGTCGACGCCCATGTCCACTTCATCTCGCCGACCGTCGTCGAGCAGGCCCTCGCCACCGGCGTCACCACCCTCGTCGGGGGCGGTACGGGACCGGCCGAGGGCACCAAGGCGACCACGGTCACCCCCGGCCCCTGGCACACGGCCAGGATGTTCGAGGCCCTCGACACCTTCCCCGTCAACATCGGTCTCCTCGGCAAGGGCAACACCATGTCCCGGGAGGCCATGCACTCCCAACTGCGCGGCGGAGCCCTCGGATTCAAGATCCACGAGGACTGGGGTGCCACCCCTGCCGTCATCGACGCCTGCCTGGGCGTGTGCGAGGAGACGGGCGCCCAGCTCGCCATCCACACCGACACCCTGAACGAGGCCGGATTCGTCGGCGACACCCTCGCCGCCATCGCCGGACGCACCGTCCACGCGTACCACACGGAGGGCGCCGGAGGCGGACACGCGCCCGACATCATCACGGTGGTCTCGGAGCCGTACATCCTGCCCAGCTCCACCAACCCGACCCGGCCGCACACCGTCAACACCATCGAGGAACACCTCGACATGCTGATGGTCTGCCACCACCTCAACCCGGCCGTCCCCGAGGACCTCGCCTTCGCCGAGTCCCGGATCCGGCCCTCCACCATCGCCGCCGAGGACGTCCTCCACGACCTGGGCGCCATCTCGATCATCTCCTCCGACTCCCAGGCCATGGGCCGCATCGGCGAGGTGGTCATGCGCACCTGGCAGACCGCCCACGTCATGAAGAAGCGACGTGGCGCCCTCCCCGGCGACGGCCGCGCCGACAACCACCGCGCGCGCCGCTACGTCGCCAAGTACACGATCAACCCGGCCGTCGCCCAGGGCATGGACCACCTCATCGGCTCCGTCGAAGCCGGCAAGCTCGCCGACCTGGTGCTGTGGGAGCCCGCCTTCTTCGGGGTGAAGCCCCTCACCGTCCTCAAGGGCGGCCAGATCGCCTACGCGCAGATGGGCGACGCCAACGCCTCCATCCCCACCCCGCAACCCGTCCTGCCCCGGCCGATGTTCGGCGCGCTCGGCAAGGCGGTGGCGGCCGGCTCGGTCAACTTCGTCGCGCAGGCGGCGATCGAGGACGACATCGCGCAACGGCTCGGCGTGCACAAGGAGTTCACCGCGATCCGCAGCACCCGCCGGGTGTCCAAGGCGGACATGCGGGAGAACGACGCGATGCCCCGGGTCGAGGTCGACGCGGACACCTTCACGGTCACGATCGACGGCGAGGCGGTCGAACCCGCCCCGGCCGTCGAACTGCCCATGGCCCAGCGCTACTTCCTCTTCTGATGACGAGTCGCGCCGCACTCCTGGTGCTTGCCGACGGGCGGTTCCCCGCCGGCGGGCACGCCCACTCCGGCGGGGCCGAGGCCGCCGTCAAGGCCGGCCGCATCAAGGACGCGGCAGGCCTCGAAGCCTTCTGCCGGGGCCGGCTGCACACCACCGGACTCACCTCCGCCGCGCTCGCCGCCGGAGCGGCGCACGGACTCGACCCGGGCGAACTCGACGCGGCCGCCGACGCCCGCACCCCCTCGCCCGCCCTGCGCGCCGCCGCCCGCAGGCTCGGCCGGCAGATGATGCGGGCGGCGCGGGCCACCTGGCCCTGCGCCGACCTCGACGCGCTCGCCGCCGCGTTCCCGCGCGGCGCCCACCAGCCCGTCGTCCTCGGGGTCGCCGCCCGCGCAGCCGGCCTCGGCCCCGAGGACGCCGCGCACTGCGTGGCGTACGAGACCGTCAGCGGTCCCGCCACCGCCACCGTCAGGCTGCTGAGCCTGGACCCCTTCCAGGCCACCGCCGTCCTCGCCCGCCTCGCCCCCGCCGTGGACCTGGTCGCCGAGGAGGCCGCTCGCGCCGCCCGGCAGGGCGTCGACGCCCTGCCCGCGGCCTCCGCGCCGCTGCTCGACATCACCGCCGAACAGCACGCCTCCTGGCCCGTCCGCCTCTTCGCATCCTGAGAACCACTCCTGAGAACCACTCCTGAGAACCCCTGGAGCCGCCCCATGCACCTCGACCACGGCCACACCCACCACGGCGCCGTCTCCGCCGACGCCCGCCGCCCCGACGGCACCCGGCGCGCGCTGCGCATCGGGCTCGGCGGACCGGTCGGCTCGGGCAAGACCGCCACCGTCGCCGCCCTCTGCCGGGTCCTGCGCGACACCCTCTCCCTCGCGGTCGTCACCAACGACATCTACACCCGCGAGGACGCCGAGTTCCTGCTCCGCAACGCCGTCCTGCCGCCCGAGCGGATCCAGGCCGTGGAGACCGGCGCCTGCCCGCACACCGCCATCCGCGACGACATCTCCGCCAACCTCGAAGCCGTCGAGGAGCTCGAGGACACCGTCGGCCCGCTCGACCTCATCCTCGTGGAGTCCGGCGGCGACAACCTCACCGCCACGTTCTCCAAGGGACTGGTCGACGCCCAGATCTTCGTCATCGACGTGGCCGGCGGCGACGACATCCCGCGCAAGGGCGGCCCGGGCGTCACCACCGCCGACCTCCTCGTCGTCAACAAGACCGACCTCGCCCCGTACGTGGGCTCCGACCTGGAGCGGATGGCGCGCGACGCCAAGGAGCAGCGCGGCGAGCTGCCCGTCGCCTTCACCTCGCTGCGCGCCGAACACGGTGTCGCCCCGGTCGTCGACTGGGTCCGGGCCCAGCTCGGGGCATGGACCGCGTGAGCCTGCGCGCCACCGCCCGGATCGCCGCCGCCGCCGACGGCGGCCTGCCGCTGCTCGTGAGCGACGGGCCCCTCGCCCTGCGCCGGACCAGGGCCTCCGGTCCGTACACCCGGGTCACCGTCGTCGGGGCGATGAGCGCGCCGCTGGGCGGAGACCGGCTCGCCGTCGAGGCCGAGGTGCGGGACGGGGCCAGGCTCCTGGTCGACTCGGCCGCCGCCACGCTCGCCCTGCCGGGCCGGAGCGCCGAGCCGGCCGCGTACGACGTCCGGATCACCGTCGGGGAGGGCGGGGTGCTCCGCTGGCTGCCGGAACAGGTGGTCTCCGTGCACGGCTCCCACCTGCGGATGCGGACCGTGGTCGAGCTCGCCGCCACCGCCCGGCTGGTCCTCCGCGAGGAGCAGATCCTCGGCCGCCACGGCGAATCGCCCGGCACCCTCGTCACCCGCCTCACCGTTCGCCGCGCCGGGCGCCCTCTCCTCGACCAGGAGCTGGCCCTCGGCCCCGGCGCCCCGGGGGGCTGGGACGGTGGCGCGGTCCTCGGCGGCCATCGGGCCACCGGGCAACTCCTGGTCGTCGATCCGGCGTTCGCGGAGAAGCCGTTGCCGGCGCGGCTGCTCGGTGAGCACGCCGCCGTCACCCCGCTCGCCGGACCCGCGGTCCTCGCCACCGCCGTCGCCCCGGACGCCCTCGCGGTTCGGCGTCTGCTCGACATCGCTCTGTCCGAACTCGCCCCGTTCTGAGGATTTCTGACCGGATCTGCGTGTGCCGTCGGAAGGTCACCGCTCAGCGGTACACCGTTCACCGGTTATTGGTTCGGCAAAGAAACACGTGTTCGCCCTTTCGTCGGGTGCCTCCGGGACGAAAGGATCCCCCGGACAGCCAACACACAGCGCCGCCACGGGGGGTGGCGCTCATCTTGGGGGAGTACACGTTGAGACGTACGGCCATGCTCGGCTCTGCCGGCACCCTGATAGCGGGCACGCTCGTCGCGGGCGCGCTCGCGGCCCCGGCCGCGAACGCCGACAGCAACCGCCACCTGCGCGACGCCGAGTCGATCGGCGTCGCCGTCGCAGCGGCGCGGGCCGCCCAGGCGGGCATCGACTGGCAGGACTGTCCGGCCGACTGGGGCCTCGAGAAGCCGATCCAGTGCGGCTGGGTCACCGTCCCCGTCGACTACGCGAAGCCCAACGGCAAGAAGATCAAGATCGCGGTCGACCGGATCAACGCCACCGGCACCCCCGCCGAGCGCCAGGGCGCGCTCCTCTACAACCCGGGCGGCCCCGGCGGCTCCGGCCTGCGCTTCCCGCGCCGGGTCACCACCAAGAACGCGATCTGGGCGGGCGCCGCCAAGGCCTACGACTTCGTGGGCTTCGACCCGCGCGGCGTCGGCAAGTCGGCCCCCATCTCCTGCGTCGACCCGGCCGAGTTCGTCAAGGGCCCCAAGCTCGACCCGGTCCCCGACAGCGAGGCCGACAAGCGCGCGCAGCGCAAGCTCGCCGCCGAGTACGCCGCGGGCTGCGCCGAGAAGAGCGGCGACATGCTGCCCTTCATGAACACGCCCAACACCGCGCGTGACCTCGACGTCATCCGCGCCGCCCTCGGCGAGAAGAAGCTCAACTTCGTCGGCGTCTCCTACGGCACCTACCTCGGCGCGGTCTACGGCACCCTCTTCCCGACCCACGTCCGCCGCATGGTCCTCGACAGCGTCGTGAACCCCTCGACGCGCAAGGTCTGGTACGAGGTCAACCTCGACCAGGACATCGCCTTCGAGGGCCGGCTCAAGGACTGGATGACCTGGGTCGCCCAGAACGACGCCACCTACCACCTCGGCGACACCCTGGCCGAGGTCCAGCAGCAGTGGGTGACCCTGCGCGCCGCCGCCAAGAAGGCCCCCCTCGGCGGCAAGGTCGGCCCGGCCGAGCTCATCGGCTTCTTCCAGAACGCCCCCTACTACGACTCCATGTGGGCCCCGGTGGCCGAGGCCTGGAGCGCGTACGCCGCGGGTGACCCGCAGCCGCTCATCGACAACGCGGCCTCGGACCCCACCGACACCGCCGGCAACGCCGCCTCGGAGAACGGCAACGCCGTCTACACCGCGGTCGAGTGCGCCGACGCCCCCTGGCCGACCAGCTGGAAGAAGTGGGACCGGGACAACAGCCGGCTCCACCGGCAGTACCCCTTCATGACCTGGGCCAACGCATGGATGAACCTGCCGTGCGCCACCTGGTCCGCGCCGCGTCAGCGCCCGACCGAGGTGAAGACCGGCAAGGGCCTGCCGCCGGTGCTCATCGCCCAGTCCGAGCGCGACGCCGCCACCCCGTACGCCGGCGCCGTCGAGCTGCACAAGCGGTTCAAGGGCTCGCGCCTGATCACGGAGAAGGACGCCGGCTCGCACGGCATCACCGGCCTGGTCAACCCGTGCCTCAACACCAAGGTCGAGGCCTACCTGCTGACCGGCAAGCTGGACGCCAGGGACCAGACCTGCGCCCCGCACGCCACCCCGAAGCCGTAACACGCTGACGGCCCGGTGAGGGGAGGGACGGCCGTCCCTCCCCTCACCCGTGTCACCCCCGCGACGCCAGCCAGGCGTCCTCCGCCGCGTAGTCGAAGAGGTCCACCCCGTACTTCGCGAGACCCGGGAACGCCTCCCGCCACTCCCGTCCCGCCACCCGCTCGGTCAGCCACGCGACCGTCTCCGGCAGCGAGTCGGCGTACGACACCACCGGCCGGTACCCCAACTCCCGCTCCGCCGCCGCCATGTCGTAGACCACGGACCGCGGCGCCGTCCACGGGGTGGACCCCACGACGTCCTGCGGCGGCGCGCCCTCGATCAGCACCGTCTCGCTGGTGACGCCCATGACGGCGTCGATCGCCGCCCCGATCTCCGCCACCGTCGGCGCCTCCGGGTCCCCGCCGTTCAGCACCCGGCTGCCCGGCCTCGCCGCCGCCAGCCGGATCAGTTCCGCGAGGTTGTCCACGTGCACCGGGTGGAACCGCGAGGCACCGTCGTACGCGAGCGGACGCACCGGCCGCCCGTCGAGCGCCCGCTTCACGAACCACAGCTCACGCGGCCCCGGAGAGTACGGCCCGTGGATCGCGCCCGCCCGCAGCACCGTCGTCGGCAGGGCGTCGCCCGCCGCGAGCAACTCCCGCTCCAGCGCCACCTTCCGCGTGCCGTACGTGCCCTCGCCGGGCGCCACCGTCCGCCAGTCCTCCGGGATCGGCAGCGGATACGCGGGAAAGCCGTCCGGCCGGTCCTGGGTGTCGAAGCTCCGCCCCTGCGCGTCCTCGTAGACGGCGCCGCTGGACACCACCACCGCCGAACCGATCCGGTCCGCGAGCCCCGTCAGCTGCCGCCCGTGCCCGGCGTCGTACGCCACGATGTCCACCAGCACATCGCACCCGTCGCCCAGACCGGCCGCCAGCGCGCCCTCCCCGGTCCGGTCGAGCGCCACCGACCGGACCTCGGCCGGCCACCTCTCGTCCCTGCCGCCGCCCCGCGAGGCGGCCGTCACCTCCCAGCCGTCCGCGACGAGCGCCCGCACGGCCGCCCGCCCCACCTGTCCCGATCCACCCAGCACGAACGCGGTTCCCTTGGTCATGATCGAGACGCTACGACCGTCCGGTGCGGCGGCCCAGGGGATTGCGCCGAGCGCGGATCCGCTCACAGCGTCCCCGACGGGGGAACCTTCCGCCGGAACTCAGCCGTCGGTCCCCGCCTCCGCCGCCTTCACCACCGCCGCGTAGTCGTCCACGTACTCCTGCCCGGACAGCCGGAGGATCTCGTACATGATCTCGTCCGTCACCGCGCGGACCACGGCCTTCTCACCCGCAGACCCGGCGAACCGGGAGAAGTCCAGCGGCGCCCCGAACCGGATGGTGACCCGGCGGATCCTCGGCACGACCTTCCCCGGGGGCTGGATCTCGAACGTCCCCACCATCGCGCAGGGCACCACCGGCACCCCGGCCGTCAGCGCCATCACCGCCACCCCCACCTTGCCCTTGTAGAGCCGCCCGTCGTGCGAGCGCGTGCCCTCCGGGTAGATGCCGAGCAGCTCACCCTTCCCGAGCACCCCGAGGCCCTCCCGGATCGCCGCCTTCCCGGCCTCCTTGCCCGAGCGGTCGACCGGGATCTGCCCCGCCGCCCGGAAGAAGGCGGCCGTGAGCCGGCCCTTGATCCCCGGCCCCGTGAAGTACTCCTGCTTCGCCAGGAAGGTGATCCGCCGGTCGAGCACCACCGGCATCAGGAAGTGGTCCGAGAAGGAGAGGTGATTGCCCGCGACGATCGCCGCACCCTCCTCCGGGATGTGCTCGATCCCCTCGATGCGAGGCCGGAAGAGCAGCTTCAGGAGCGGCCCCAGCAGTACGTACTTCATCAGGTGGTAGAACACCCGCGACCCCCGTTCGTCGTCCGTCAAGCCCGTTGTATCCGCGCGCGGCCCCGTGGTCCACTGGTGGGGGAGCGTCACCATGACAGGCGAGCGCGCAGCAAGACGCCCCGGCCGCGTCCTCACCGCGCTGCTGTGCGCGGTGACGGCGGCCGGGCTGTACGGCTGCTCCGATTCGGGCGGGCCGGAGCCGGCCCCCACGCCGACGCCCGCGCCCACCACGCCGACGCCCACCACCACGACACCCGCGCCCGCCACCACGGCACCCGTCCCGAACGGGCACTCTCCCTTCACGGGGCTCCCGGCGCGGGCCGGTCCCGTCCTCGGCGTCAAGATCGACAACGTGGCCGCGGCCCGTCCCCACACCGGGCTCGGCACCGCCGACCTCGTCTACGTCGAACAGGTCGAGGGCGGTGCCACCCGGCTCCTCGCCGTGTACTCCTCCCGGCTCCCCGAGCTCGTCGGACCCGTCCGCAGCGCCCGTGAGTCCGACATAGAGCTGCTCGGCACCTTCGGCCGGCCCGTCCTCGCCTACTCCGGGGCGCAGTCCGCCCTGAACCCGCTGCTGAGTGCCGCGTCGCTCCACCCCGTCACCGAGACCACCAGCCCCCGCGCCTTCCGGCGCTCCCCGGACCGGGCCGCCCCGCACAACCTCTATCTGCGCCCCGAGCGGGCCCTCGCCACCGTCACGGAGCCCCAGAACGCCCGGGACATCGGCTTCCGCTTCGGCCCCGCACCGAAGGGCGGCACCGCCGTCGACTCCGAGACCGTCCGCTACCCGGCGGCCCGCTACACCTTCACCTGGTCCGCCTCCGACCGGACCTGGCGGGTGGCGATGGACGGCCGCGCGGCACGCGCCACCGACACGGGACCCCTGGCCCCGTCGACCGTGGTCGTCCAGCGCGTCACCGTCCGTCCCTCCGGCTTCCACGACGTCACCGGCGCGGTCTCCCCGTACACCGAGACCGTCGGAAGCGGCACCGCGCTCGTCCTGCGCGACGGGCGCGCGCACGAGGCCCGCTGGTCCCGTACCACGGCGGCGTCGGGCACCACGTTCACGACTCCGGGCGGCGAGCCGCTGGCCTTCGCACCGGGGCAGGTCTGGGTGGTCCTCGCACCCCGGAGCTGAGTGCGCGGCGGGTCGGTCGGGCCGGCTCAGGGGCTCGCCTGGCCCGGACCCGCCGGGGGCCGTCGGCTCGGGCCGGCCGGCGCCGCGCTGTCCGACGCGGCCAGGCCGATCGTCGCCACGCCGAGTACCACCGAACCGAACCAGAGCCAGCCGCTGCTGCCGAGCGCCACCGTGTACGCCGTCGTGAGCACCACCGCGGCGCAGGTCAGCACCGCCATCGTCTTCGTGCCACCGGACATCAGTCCGCCCTCCTTCCGACCGGGGTCGTGGAAGCCGTCCAGCCCATCGTGACCCCCCGAGAGGGGCGCGCGCTACTCCCCGGACGCTCCGGCGTGCGCCGGAAAGGGAACCGGGGGGGGGGGGGGGGGGGGGGGGGGGGGGGGGGGGGGGGGGGGGGGGAGGGGGGGGGGGGGGGGGGGGGGGCGTGGCGAGCGGCGTCCCCGCA
>NZ_JBVHZJ010000050.1:46650-63355 GCF_055574655.1 Streptomyces sp. NPDC029956 | reverse complement strand
CTCGTCGTGCCTGCTGCTACCCCTCCCCCCCCCCCCCCCCCCCCCCCCCTCCCCCCCCCCCCCCCCCCCCCCCCCCCCCCCCCCCCCCCCCCCCCCCCCCCACGGTCGGTCAGTACCGGTACTGCTGCTGGTCGTCCGGGTGCGGCTCGTAGCCGTACTGGCCGGGCCCCTGCTGCTGCGGCGGCTGGTCCGTGTCGCGCTGCTGCGGGACCCAGACCCCGCCGGGCGGAGTGTCGTAGCTGTACGAGGGGGCGTACGGGTCGCCGTAGTACGAGCCGTACTGCTGACCGTCCGTACCGGGGCCGATGTACGGGTCGGAGTAGGCGGCGTACTGCTGCTGCCCGGCGGCCTGGCCGTAGTCGTAGGCAGGCTGCTGCTGGTCGTACGCGGGCGCGTAGGGGTCGTACCCGGTCTGGTAGCCCGTCTCGTAGCCGGTGCCGGGGGTCTGGGAGGCGTCGTGGGCCGGGTCCTGACCCATGTTGTAGACGCCGTACTGGCCGGTGTCCTCGGGCAGCGGCAGGGGCTCGTAGACCGCGGTGGTCTCGGCGGCCGGAACCTCGCCCCCCTCCGGTCCGGCGTACGGGGCGTCCTCGGCCTCGTAGGAGAGCTCGGTGACCTCGAGGGTGGGCCCGGCCTGTGCCGGAGGGCCCGACCTGCGGCGACGGCTCGCGCCCGGGTTGCCGCCGAGCGCCCAGCCGGTGGAGAAGCCGCGGCGGAAGGAGAGCGTCACATAGGTCTGGCCGACGGCGAAGGCGATCGCTCCGACGATGATGACCGCCACCAGGGACGTGAGGACGCCGAGGACGACGCCGAGGAAGCCGCAGAAGGCGAGCACGCGCCAGCGGAGTCGCGCCTTGTATTGGAGGAGCACCTCCCCCAGCAGCCACAGCGCGACCACGCCGAATGCGATGTAGAGGACCGTCCACCCCATGCCCCGCCGCCCCTCTCCACGGTCACCGCCGCGGGTCGGGGCGGGTACGACCGGTCACGACTGCTGGTGCAGTCCGAGATTCTCGTAGATCTCGATCGCGGTGGAGCTGTTCAGCGTGATGAAGTGCAGTCCGGGGACACCCTCGGAGAGCAGCCGCGCGCAGAACTCCGTCGCGAACTCGATACCGATGGAGCGTACAGCGGCGGGATCGTCCTTGACGGCGAGGATGCGGTCTTTCACATCCGCGGGGAAGGCCGCGTTGCTCAGCTGGGGCAGTCGGCCGAGGGTCTTCACGTTCACAACGGGCATGACTTCGGGGATGATCGGGGTCTCGCAGCCCGCCTTGGCGACGCTGTCCCGCAGCCGCAGATAGTTCTCGGGGTCGAAGAACATCTGGGTGATCGCGTAGTCGGCACCGGCACGGCACTTGTCCACGAAGTGCCGGATGTCCGTGTCCCAGTCGAGGGAGCGGGGGTGCATCTCCGGGAAGGCGGCGACGCCGACGCAGAAATCGCCCGATTCCTTGATCAGCCGGACGAGGTCGACGGCGTACTTGACGCCCTCGGGGTGCTCGACCCACTCCCCCAGCGGGTCGCCCGGCGGGTCGCCGCGGACGGCGAGCATGTTGCGGATGCCGGCGTCGGCGTACTGGCCCAGGATGTTGCGCAGCTCGGCGACCGAGTGGTCGACGGCCGTGAGGTGGGCGACCGGGGTGAGCGTGGTGTCGGAGGCGATCTTCTGGGTGGCCTTGACGGTGCCGCCGCGGGTGGAGCCGCCGGCGCCGTAGGTCACGGAGACGAAGCTGGGGCCGACCGCCTCGACGCGGCGCATCGCGTTGTAGAGGGCCTTCTCGCCCTTCTCGGTCCGGGGCGCGAAGAACTCGAAGGAGTACGACGTGCCGCCGGAGGCGAGGATCTCGCGGACCGTGCGGGCGCGGTCCGAGCGGACGGAAGCGGTGCCAAGGGCCATACGGGCAGGTTAGACGGGCCGCGCTGAGGTGCGTGAGCGGCGTCCGAGTGGTGGACACGGTTTTGGACAGCCGGCGGAGCGGATCGCTGGACGAACCTCCGACGGAGCCCCGGGCCGTCCGGGAGCCCCGAGCCGCCGGACGGAGGCCCTACTCCCCCGCGCGCTCGCGGATCCGCTTGGCCAGGGCGGCCGTCGCGGCGGCCGGGTCGTCGGCCTCGGTGATCGCCCGGACGACGACGATCCGGCGCGCACCCGCGTCCAGGACTTCGTCCAGATTCGTCTCGTCGATACCGCCGATCGCGAACCAGGGGCGGTCCTGGGCCAGGCCCGCCGCGTACCGCACGAGGCCGAGGCCCGGCGCGTACCGGCCGGGCTTGGTGGGGGTGGGCCAGCAGGGCCCGGTGCAGAAGTAGTCGACTCCGGGCTCGACGGCGGCCGCGGCCGCCTCGCTCTCGGCGTGGCAGGAGCGGCCGATCAGTACGTCGTCGGAGCCGCCGAGGATGGCCCGGGCGGCGGGCACGGGCAGGTCGCCCTGGCCCAGGTGCAGCACGTCGGAGCCGATGGCGTGGGCGACGTCGGCCCGGTCGTTCACGGCGAGGAGCCTGCCGTGCCGGCGGGCGGCCTCGGCGAAGACGGCGAGGTGCTCCAGCTCCTCACCCGCCTCCATGCCCTTGTCGCGGAGCTGCACGATGTCCACGCCGGAGGAGAGCACGGCGTCGAGGAAGGCGGGCAGGTCGCCCTGGCGCTTCCGGGCGTCGGTGCACAGGTAGAGCCGGGCGTCGGCGAGCAGCTCACGAGGCGTGGGCATGGGTGGTTCCCCCCGTCGGTGGCACGGGGTCGATCCCCGTGGGTGTCGCGGGGCGGTACCCCGGCGGTGCGGCGCGGGGTGTCCCGCGTCGGTGGCGCGGGGCCGCGGCGGCCCGGCCGTGGGGCCGGTCGCCGCGACACCCGCTCATGGTGTCCTTCGGTGGCGCGTCAGATGGCGAGCGCCTGGGCGCGGCGCTTCACCTCCGTGCCACGGTTCTCGTTGAGCGCCTGCGCGGGCGTGCCCGGCAGGCTCTCGTCCGGAGTGAAGAGCCACTCCAGCATCTCCTCGTCGGTGAAGCCGTCGTCCCGCAGGACGGTCAGGAGCCCGACGAGGCCCTTGACGATCTTGTCGCCCTGGATGAAGGCGGCGGGGATCTGCAGGGCGTTGTTCTCTCCACGGCGCACGGCGATGAGCTGACCGTCCTTGATCAGCTGCCGCACGCGCGTCACCTCGACATCGAGCATCTCCGCGATGTCGGGCACATAGAGCCAGGCGGGGACGAGCGCATCGATCTTTACGTCAATCTCGGTCACAGGACAAGCCTGCCATCCCGGACTGACAGCCGGTAGTCGGGCCCTACGCGACGGCCGCCTTCAGAGGGACGGAGGGGTCCGCCGCGCGCACGGGGTCGACGGGGGTGGCCGTCTCGATGAGCTTGCGGCCCTGGGCCAGGTCCCGGGGGCGGCCGACCGCGAGCAGGGCCACCGGCACCCCGGCGCGCAGCCACAGCACGGACCAGGTCCTCTCCGCCGGGTCGCCGCGCCAGAGCAGCTCGTCCGCGTCCGCGTGGTGCCCGGCGTACTGGACGAAGCGGCCGAACTGCTCGGACCAGAAGTACGGGACGGGGTCGTACGGCCCCGAGTCCGCTCCCGCACCGGCCCCGGTGATCGTCGCGGCGACCGTGCGGGGGCCCTGGAGCGCGTTGTCCCAGTGGTGGACGAGGAGGCGCCGCCCGTAGCGGGCGGAGGGGAAGGAGGCGCAGTCCCCGACGGCGTACACGTCGGGCAGGTTGGTGCGGAGGCGCTCGTCGGCCGTGACGGCGCCGCTCGGGTCGAGGGCGATCCCGGAGCCGCTGAGCCATCCGGTGGCGGGGAGGGCGCCGATGCCGACGACGACGGCGTCGGCGGGCAGCTCGCGGCCGTCGGCGAGGACGACCCTGCCCGGCTCGACGACGTCCACGCGCGCGCGGGTGAGGAGTTCGGCGCCGTTCTCGCCGTACCACTCGGCCATGGGGGCGGTGACCTCGGCGGGCAGGGCTCCGGCGAGGGGGCGGTCGGCGGCCTCGACGACGGTGACGGCGCAGCCGGCCTCGCGGGCGGCGGTGGCGAACTCCGCGCCGATCCAGCCGGCGCCGACGACCACGACGCCGTGCCGGCGCTCCAGGACGGGGCCGAGCCGGACGGCGTCGTCGAGGGTCCGCAGCAGATGGACCCCGGGGACGCCTTCGGTGCCGGGCAGGGTGATCGGCTGGGCACCGGTGGCGACGACCAGGGTGTCGTAGGCGACGGGACCGGCCTCGGTGTCGATCTCGTGGTCGCCGGCGCGCAGCCCGGTGACGTCGAGGCCGAGGCGGAGTTCGATGCCGAGCTCCTCGAAGTCGACGTCGAAGGCGGAACCCTCGGCCTTGCCGAGGAGGACGGCCTTGGAGAGCGGGGGCCGGTCGTAGGGCTGGTGGGGCTCGGCTCCGATGAGGGTCACGGGGCCGGTGAAGCCCTGTTCGCGCAGGGCGACGGCGGTCTGGACGCCCGCCATGCCGGCGCCGACGATCACGACGTGCTGCTGTGCCTGCTTCTGCTCGCTCACCCGACCACCTTACGCATCTGACGGAGCGTCAGGAAGGGAGGGGTCTGCGGCCCCCGGAGGCGGAAGCTAGTGTGTCGGGCGTAAAGCACTCGCGGGAGCCCGGACGCACCGGGCTGAGAGGGAGGCTGGGACGGCCTCCGACCGTACGAACCTGATCCGGGTCATGCCGGCGAAGGGAGGGGCTGGACGCCCATGCGTTCTTCCGAAGTCCATGCGTCCGAGGACCACGCGCCGGAGGCGGACGCGCCGGATACCACCGCATCCGCCGCATCCGCCGCATTGGCGGCGGACGCGCCGGATGCCGCAGCGCCCGCTACGGGCCGGCCGGCTGCGGAAAGGTCCGCCGCCGGACCGTCCGATGCGGGACCGTCCGGCTCCGACGTCCTCGTCGTCGGCGGCGGGATCATCGGCCTGGTCACGGCCTGGCGGGCCGCACGACGCGGCCTGCGCACCACCGTGATCGACCCTGCGCCGGGCGGCGGCGCCGCGCACGTCGCGGCCGGGATGCTCGCCGCCGTCACCGAACTCCACTACGGCGAGGAGACCCTCCTCGGGCTCAACCTCGCCTCCGCCGCGCGCTACCCCGCGTTCGTCGCCGAGCTCGAGGAGGCCACCGGCCACGACGTCGGCTACCGCGCCTGCGGCACCCTCGCCGTCGCCCTCGACGCCGACGACCGGGCCCACCTGCGCGAACTGCACGCCCTGCAGACCCGCTGCGGGCTCACCTCGGAGTGGCTCAGCGGCCGTGAGTGCCGTCGGCTCGAACCGATGCTGGCCCCGGGAGTACGCGGTGGGCTCCGGGTGGACGGCGACCACCAGGTCGATCCGCGCCGACTCGCCGCCGCGCTCCTCGTCGCCTGCGAACGGGCCGGGGTGGTCTTCCACCGCGACCTCGCGCAGAGCCTGACGGTGGTACGGGACCGGGCCCGCGGTGTCGTGCCCGCCGGGGGCGGGCAGCTGACGGCCGACCAGGTCGTCCTCGCCGCGGGCAGCCTGAGCGGCCGCCTCGCGGGCGTGCCGGACGAGGTGCTTCCGCCGGTGCGCCCGGTCAAGGGCCAGGTGCTGCGGCTGCGCGTACCGGCCCCGTACGCCCCCTTCCTCTCCCGGACGGTCCGGGCCGTCGTCCGCGGCAGCCACGTCTACCTCGTGCCCCGCGAGAACGGCGAACTCGTCGTCGGCGCCACCAGCGAGGAACTCGGCTGGGACACCACGGTGACGGCGGGCGGGGTGTACGAGCTGCTGCGCGACGCCCACGAGCTCGTCCCCGGGCTCACCGAGCTGCCCCTGACCGAGACGCTGGCGGGACTGCGCCCCGCGTCGCCCGACAACGCGCCGCTGCTCGGCCCCACCGCCCTGCCCGGACTGCACCTGGCCACCGGCCACTACCGCAACGGGGTCCTGCTCACCCCGATCACCGGCGACGTCATGGCCGAGGTGCTCACCACCGGGGCCCTCCCCGACGAGGCCCGCCCCTTCACCCCCCGCCGATTCTCCCCCGCGCCCGCCCCCGTACGTCAGGAGCAGCCCGCATGAACGTGTCCGTGAACGGAGAGGCCCGCGTGCTCTCCGGACCCGTCTCCCTCGACGCCCTCGTGGCGAGCCTGACCACGGCCCGCTCCGGGGTCGCCGCCGCCCTGAACGAGACGGTGGTACCGCGCGGCGAGTGGGAGACGACGCTCCTCGGCGAAGGCGACCGGGTGGAAGTACTCACCGCGGTCCAGGGAGGCTGAGCGCGATGTCCGACGACGTGTTCACCCTCGGCGGTACGGAGTTCTCCTCCCGGCTCATCATGGGCACCGGCGGGGCGCCCAGCCTCGACGTCCTGGAACGCTCGCTGGTCGCCAGCGGTACGGAGCTGACGACGGTCGCGATGCGGCGCCTGGACCCGACCGTCCAGGGCTCGGTCCTCTCCGTCCTGGAGCGACTGGGCATCCGGGTCCTGCCGAACACGGCGGGCTGCTTCACGGCGGGCGAGGCGGTCCTGACGGCCCGTCTGGCCCGCGAGGCGCTCGGCACCGACTGGATCAAGCTGGAGGTCGTCGCCGACGAGCGGACGCTGCTGCCGGACGGGGAGGAACTCCTCGTCGCGGCCGAGACCCTGGTCGACGACGGCTTCACCGTCCTCCCCTACACCAACGACGACCCGGTCCTCGCGCGGAAGCTGGAGGACGTGGGCTGCGCGGCGATCATGCCGCTCGGCTCGCCGATCGGCTCGGGCCTCGGCATCCGCAACCCGCACAACTTCCAGCTGATCGCGGAACGGGCGGGGGTGCCGGTGATCCTCGACGCGGGGGCCGGCACGGCGTCGGATGCGGCGCTCGCGATGGAGCTGGGGTGCGCGGCGGTGATGCTGGCGTCGGCGGTGACCCGCGCGCAGGAGCCGGTCCTGATGGCTTCGGCGATGCGGCACGCGGTGGAGGCGGGACGGTTGGCGTACCGGGCGGGGCGGATTCCTCGGCGGCACTTCGCGGAGGCGTCGTCCCCCATGGAGGGCCGCCCGACCCTGGACCCGGAACGCCCCGCCTTCTGACCGACCGGTGGGCGAGCGGCGGCGGTGCATGCCGTCGGTCCGTGCGGGACTCGTCACAGCTGGGTCGCAGTCGGGCCCGCACGGCCGAGCCCCCACCCACCCCCTCGTAGACTCGACGCCGTGGACACGACCCTTCAGGACCCCCTCGTCGGGCGGCTGCTCGACGGCCGCTACCGCGTCGACGCGCGCATCGCCGTCGGCGGGATGGCCACGGTCTACCGGGCCCTCGACACCCGCCTCGACCGCGTCCTCGCGCTCAAGGTGATGCACCCCGCCCTCGCCACGGACGCCGCGTTCGTCGAGCGCTTCATCCGCGAGGCGAAGTCCGTGGCCCGCCTGTCGCACCCCAACGTCGTCGGCGTCTTCGACCAGGGCGCCGAGGGCGCGTACGTCTACCTGGCGATGGAGTACGTCGCCGGCTGCACCCTCCGTGACGTCCTGCGTGAGCGCGGCGCCCTCGCGCCCCGGGCCGCTCTGGACATCCTGGAGCCGGTGCTCGCCGCGCTCGGCGCCGCGCACCGGGCCGGGTTCGTGCACCGGGACATGAAGCCGGAGAACGTCCTGATAGGGGACGACGGCCGGGTCAAGGTCGCCGACTTCGGTCTTGTACGGGCCGTGGGCTCGGCGACCGCCACGACCGGTTCGGTCCTCGGGACCGTCTCGTACCTGGCGCCGGAGCAGATCGAGCACGGCACCGCCGACACCCGCGCCGATGTGTACGCCTGCGGCGTCGTCCTCTACGAGATGCTGACCGGCGGCAAGCCGCACTCCGGCGACACCCCCGCTCAGGTGCTGTACCAGCACCTGAGCACGGACGTGCCCGCCCCCTCGGCGACCGTTCCCGGGCTCGCCGTGGAGCTGGACGAGCTGGTCGGGGCGGCCACCGCCCGCAACCCCGACGTCCGCCCGTACGACGCCGTAGCCCTGCTCGCGCTGCTGCGGGAGGCCCGCGCGGCGCTCGGCGAGGAGCAGCTGGACGCCATGCCCCCGCAGGCCCGGTCCGGGGCCCGGGACACCACGGACGACCGGACGAGCGTGATCCCCCGGGCGGTGCCGGCCGGGACCGAGGCCCACGCCGACGCGCACCAGGTGCTGCACACGAACCGGCTGCCGGCCCCCGAGCCGCCCGCGGCCGGCCTCCGCCGCAGGCCCCCGCGCGGCCCGCTGCTCCTCGTCCTCGGCGTACTGCTCGCCCTCGGCCTGGGCACCGGTGTCTGGTACATCAATTCCGGCCAGTTCACCCGGGTCCCCGCCGTGCTCGGCCAGACGGAGACCGAGGCGACGAAGCGGATCACCGGCGCCGGGCTGGAGGTCGGCACGACGAAGCGCGCGTTCAGCGACGTGTACGAGCGCGGCACCGTCATGGCCGTCGACCCGGCTCCCGGCGAGCGCCTCCGCGGCAACGGCTCGGTCACCCTGACCCTCTCCCGCGGTCCCGAGATCGTGAAGGTGCCCAACCTCAAGAACAAGCCGCTCGCCGAGGCGAAGCGGGTCCTCGCGGAGGAGGGCCTGGTCGCCGGGGTGATCACCCAGCGGTTCAGTGACACCGTCGACCAGGGGTCCGTGATCGGTTCCGACCCCGAGCCCGGCACCGAGCGGGCTCCGGACTCGGCCGTCGCCCTGGTGGTCAGCAAGGGCTCCCCGATCGACGTCCCCGACGTGACCGGTGAGACCGTCGCCGACGCCACGGCCCTGCTCCAGGACGAGGGGCTCAAGGTGGTCGTCGCCCCGGAGCGGATCCACTCCCCCGAGGCCGCCGGATCCGTCGCCGCACAGTCGCTCGCCGAGGGCAGCCGGGCCGCCGAGGGCGACACCATCACCCTCACCGTCTCCAAGGGCCCCCGGCTCGTCGAGGTACCGGACGTCGTCGGCGAGACGGTCGACGACGCACGTACGGCCCTGGAGGACGAGGGCTTCGAGGTGGAGGTCAAGAAGTCCTTCCCCTACCTGGGCAGCGAGGTCACGGGCCAGTCCGTGGAGGGCGGCTCCACCGCGCCCGAGGGCTCCACCGTCACGATCACGATCAAGGGACTGTAGAAACTGATGCGCAACCCCGTCGGCGGCCATGTCCCGGTGGCCGGTGGCCTCGCCAAGGTCGGCCTCGGCTACGCCCGTGAGCTCGGCGCCGAGACCGTACAGGTCTTCGTCGCCAACCCGCGCGGCTGGGCCACCCCGCCCGGGAACCCCGCCGAGGACGAACGGTTCCGCGCCGAGTGCGCCGCCGAGTCGATCTCGGCCTGGGTCCACGCCCCCTACCTGATCAACTTCGGTTCGCACACCGAGGCCACCGCCGAGAAGTCGGTGGAGTCGATGCGGCACTCGCTGCGGCGGGGCCGGGAGATCGGCGCGAAGGGTGTGGTGGTGCACACCGGCTCGGCGACCGGGGGCCGCCCGCGGGCGGTGGCACTCGCGCAGGTCCGGGAGCTGCTGCTGCCGCTGCTCGACGAGCTGACGCACGAGGACGATCCGGATCTGCTCCTGGAGTCGACGGCCGGCCAGGGCTTCTCGCTCTGCTCGCGCGCGGAGGACTTCGGGCCGTACTTCGATGTGCTCGACCGGCACCCGAAGCTGGGGATCTGCCTCGACACCTGCCACATCTTCGCCGCCGGCCACGACCTGACCGGTCGGCACGGCGCGGCGCAGACGCTCGATCAGCTGGTGGCGACCGTGGGTGAGGGACGGCTGAAGCTGATCCACGCCAATGATTCCCAGGATGTCGTCGGCGCCCGCAAGGACCGGCACGCGAACATCGGCGTGGGCCACATCGGCGAGGACGCGTTCCGCAACCTCCTCCGTCACCCGGCGACCGAGGGCGTGCCCCTGATCATCGAGACGCCCGGCGGCACGGCGGGGCACCTCGCGGACGTGGAGCTGCTCAAGAAGCTGAGGGACTGACACGCCTTCCTGTTGAGGAATACCCCAGGGGGGTATACGGTTCCTGTAATGGCAGGACCCGCTACCCGACCCTGGGGGCACCCATGCAGCACGACGCGCACGCCCATCACGATCACAGCACTCACGCCGGCCCCGAGAGCCACGACAACCACGCGGGTCACGAGGGACACAAGGCTCACGAAGGCCACCGGGAGCAGCACGGCGGGCAGCACGAGGGCCACGGCGCTCACCACGCCCCCGGCAAGGCCTCCTGGTCGATGGCGGCCAGGGCGACGCTGCACTGCCTCACCGGCTGCGCCATCGGCGAGGTCCTCGGCATGATCATCGGCACCGCGCTCGGCTGGGGCAACATGGAGACGATGATCCTCGCGATCATCCTGGCCTTCGTCTTCGGCTACGCGCTGACCCTGCGCGGAATCCTGGCCGCCGGCGTCGATTTCAGGACAGCCTTCAAGGTCGCGCTCGCCGCCGACACCCTGTCCATCGCGGTGATGGAGATCATCGACAACGGCGTCATCGCCCTCTGGCCCGGCGCCATGGACGCCCACCTGTCCGACCCGATCTTCTGGATCGTGCTCGCCATCGCGCTCGCCGCCGCCTTCGTGATCACCGTTCCGGTGAACAAGTGGATGATCGGCCGCGGCAAGGGGCACGCGGTGGTCCACCGGTACCACCACTGACCTGCGGCACCTCGGCGAAGGACGGTCCGGAGCGCTACAGCTCCGGGCCGTCTCCCGGTTCCTCCTGGTACGAGTACCGCTGCTCCGTCCAGGGATCGCCCAGGTTGTGGTACCCGCGCTCCTCCCAGAAGCCCCGCCGGTCGGCGGCCATGTACTCCACGCCGCGGACCCACTTGGGACCCTTCCAGGCGTACAGGTGCGGGACGACCAGGCGCAGCGGGAAACCGTGCTCGGCGGTGAGCAGCTCGCCGTCCATGTGGGTGGCGAAGATCGAACGCTCGTCGGCGAAGTCGGCGAGCCGCATGTTGGCGCTGTAGCCGTACTCCGCCCAGACCATCACGTGGGTGACGTGCGGCGCGGGCGGGGCGAGCTCGAGGACCGTACGGGCCGGCACGCCCCCCCATTCGGCCCCGAGCATGCTGAATTTCGTGACGCAGTGCAGATCGGCCACCACCGAGGAGAACGGCAGGGCCGAGAACTCCTCGTGGTTCCAGCACCGCTTGTCGCCGTCGGCCGTCGCGCCGAAGACGCGGAACTCCCAGCGGTCCGGCTTGAACTTGGGGACGGGCCCGTAATGGGTGACCGGCCAGCCGCGCTGGAGCCGCTGGCCCGGCGGAAGGTCCGGCTGTCCTGCTTCCCGGTGCACTCCGCTCTCCGTCCGACCCATGTCATCCATGGTGACAGACGGCGAGGGGTGGTTATGACCAGGAGACCTCCGGCCTGGCCCGATTCGGGCAACTCCCACTAAGCCTGCACTTACTGGACGCCCCCCATTCGGGGTGCGAGGATGCGGCCATCCTGCCCAGTGACGGCGTAGACACGCAACGTGGAAGGAGCCTCTGCAATGCAGGGCGACCCCGAGGTCCTCGAGTTCCTCAACGAGCAGCTGACCGGCGAGCTGACGGCCATCAACCAGTACTGGCTGCACTACCGCATCCAGGACAACAAGGGGTGGACGAAGCTCGCCAAGTACACGCGCGAAGAGTCCATCGATGAGATGAAGCACGCGGACAAGCTGACCGAGCGCATCCTGATGCTCGACGGCCTGCCCAATTACCAGCGCCTCTTCCACGTACGGGTCGGCCAGACCCTCACCGAGATGTTCCAGGCGGACCGCCAGGTCGAGGTCGAGGCCATCGACCGCCTGAAGCGCGGGATCGAGGTCATGCGGGCCAAGGGGGACATCACGTCCGCCAATCTCTTCGAGGAGATCCTGGCCGACGAGGAGCACCACATCGACTACCTGGACACGCAGCTGGAGCTGATCGAGTCCCTGGGTGAGGCCCTCTACATCTCGACGCTCATCGAGCAGCCGAGCTGAGGCTTCCCCCCTAAGCGGCTTCCCCGAGTTCGGTGACGGTCTCCGTCGCCAGCGCGGGCATCCCCTGGTCCAGGAGGTCACGTCGCGGGCAGTTGCCGCGGCCGAGGATGGCCTGAATGCGACGGACGCAGGAACCGCAGTCCGTGCCGGCCTTGCAGGCCGAGGCGATCTGGCGGGGCGTGCAGGCGCCCGCGTCGGCATGCGCCTTGACCTGCTTCTCCGTCACTCCGAAGCATGAGCAGACGTACATCGCGGTTCACCTCCCGCCGTGATCGATAAGGCTAACCTAACCTTACCCGGCGCCGGGGAACCGTAAAAGCCCTGGATACGACGATGGGGCGCGGATCACATGGATCCGCGCCCCATCGTCGTAGGTATCTACTTACTGATCGCGGTACATCTCCGCCACCAGGAAGGCCAGGTCCAGGGACTGGCTGCGGTTGAGACGCGGATCGCAGGCCGTCTCGTAGCGCTGGTGCAGGTCGTCGACGAAGATCTCGTCGCCGCCGCCCACGCACTCGGTGACGTCGTCACCGGTGAGCTCGACGTGGATGCCGCCCGGGTGGGTGCCGAGCGCCTTGTGGACCTCGAAGAAGCCCTTGACCTCGTCGAGCACGTCGTCGAAGCGGCGCGTCTTGTGGCCGGAGGCGGCCTCGAAGGTGTTGCCGTGCATCGGGTCGGTGACCCAGGCGACGACCGCACCGGAGGCGGTGACCTTCTCGACCAGCTCGGGGAGCTTGTCGCGGACCTTGTCGGCGCCCATGCGGACGATGAAGGTCAGCCGGCCCGCCTCGCGGTCCGGGTCGAGACGGTCGATGTACGTCAGCGCGTCGTCCACCGAGGTGGTCGGGCCCAGCTTGATGCCGATCGGGTTCGCGATCTGCGAGGCGAACTCGATGTGGGCGTGGTCGAGCTGGCGGGTGCGCTCGCCGATCCAGACCATGTGGCCGGAGGTGTCGTACAGCTTGCCGGTGCGCGAGTCCGTACGGGTCAGCGCACCCTCGTAGTCGAGCAGCAGCGCCTCGTGGGAGGCGTAGAACTCGACGGCCTTGAACTCGGCCGGGTCGGTGCCACAGGCCTTCATGAAGTTCAGCGCGTTGTCGATCTCCCGCGCCAGCTGCTCGTAGCGCTGACCCGAGGGGGACGACTTCACGAAGTCCTGGTTCCAGGCGTGCACCTGGCGCAGGTCGGCGTAGCCGCCGGTGGTGAAGGCGCGCACCAGGTTGAGCGTGGAGGCGGAGGCGTTGTACATCCGCTTCAGGCGCTCGGGGTCCGGGATGCGGGACTTCTCGTCGAAGCCGAAGCCGTTGACCGAGTCGCCCCGGTAGGTCGGCAGGGTGACGCCGTCCCGGGTCTCGGTCCCCTTGGAGCGGGGCTTCGAGTACTGGCCGGCGATGCGGCCGACCTTCACCACGGGCACGGAGGCCGCGTAGGTGAGGACGGCGCTCATCTGGAGCAGCGTCTTGAGCTTGGCCCTGATGTGGTCGGCGGACACGGCGTCGAAGGCCTCGGCACAGTCGCCGCCCTGGAGCAGGAACGCCTCGCCACGGGCGACGGCTCCCATCCGGGCGCGCAGCTGGTCGCACTCGCCGGCGAAGACGAGCGGAGGATACGACTCGAGGTCCGCGATCACATCGCGCAGAGCCTCGGCATCGGGGTACTCGGGCTGCTGCGCCGCGGGCAGGTCTCGCCAGGTCGCCTTGGCGACGGCGTGGGAATCAGCGTTCACGGTCACACGCACAACATTACGGGGTTCTTCGTCCTGTCCTGTCCCCCTGCCCAGTGACTGAGACGCGCGCCCGAAATGTCCGCCGAAGATCTTCACGCCTTCGGGTGGTGTTACCCTCTGGCCCGTTTCACTAGTTGACAGTCGAATCACAGGGGTGGGCGTGACCCAGAGTCACCGCAGGGACCGTAAGAAGAAACGACTCTTGTACGGCGCGGCGGCCGCCGTCGTGGCCACGGCCACGATCGGCACCATCGCGGTCGCGTCCCCGGGCCTCCTCGGCGCGACGGGCGACGCCAAGGCGGCTGCTGGTGACGTTTCCCTCCAGTCGCAGTTCGCAAACGCGGCGCGCGAGTTCGACGTGCCGCAGAGTGTGCTGATGGCGGTGTCGTACCAGCAGACCCGCTGGGAGTCGCACGACGGCGAGCCGAGCACGACCGGCGCGTACAACGTCATGGGTCTGACGAAGGTCGACCCGGAGGACGTGCCGCAGAAGGTCACCGACGAGCAGATCGATCACTTCAACGGCTCCGGCCGTCCGGAGATCGAGAAGACCTTCGACCGCGCGAAGGTCCGGCAGATCCTGGAGAAGGCGCTCGTCGACACCGACGACCCCCGGCTCCACACCCTGGACAAGGCCGCCGAGCTGATCGACAGCTCCAGCGAGGCCGTCCAGAACGACACCGCCGCCTCCATCCGGGCCGGTGCCGCGCTGCTCGCCGACTACCAGAAGCAGGCCGGCGCCGAGCTGTCCGACGACGCGGGCGACTGGTACCCGGCCGTGGCCCGCTACAGCCAGTCCCCCGAGAAGAAGGGCGCCGACCTCTTCGCGAAGCGCGTCTTCGAGTCGATCCAGGACGGCGAGCGGGCGGTCACCCTCGACGGCGAGCAGGTCGCGCTGCCGGCCGACCCGTCGGTCGAGCCCGTCAAGCCGTCGAACGTGCCGCTGGCTGCGTCCTTCGCGAGCACGAACGCGGCCGCCGCGGTCCCCGAGTGCCCCGCCGCTCTGAACTGCGACGTCAAGCTGACCGTCCCCAACGCCGCGGGCAAGAAGAACTACACCGCCGGCGACCGCCCCAACCAGGGCGTCGACATCCGCCAGATCGTGATCCACGACACCGAGGGCTCCTACGAGGGCTCGCTCAAGGTGCTGACCGATCCGACCGGCGGGGGCAGCGCCCACTACCTGATCAGGGCCCAGGACGGCCAGGTCACCCAGATGCTCGAGAACAAGCACCTGGCGTGGCACGCGGGCAACTGGACCCACAACATGCACGCCATCGGCGTGGAGCACGAGGGCTACGCCATCAAGGAGGGGAGCTGGTACACCGAGCAGCAGTACCGTTCCTCCGCCGAACTGGTGAAGTTCCTGGCGAACCAGTACGGCGTGCCGATCGACCGTGAGCACATCGTCGGTCACGACGAGGTGGCGCTCCAGACGGACACCGGACTCGCCAACCTCCACTGGGACGCCGGCCCGTACTGGGACTGGAACTACTACATGTCCCTCCTGGGCGCCCCGCAGGGCGACAAGGGCGCGGGCGGCCTGCTCCGGGCCGGCCAGGTGGTCCGTGTGGTGCCGCCGTTCACCACGGCCAACCAGCCCAAGCTGACCGTCGGCGGCACGGACGCGTCCGCGCGTCCGGCCAACTTCGGCTACCTGTACACGACGCCGTCGACGACCGGGACGACGCTGAAGGACCCGTACTTCACCTCGGGTGCGACCGAGGGCTCGAACTACGGAAACAAGGTCCGCGCCGGCGGCCTGTACGTCGTGGCGGAGGCCCGGAACGACTGGACCGCGATCTGGTACGCGGGCCAGAAGGCCTGGTTCTACAACCCCGGCGGCCAGTACACCGCGCCGGTGAACGGCACCACGGTGAAGCCGAAGTCCGGCCTGGCCTCGATCAAGGTCTACGGCCGTTCCTTCCCCGAGACCGCCGCCTACACCGCGGCCGGGCTCTCCGCGCCGGGTGACGAGAACGCCTCCCTGTCGAAGTTCTCCATCCCGACGGGCCAGGCCTACGTGAAGGCCGGCCCGGCGGTGAAGGGCGACGACTGGTTCGGCTCCGCCCAGAAGAACGTCATCGGCTCCACGCTGTTCGTGCCGATCCGTTACCACCACAAGATCGTCTGGGTGAAGCAGAGCGACATCGCGGAGGCCCCCGGCGCCGCTGCCGTCGCCACGAACGACCGCTACAACCTCATCGCCCGCGACGCCTCCGGTGTCCTCTGGCAGTACCAGGGCACCGGCACCGGCAGCGCGCCGTTCCTGACGCGCTACCGCGTCGGGCCCGGGTGGCAGGACTACGACGCCGTCACGCCGATGACCGCACTGCGGGCCGACGGGACCGGCGACATGGTCGCGCGCGGCAAGGACGGGGTGCTCTGGTACTACAAGGGCACCGGCAAGGCGTCCGCGCCCTTCGCGGGGCGGCTGCGGGTCGGTGCCGGATGGGGCGTCTACGACAAGCTCCTCGGCGCGCGGGACATGAACGCCGACGGGCGGCCTGATCTGATCGCCCGCGACAAGACCGGTGTCCTGTGGCTGTACACGAACACCGGCGCCTCCCCCAACCCCTTCGCCACCCGCGTCCGGGTCGGCGGCGGCTGGAACACGTACAACGAGCTGATCAGCACCGGTGACATGACCGGGGACGGCAAGCCCGACCTGATCGCGCGCGACAAGACCGGCGTGCTGTGGCTGTACAAGAACACGGGCGGCTCGCCGAACCCGTACGCCACCCGCGCCAAGGTCGGCGGCGGCTGGAACGCCTACAACATCATGGTCGGACCGAGCGACCTCGACCGTGACGGCAAGCCGGACCTGATAGCCCGGGACACCTCCGGTGTCCTGTGGTTCTACAAGAACACGAACGGCTACCCGAACCCGTACGCCACCCGCGTCAACGTCGGCAGCGGCTGGAACACGTACAACCTGATCGTCTGATCGTCAGATCCGACGCCATCCGGCCTCGGGGGGGGGGGGGGGGGGGGGGGGGGGGGGGGGGGGGGGGAGGGGGGGGGGGTGGGGGGTGGTGG
>NZ_JBVHZJ010000050.1:0-46640 GCF_055574655.1 Streptomyces sp. NPDC029956 | reverse complement strand
CAAAAACCCCCCCCCCCCCCCCCCCCCCCCCCCCCCCCCCCCCCCCCCCCCCCCCCCCCCCCCCCCCCCCCCCCCCCCCCCCCCCCCCCCCGGGCCCCGTTCCCGTGTCCGGCTGGGTTACAGTGCTCGCGTGTACGCCTCGCAGATCCAGAACTGGTGGTGGACCGCTCATCCGGCGGCCCACTGATCGCGCGTACACCGACTGACACGCGAAGGCCGCCCGAGGGGCGGCCTTTCTCGTACCCGGGGCCGTTCCTCTCCGTACTCCACTCGGAAGGAACGACACACCTCATGGACCTCTCCCGTCTCCTCGACCCCACCTGCCCGCCCTTCGCCCTGGTGCGCCGCCGAACGCCCGGCCGTGACCACGACACCGTCGAGGTCCTGATCGGCAGGGTCCACGAGGCCGAGCGACTCGCGGAGCTGCCCGTCGGCCCGCATCCGACCCTCGCCCTGGTGCCCTTCCGCCAGATCCGGGAGCGCGGCTTCGACGTCCGCGACGACGGCACCCCGCTCTCCGTCCTCGTCGCCGAGGAGGCCCACGAGCTGCCGCTCGCCGAGGTCCTCCAGCAGCTCCCGGCGCACGACGTACGTGTCGAGAACGGGGGCTTCGACGTCTCCGACGACGAGTACGCCGAGATCGTGCGGCGGGTCATCGACGAGGAGATCGGCGCAGGCGAGGGTGCGAACTTCGTCATCCGGCGGACGTACACCGGGGAGATCCCGGGGTTCGGGCGGGCCGACGCGCTCGCCCTGTTCCGGCGGCTGCTCGCCGGCGAGCGGGGCGCGTACTGGACCTTCGTCGTGCACACCGGCGACCGGACCCTGGTCGGGGCGAGCCCCGAGGTGCACGTGCGGATGTCGGGAGGCACGGTCGTGATGAACCCGATCAGCGGCACGTACCGCTACCCGGCCGGGGCCGCCCCGACCACCGAGGGCCTGCTCGCCTTCCTCGCCGACCGCAAGGAGACCGAGGAGCTGTCGATGGTGGTCGACGAGGAGCTCAAGATGATGTGCACGGTCGGCGACATGGGCGGGGTGGTGATCGGTCCGCGGCTGAAGGAGATGGCCCATCTCGCGCACACCGAGTACGAGTTGCGGGGCCGTTCCAGCCTGGACGTGCGGGAGGTGCTGCGGGAGACCATGTTCGCGGCGACCGTGACCGGCTCCCCCGTGCAGAACGCCTGCCGGGTGATCGAGCGTCACGAAGTCGGCGGCCGCGGCTACTACGCGGGTGCCCTCGCCCTTCTCGGTACGGACGAGAGCGGCGCCCAGACCCTGGACTCCCCCATCCTGATCCGTACGGCCGACATCGCGGCCGACGGGCACCTCCGGGTGCCGGTCGGCGCCACGCTCGTACGGCACTCGGACCCGGCGGGCGAGGTCGCCGAGACCCACGCGAAGGCGGCCGGGGTGCTCACCGCGCTCGGGGTGCGGGCGGGCAGGCCGGCCGGCGGTTCGGCACCGGCCGCCGCGCCGCTCGCCGACGACCCCCGGGTACGGGCCGCCCTGGACGCGCGCCGGGCCGATCTCGCGCCGTTCTGGCTGAGGATGCAGGTCCGCTCGGCCGAACTGTCCGGCCACGCCCTGGTGATCGACGCCGAGGACACCTTCACCGCGATGCTCGCGCACGTCCTGCGCTCCTCGGGCCTCGACGTGTCGGTGCTCCGCTACGACGAGCCGGGGCTGCGCGAGCTCGCGCTCGCCCACGAGGGTCCGGTGGTCCTCGGCCCCGGCCCCGGGAACCCCTCCGACACCGCCGATCCGAAGATGCGCTTCCTGCGCGGGCTGACGGCCGAGCTGGTCCGGGAGCACCGGCACGGGCCCACCCGTCGCCCGACCACCACCCCTCATCGAGGCCCTGCGGGCCGCCCCTGCCTCCTCGGCGTCTGCCTCGGGCACGAGCTGATCGCCGCCGAGCTGGGCCTGGAGATCGTCCGCAAGCGGACCCCGTTCCAGGGGGCCCAGATGCTGATCGACCTCTTCGGACAGCAGCGGCGGGTGGGCTTCTACAACAGCTTCACCGCCCGCTGCGACGACCGGACGGCGACGGAGCTGGCCCTGCACCGGATCGAGGTGAGCCGGGACGCGGAGACCGGTGAGGTGCACGCGCTGCGCGGGCCGGGCTTCGCCGGGGTGCAGTTCCACCCCGAGTCGGTGCTGACGACGGACGGCGCGGCCCTGACGGCCTCGCTCCTCGCGGGGGTGCTGGTCTAGGACGTCCGTCCGGCCCTCGGGACCAGGACGTTCTCGTCGCGTCGCCCCGCGAGGTGGTGGAGGACGTTCTGGACCGTGGTGTCGATGATCTGGCCGACGGCGTCGATCGTGTAGTACGCCTGGTGGGAGGTGACCACCACGTTCGGGAAGGTGACCAGGCGGGCCAGGGTGTCGTCCTCGACCGCCTCCAGGGACTTGTCGAGGAAGAACAGCCCGGCCTCCGCCTCGTACACGTCGAGCCCCACCCCGGTGAAGCGGCCTTTCCTGAGCTCGCCGACCAAGGCCTCGGTGTCGACCAGGCCGCCTCGGCTGGAGTTCACCAGGATCGCGTCGTCCTTCATGGCCCGGAGGGCGGCGGCGTCCACGATGTGCCGGGTGGCAGGCAGCAGCGGCACGTGGAGGCTGATGAGGTCGGCCTCGGCGAAGAGGCGCTCCTTCTCGACGTACTTCATGCCGAGCTCGAGGCACGCGGGGTTCTCGGCGATGTCCCAGCCGAGCAGGTTCATGCCGAAGCCGTGGGCGATCCGGGTGAAGGCCTCGCCGATCTTGCCGGTGCCGAGGACGCCGACGGTGCGGCCCCTGAGGTCGCGGCCCATCAGCCCGTCGAGGCGGAAGTCGAAGTCGCGGGTCCGGTTGGAGGCGCGGACGATCCTGCGGTTGACGGTCATCGCGAGCGTCCAGGCGAACTCGGCGACGGAGTAAGGGGAGTAGTACGAGACCCGGGCGACGGTGAGGCCGAGCCGCTCGGCGACCTCCAGGTCGATGTTGTTGAAGCCCGTGGAGCGCTGGGCGATCATCTGGGTGCCGCCGGCCGCGAGGGTCTGCAGGACCCTGTGGCCGAGGTCCGCGTTGACGCTGGTGGAGATGACCTCGTAGCCCGCCGCGATCGGCGCGGTGTCCTCGGTCAGGAAGACACCCAGGCAGCGGACGTCGTGGTGCCCCTCGAAAGCCTTCTCCATCAGGGGCTTCTCGTCCGCCTGCACGCCGAATGCCAGGATTTCCATGGGTCTCCCCCAGAAGCGGTGAAGGGCCGTATATGCGCGGTCCTCGCGAATATACGGCCCCACACGTCACCGCGCCCGGTACCGCCGGGCCCTACGCGTCGTCGAGGCCGCGCTCGATGGCGTACCGGACGAGCTCCACACGGTTGTGCAGCTGGAGCTTGCCGAGGGTGTTCTGGACGTGGTTCTGCACCGTGCGGTGCGAGATCACCAGGCGCTCGGCGATCTGCTTGTAGCTGAGGCCCTTGGCGACGAGCCGCAGGACCTCCGTCTCGCGCTCGGTCAGCTGCGGGGCCTTCGGCTCGCCGGCTCCGGCCGCCGGGGCGGGCTCGGTCGCGAGCCTGCGGTACTCGCCGAGGACCAGTCCGGCGAGGCCGGGGGTGAAGACGGGATCGCCGACCGCCGTCCGCCGCACGGCGTCGATCAGCTCCTCGGTGCTCGCCGACTTGAGGAGGTATCCGGTGGCGCCGGACTTGACCGCCTCCAGGACGTCCGCGTGCTCGCCGCTCGCCGAGAGGACCAGGACCCGCAGCTCCGGCCGGCCGCCGACGAGCTCCTTGCACACCTGGACGCCCGGCTTCACCGGCAGGTTCAGGTCGAGGACGAGGACGTCGGGCTGGACGGCGAGGGCGCGGCGCACCGCCTGCTCGCCGTCGCCCGCCGTGGCGACCACGTCCAGGCCGGCCTCCGCCAGGTCGCGGGCGACCGCGTCCCGCCACATCGGGTGGTCGTCGACGACCATCACTCTGATCTGCTGCTGCTCGCTCATCTTCCTCGTCCTGCCTTCCCCCGTGGAACCTTCAACTCGACTTCCGTGCCCTGCCCGGGGACCGAGATCAGCTCGGCCGAGCCGCCCAGGTCCCGCAGTCTCCCCCGGATGGAGAGGGCGACCCCCATCCGGCCCTCGCCCCACGCCTCCGCGAGGCGGCCCTCCGGAATGCCGGGGCCGTCGTCCCGGACGGTGACGATCACCTCGTCCGGCCAGTCCTCGATCAGGATCCACGCGTTCGCGTCCTCCCCGGCGTGCACCCGCACATTGTCCAGGGCGGCGCCGACGGCGGCGGTCAGCTCGCGGGCGGCGGGCGGTGCGAGGAGCACGGGCGCGCCGGGTTCGGAGAGGGTGACCTTCGCCCCGGCGCGCGGGGCGAGCAGGAGGCGCAGGTCGACCGGGGTGTCGTCGGCCGGCTCGTCGTCCACGTCGACGACCCGGACCACGGCCCCTTCGGACTCGTCTTCCGACACCAGGCTGGGCCGGGCGAGTCCGCCCGCGACGAGCGTACGGAGCGCCACCTCCTGCTCCCCCGCCATCCTGGCGATCTCGGCGGCCTCGCCGCCCATCGCCGTACCGCGCCGCTGCACCATCGCGAGGACCTGGAGGACGCTGTCGTGGATGTCGCGGGCGAGCCGCTCCCGCTCGCGGGTCGCGGCCTCGATCTCCAGGGCGCGGGCGAGGGTGCGCTCGGAGGCTCGGGCGACCTCGACGACGTATCCGATGGCGATGGAGGCGACCCAGACGAGCAGGACGTTGTGGAAGGTGTCCCGGCTGGGGTGTCCGCGTTCGATGATGTTGGCGACGGCGACGAGGGAGGAGGCGACGCCGGCCCAGCGCCAGCCGCCCTTGATCGCGTACGCGAGGACGGATCCGGCGGTCCATATGGACGGCAGGGTGGGGCCCTCGATGCTCTGGGCGTGGGCGTCGGCGAGCGGGGTGAGGAGGATGCCGACGAGCGCGACGGTGAGGTCGGCGCCGAGGAAGCGCTTGGTGCAGCTGGCCGCGTTCGCCACCTTGGGGAGGGTCGCGAGGGTCCAGACGCACATCACCGCCAGGAAGGCGACGGCGATCCAGGGCCGTTCGTACCGGTCACGGCCGAAGGCGAACAACAGGACCGCGTAGACCATGGTCAGGACGCGGTAGCCGGTCAGCGCCCGCCACAACGGCTGCTCGACCGACATGCGCACGACACGCTCGCGCTTGGCCATCTCCCCCACCCCCGGACGTCCCGGACGGGACGTCTGTACGCCGGACGCCTACGCGCCGGACTCTTCCCGAGCCGCGATCTCGGCCTTCACGGCCTCCTTGGCCGCCTTCTCCGCGTCCGCGATCTGCCGCTTGGCGGCGGTCGCGTAGATGTCGACGTACTCCTGGCCGGACAGCTTCATGATCTCGTACATGACCTCGTCGGTCACCGAGCGGAGGATGAAGCGGTCCCCCTCCATGCCCTGGTAGCGGGTGAAGTCCAGCGGCTTGCCGATCCGGATCCCCGGGCGCATCAGCTTGGGGACGACCTTGCCGGGCGGCTGGATCTTCTCGGTGTCGATCATGGCGACCGGGATCACCGGCGCGCCGGTGGCCAGGGCCACGCGCGCGAGGCCGCCGGGCTTGCCGCGGTAGAGGCGGCCGTCGGGCGAGCGGGTGCCCTCGGGGTAGATCCCGAAGAGGCCGCCGCTCTCGATGACCTCGATGCCGGCCTTGATCGCCGCCTCGCCCGCGCCGCGGGCACCCGAACGGTCCACCGGAAGCTGGCCGACACCCTTGAAGAAGGCGGCCGTGAGCTTGCCCTTCACACCCGGCGAGGTGAAGTACTCCGCCTTGGCGATGAAGGTGACCTTGCGGTCGAGCACGGCGGGCAGGAAGAAGGAGTCGGAGAACGACAGGTGGTTGCTCGCCAGGATCGCGGGCCCGTCGGCGGGAATGTTCTCCAGACCCTCCACCCAGGGCCGGAAGGCAATCTTGAGGGAGCCTCCGAGGGAGAACTTCATTGCGCCGTAGATCAACTCGCCATGCCTTCCGTGTGCCGTCGCGACGACTTTATCCCGTACCGACGTACGGCCCCCGCTACGGCCCTGGTCGGTGTCGGTCCGGTCGCGTACCGTGAAGGTCCTTCCCTATTTTCCGTCGCTTCGGCGCACCCCAGGCGCACCCGAAGGCGAACGCGAAGTCGAGCGAACAGGAGACCCCGGTGCCGGTCCTTCCCGGAGCCGAGCCGTACCGCCATGAAGGCGGAGAGGTCGGCGTCCTTCTCTGTCACGGATTCACCGGTTCCCCGCAGTCGCTGCGCCCGTGGGCCGAGTATCTGGCCGCGCGCGGACTGACGGTGTCACTGCCGCTGCTGCCCGGCCACGGCACCCGCTGGCAGGACATGCAGCTCACCACCTGGCACGACTGGTACGCCGAGGTCGACCGGGCGCTGGGCGAGCTCCTGGAGCGGTGCGCGACCGTCTTCGTCTTCGGTCTGTCCATGGGCGGGGCGCTGACCCTGCGGCTCGCCGCTCGGCACGGGGACGCCGTGAAGGGCATCGTGCTGGTCAACCCGGGCAACAGGGTGCACGGCCTGGCGGCGTACGCGCTCCCGGTCGCCCGTCATCTGGTCCCCTCGACCAAGGGCATCGCCAGCGACATCGCCAAGGAGGGTGTCACCGAGGTCGGCTACGACCGGGTGCCGCTGCACGCGGCGCACTCCCTGCGCCGGTTCTTCCAGACCGTGGACGCGGAGCTTCCGCAGGTCACGCAGCCGGTGGTACTGCTCCACAGCCCCCAGGACCATGTCGTACCGCCCGTCGACTCGGCCCGGATCCTCTCCCGGATCTCCTCGACGGACGTCCGGGAGATCCTGCTGGAACAGAGCTACCACGTGGCGACGTTGGACCATGACGCGGAGCGGATCTTCGACGAGAGCCTGGCCTTCGTCGAGCGTCTCGCGCCGGGTCTGGTCGACGAACAGGGGAGCAGGAGCGGTGGCTGAGGAGCAGGACGGCGGCGGGCGGGAGCCGCAGCCCATCGACGAGGAGGCGGCCTGGGCCGCGATCGTCGCGGGATACGGCGACGAGCCGGCGGACCCGCCGGGTGCGAAGCCGTACCGGACCGTCGAGAACCTGTCGCTCCCGGAGCCGGAGGCCGACGGCGACGAGGACGCCGGGGAGGTCAGGCCGGTGAAGCCGGCGCCGGCGGCCGGGAAGGGCACGCCCTGGAAGCCGAGGCCGACGACCGGTGAGACATCGCCGGAGGCCGACGAGAAGCCCGAGGCGGAGGAGGAGCCCGAGGCGGGTCCCGAGCGGCCCGCACTCGGCAGCTCCGTCGTCTTCGCGCCCGGCGTCCGCCCGGCCGGCCCCCGGGACTACTCCCCCGCCGAACCGGAGGACGCGCCGGACGGTTCCGACGAGGGCCACTTCGTGCCGCCGGAGCCGCCCCCGCTGCCGGAGGCGGACGTGACGACCAGGTTCGCCTGGCTGGCCGTGGTCGGCGGTCCGGTGCTGATGCTGGTCGCCGTGCTGCTCAGCTGGGACATGACCTGGTGGCTGACCACGCTGTGCATCGGCGGCTTCCTCGGCGGCTTCGCGACCCTGGTGGGCCGCATGAAGCACGACGACGATGACGACGGCTTCGACGACCCGGGCCGCGGCGCGGTCGTCTGACCGTCCTGCCGCACTCCGTCCGTCGGCCGGTGGCCCTTCTCCCCGGCCGACGGCGGTGCGGACCTCAGGGCGCCGCGGGCACCCGCACCGCGGCCAGCACCGGAAGGTGATCGGTGGCGGCCCGCAGGTCCGCCGGGTCGAGGTCCGTCGGCACGCCGCAGCCGAGGAACTCGACCCCCGGGGTGGCGAGGATCGCGTCGATCCGCTGGTGCGGATCGGCGGGGGTCGAGGTGTACGCGCCTCCCCGGGGGCTGACCTCCCAGCCGTCCCGGAGTTCCTTCGCCAGCCGCCGGAAGGCGGGCCCGTCGGGCCGCTCGTTGAGGTCCCCGGCGACCAGGGTGTACGGGGTACCCAGGGCGGCGACCCGGTCGAGGACCATGCCGGCCTGGGCGTACCGCTCGTCCTTCCGCAGGCTCAGATGGCAGCTGATGAGGCCGACCCTGGCCCCGGCGAAGCGGACGACGGCGGTCGCGAGGCCGCGCCGGTGCAGGCCCGGGGTGAGCGGCAGCAGGACGTCCTCGGTGCGTTCCACGGTGGCCCGCAGGGAGCAGAGCAGCATCGGTCCGGCCGCGGTGGCGCCGCCGCTCAGCATGACGAGCTCGCTCTTGGCGGCGAGCCGGGCGGCGTGTCTGCGCCAGCGGAAGAAGCGCGGGGCCTCCTGGACGAAGACGAGGTCCGGGTCGCAGGCCCGGATGACCCGGGCGAGGGCGTCCTCGTCGTCGCGCATCGAGCGGACGTTGTAGCTGAGGACCCGGAGGACGGCCGAACCGTCCTCCTCGGTGCGGGAGTTGGGCAGGTCACTGATCGCCATGAGACGTAACGTACGACAACCGCCCGCCGCGTCCACGGGGACGCGACGGGCGGTCGTCGTACGAGGGGCCGCTCAGCCCTGGCGGGCGAGGTCCGCCGCGCCGACCAGACCGGCCTTGTTGCCGAGCTGGGCCGCGAGGACCTGCGCGTGCGGACGCCACTGGCCGCCGATCAGCCAGCGCCGGAAGGACTTCCGGATCGGGTCGAGGACGAGGTCGCCCTCGTCCGAGACGCCGCCGCCGACGATGAACGCCGAGGGGTCGAACAGCGAGGCCAGGTCCGCGAGGCCGGCACCGGCCCAGCGGGCCAGTTCGCGGAAGGAGTCGACGGCGACCGGGTCGCCGGCGCGGGCGGCCTGGCTGACGTGCCGGCCCTCGATGCCCTCGGGGGTGCCGTCGCCGAGCCCGAGGAGGACCTCGGCCCGCTCGGGGGTGGCGTTGGCGCGCTGCTTGGCGTAGCGGACGAGCGCCCGCCCGGAGGCGTACTGCTCCCAGCAGCCCTGGCTGCCGCAGCCGCACAGCAGACCGTCCGGGACGACCCGGATGTGGCCGAACTCGGCGGCCACGCCGAAGCGTCCGCGGCGCAGCTTGTTGCCGATGATGATGCCGCCGCCGAGGCCGGTGCCGAGGGTGATGCAGATGACGTCCTCGTGGCCCTGGCCGGCGCCGAACCTGTACTCGCCCCAGGCTGCCGCGTTGGCGTCGTTCTCGACGACGACGGGCAGGCCGACCCGCTGCTCGACCTTGTCCTTGAGCGGCTCGTGCCGCCAGTCGATGTTCGGCGCGAAGAGGACGGTGGCGCGCTTGTCGTCGACGTAGCCCGCGGCACCGATGCCGACGGCCTCGATCGTGTGGCCCTTGCCGGCCTCGGACACGGCCGCGCAGATCGCGTCGACGATGCCCTCGGGGGTCGGCGGGGTGGGCACCTTGTGCGTGTCGAGGATGTTGCCCTCCTCGTCGACCACGCCGGCCGCGATCTTCGTGCCGCCGATGTCGACGCCGATGGTGAGTCCCATGTGTCCCTCAGTTTTCGGTCGAGCCCCGCTAGGGCCCACCGTACCCGAGGGGGACGGGCGTCCCGATCAGTCGAGGTCGATGTGCTGGCCGGTTCCGGGCCCCTCGTCGTCCTTGCGGTCCTCCGCGCCGGCGTCCCCGTCGGTGCTCTCGTCCGCCTTGTCGCCCCGCCCGTCGGCGTCCCTGCGCGGGTCGCGCGGGTCGTCGGGGGTCACCTTCTCGCCACGCGTCCACCGGGTCTCGTGGGACTCGACGGCGGAGCGGTAGGCGGCGAGCAGTTCGTTCCCGGCAGCGGCGAGGTGGTCGAAGACCTGCGGGTTGCGCTCGATGACGGGCTCGACGACCGCCTTCGCCTGGCTGACGAGCTGCTGCACGGTCTGTGCGGCCTGGCCGGCGAGCAGCGGGTTCCCCAGGCCCCCGGAGACCTTGTCGGCGACGGCCTCGAAGAGCTTGCGGAACTCGTCGGCGGCGGAGCCGGTGTCCGCCCCGCGCTGTGCCCGACGACGGGCCTTCTCCGCCTCCAGGTCCTCGGCGCACGCCTTGGCCCAGGCGTCCGAATCGCTCATGGCGTACTCCTCACTGGCTGGTACTTCGACGGTACACGCCCTCTCAGGGGGTACGGGGCCAGAGTCCGGGGTCGGGGGTGAAGCGCACCCGGAGGTCCCCCTCGACGAGTCCCGCGCCGGTGACGGCGCAGCGGCGCAGGGCGGCCGGCAGGGGAATGCTGCGGCGGAAGGCACCGACGGTCAGAAGCAGTTCGTCACCCCTGCGGACGAGGGACAGATCCTCCTTGACGGCCCCGGGGAGGCCGATGTGCCACACCAGGACGCCGTCCTCCTCCCGGCGGTCCTCGACGGACCACGCCGGTACGGGGTCGGGGACGGCGGCCGGGCGCCGGGCGGGTGCGAGCAGCACGAGGTCCTCGGGTCCGCGGGGGTCCCGGCCGAGGTGCGGCAGCTCGTCGACGACGTCCGCGACGCCGACGGCGGTACGGAGCTCCGCGAGGTGCCGGTGCTGCTGGGTCGTGAGTCCGGCGAGCCAGGGGTCCTCGGAGTCGGCGGGCAGCAGCCGGTTGGCGACGACGGAGTCGAGGGCGAGGCGCTGCAGGGCGAGGCCGAGCCGGGCGGTGCGCAGGGCGCGGACGGCGGCGGGGCCGGGTTCGAGGACCAGCCGGACGCTGGTGGTGGGAGCGTCGACGACGGTCTGGACGGCGGCGAGCTCGGTCTCCCAGCGTCCGGTGGTCTCGTACAGCCACTGCGCGGGCATCGGGACGCCGGCGAGCTGGGCGAGCATCGGGCGCAGGGCGCGGGCGGCCTGCCGTTCCTGCGGGAGGAGGCGGCGCAGATAGCGGCGGAGCTGCTCGGGCAGGGCGAGGAGGGCGAGGGCCTCGGCGAGCGGCGGCAGATCGACGACGGCGAGCTCGTGATCGCCTTCGGCGGCGTCGCGCAGGGCGCGCAGCAGGGCGAACTGGCGGCTGCCGGGGAGTTCGGTGAGCTCGGCGTCCTCGAAGGGCGTGGCGCCCAGCAGGTCGAGGGCGGTGGAGGAGCGGGCCTGGAGGGCGAGGAACTCGCGGCGGAAGTCACCGGCCGGCCGGGGGCGCAGGAGGCGGAGGCCGTCCTGCGCCGGAAGCGGCTCGACGTCCTCGGAGACGAGCAGGACCCGGCGGCCCGCCCGCGCCTCGGCGAGGGCGGTCGCGGCGGCGACGGTGGTGCGACCGGCGCCGCCGGACCCGGTGACAAGGATGATCCGCATGCGGAGGACGTTACCCGCGCCCTCCCGGCGCTCGTACGGGAGGACGTGACCGGCCCGCCGCGGGGCTCAGGCGCCGGATTCGACGCGCTTCTTCAGGCCCGCGAGCGCGCGGTCGATGATGACCTTCTCCGCCTTGCGCTTGATCATTCCGAGCATCGGGATCTTCACGTCGACCGTCAGCTGGTACGTGACCTCGGTGCGGTCGCCCGCGCCGACCGACGCCAGCCGGTACGACCCGTCGAGCGACCGGAGCATCTGGGACTTGACGAGCGTCCAGCTGACCTCGTTGCCCCCGGTCCAGGTGTACGCGAGGGTGTGGTCGTCCTTGATCGCGCCGGCGTCGAGCAGCAGCCGCACCTTCTCGGCGCGGCCGGCCTCGTCGGTCTCCAGGACCTCGGCCTCCTTCACCTCGCCCGTCCACTCGGGGTAGCGGGCGAAGTCGGCGATCACGCCCATGACGTCGGCCGGTGCCGCCTCGATGGTGATGCTCGAGCTGGTGTGTTCGGCCATCGTGGTGGCTCCTCCACTGTGCGGTCCGGCGGAAGTCAAAGGGGCACAGACGTGCCGACGGAAGGCTATCGCGCTGCGACGCGGGGCCCGTCACCACTCCAGGGCGAAGGGCCTGCCCGTCGAGGCGAAGTGGCCGACGTTCACGCACTCGGTCGACGCGATCCGCATCCGCCGGGCCAGCGGCTGGTGGACATGGCCGAAAAGTGCGTAGCGGGGCCGGGTGCGCCGGATCGCGTCGAGCAGGGCCCGGCTGCCGCGCTCGAAGCGGCGGGCGACGGTGTCGTACGTCAGGTCCGGCACGTCGGGCGGGATGTGGGAGCAGAGGACGTCGACGTCGCCGAGCGCCTCGACCTTCGCCGCGTACTCCTCGTCGGAGATCTCGTACGGCGTGCGCATCGGGGTGCGCAGACCGCCGCCGACGAATCCGAAGACCAGGCCGCCGATCTCGGCCCGCTCGCCGTCGAGGACGGTCGTCCCGGGCCGGGCGAACTCGGGCCAGAAGCGGGGGATGTCGACGTTGCCGTAGGTGGCGTACGTGGGGGTGGGGAAGGCCGCGAAGAGTTCGGCGTACTGGCGGCGGACCGCGCCCTCGATCGCGGTCTCCCGGTCGACGTCGAGCTCGGCCCAGAGGCGACGCCCCAGGTCACGGGCCTCGTCGAAGCGGCGGGCGGTGCGCAGCTCGACCAGCCGGTCGGCGTTCTCGACGCCGAAGAGCTCGGGGAAGATCCCGCGGCTGTGGTCGGCGTAGTCGAGGAAGAGGACCAGGTCCCCCAGGCATATCAGGGCGTCGGCCCCGTCCCCCGCCCTGGCGAGGTCTCCGGCGTTGCCGTGCACGTCACTGACCACATGGACTCGCATGGGCCCACCTTAGGGGGTGTCACCTGCGGTTACTTCCGAGTCTGGAAACCTGTGGATTACTGTGCGGAGAGCACCGCCACAGATGTGTGACGCACGGAACATCTGGCCGGAACCCCCTATCCGGAACCATGTACTGATGGGTAACGTCCGGGCAGTCCAGTCGTGCTCTTCCCCACGGAGCACCCGCCAGTTCTTGGACTTCACCGGTGCATCACACAGAGCCGTGGCGCCGGCGCCCGATGAGGAGCAGCAGTCTTGCGCGAGTTCAGCCTTCCGGCCCTGTACGAGGTCCCCGCGGACGGCAATCTGACGGATCTCATCCGCCGCAACGCCTCCCAGCACCCAGACGTCGCCGTCATGGGCCGCAAGGTCGACGGCGTGTGGACGGACGTGACCGCGACGCAGTTCCTCGCGGAGGTGCGCGGGGCTGCGAAGGGCCTGATCGCGGCCGGTGTCGAGCCGGGCGACCGGGTCGCACTGCTCTCCCGTACGCGGTACGAGTGGGTGCTCCTCGACTTCGCGATCTGGAGCGCGGGCGGCGTGACCGTGCCCGTGTACGAGACCAGCTCGCCGGAGCAGATCCAGTGGATCCTCGGCGACTCGGGCGCGACGCTGGTGCTCGTCGAGAGCGGCGCGCACCAGGAGTCGGTGGAGTCCGTACGGGCCGACCTGCCGGGGCTGAAGGGCATCTGGCAGATCGAGGACGACGCGGTCGCGCGGCTCACCGCCTCCGGCGCGGGCGTCTCCGACGAGCTGCTCGACGAGCGCATGTCGGCGGCGAACGCGGACGACCCGGCGACGATCGTCTACACCTCGGGCACGACGGGCCGCCCCAAGGGCTGCGTCCTGACGCACCGGGCCTTCTTCGCCGAGTGCGGCAACGTGGTGGAGCGGCTGAAGCCGCTCTTCCGTACCGGCGAGTGTTCGGTGCTGCTGTTCCTTCCGGCCGCGCACGTCTTCGGGCGGCTCGTCGAGATCGCGTCCGTGATGGCGCCGATCCGCCTCGGCTGCGTCCCCGACATCAAGAACCTCACGGACGAGCTGGCCTCGTTCCGGCCGACCCTGATCCTGGGCGTGCCCCGGGTCTTCGAGAAGGTCTACAACTCGGCCCGGGCCAAGGCGCAGGCCGACGGCAAGGGCAAGATCTTCGACAAGGCCGCGCACACGGCCATCGCGTACAGCAGGGCGCTGAGCACCCCGCAGGGCCCGTCCTTCGGCCTCAGGCTGAAGCACAAGATCTTCGACAAGCTGGTCTTCAGCAAGCTGCGCGCGGTGCTCGGCGGCCGCGGCGAGTACGCGATCTCGGGCGGCGCGCCGCTGGGCGAGCGGCTGGGTCACTTCTTCCGGGGCATCGGCTTCACGGTCCTGGAGGGCTACGGCCTGACGGAGTCGTGCGCGGCGACGGCGTTCAACCCCTGGGACCGGCAGAAGATCGGCACGGTCGGTCAGCCGCTGCCGGGTTCGGTGGTGCGGATCGCCGACGACGGCGAGGTGCTGCTGCACGGCGAGCACATCTTCTCGCGGTACTGGAACAACGAGGCGGCGACGGCCGAGGCGCTGGCGGACGGCTGGTTCCACACGGGCGACATCGGCACCCTCGACGAGGACGGCTACCTCGCGATCACCGGCCGGAAGAAGGAGATCCTGGTGACGGCGGGCGGCAAGAACGTCGCCCCTGCGGTCATCGAGGACCGGATCCGGGCGCACGCGCTGGTCGCGGAGTGCATGGTGGTCGGCGACGGCCGCCCGTTCGTGGGCGCGCTGGTCACGATCGACGAGGAGTTCCTGGGCCGCTGGGCCTCGGAGCACGGCAAGCCGGCGGGCGCGACGGCGGCCACCCTCCGCGACGACACGGACCTGGTGGCGGAGGTCCAGCGCGCGATCGACGACGGCAACGCGGCGGTCTCCAAGGCGGAGTCGGTCCGCAAGTTCCGCATCCTCCCGGCGCAGTTCACGGAGGAGGCGGGCCACATCACCCCGTCCCTGAAGCTGAAGCGGAACGTGGTGGCGAAGGACTTCGCGGACGAGATCGAGGCGATCTACCGGGCCTGATCCGGTCCGGCGTACGTACGGCCGGAGGCCCGGGGCGACACCGCCCCGGGCCTCCGGCCGTTCCCGTTCCGCACGGCGCCCGCTACAGCAGCTCCTGGAGACGCTCCGCGAGGAGGTCCCAGCGCCATCTCTCCTCGACCCAGGCGCGGCCCCGCTCGCCCATGCGGGCGCGGAGCTCGGGGTCCAGGAGAAGGGTGCTGACGCGGTCGGCGGTGTCCTCGGCGGACTCGCCGCGGACGACCCAGCCGGTCTCGCCGTCGAGGACCGCGTCGGGGGCGCCGCCCGAGTCGCCCGCGACGACGGGAAGGCCGGTCGCGGAGGCCTCCAGGTAGACGATGCCGAGGCCTTCGACGTCGAGGCCGCCGCGACGGGTGCGGCAGGGCATCGCGAAGACGTCGCCGGCGCCGTAGTGGGCGGGCAGCTCCGACCAGGGGACGGCGCCGGTGAAGCGTACGGAGCCGGCCACCCCGGTCTCGGCGGCGAGGCGGTGCAGATCCTTCTCGTACGGGCCGCCGCCGACGATCAGGAGGACGGCGTCCGGCACCCGGCGCAGGATCTGCGGCATGGCCCTGATCAGGGTGTCCTGGCCCTTGCGCGGAACGAGCCGGGAGACGCAGACGACCACGGGGCGGTCGCTGAGCCCGAGGCGGGCACGGACCTCGGCGCCGCCCGAGTCGGGGTGGAAGGTCTTCTCGTCGACGCCCGGCGGCAGCTGCCTCATGCGGCCCGCGGCGGCGGGTGTGAGGGCGGCCGCGATCCGGGAGCGGGTGTACTCGCCGAGGTAGGTGATCGTGTCCGTGCCCTCGCCGATCCTGCGGAGCAGCTGCCGGGAGGCGGGCAGCTGGGCCCAGCCGGCCTCGTGCCCGTGCGTGGTGGCGACGAGTCGCCGTGCCCCGGCCCTGCGCAGCGCCGGGGCCATCAGGCCGAGGGGCGCGGCCGCGCCGAACCACACGGACTCGCAGCCGTGCTCGCGCAGCAGCGCGGTGGCCCGGGCCGTGACCCGAGGTGTGGGCAACAGCATGGTGGTGCGATCCCGGACGACCGTGAAAGGCTGTTCGGCGTCGAACGCGGCCGTCGCCTCGATCCCTTCGCGGCTGCGCTTCCAGGTGGAGGCGTACACCACGATCTGTTCGGGATCCAGGCGGAGGGCCATGTTGTGCAGGAAGGCCTGGATTCCGCCCGGACGCGGCGGGAAGTCGTTGGTTACGATCAGGGTCTTGTACATCGTGGCCGACAGTACCGCGAGCGCACCCACCGCCCAGCACCACCATCCCCCCCGCGGCAGCGGGCCGACAGGACAAGGAACGGGACAGGTATGACGGGGGCAGTGGGCACCGGATCACGCACGCGTCTGCGCCTCCCGCTCGGCCTCTGGGGCCTGACCCGGATCATCCTGCTGCTGTGTGTGTTCAAGGTCGTGGTGGTCCCCGGCCCGGACGCGACGCTCGAGGTCGAGCAGATCTACCAGGGCTGGTTCGACGTCCTGCGGACCGGTGAGTATCCCCGGTCCGACGTGACGTGGCAGTACCCGCCGGCCGCCGCCCTCGCGGTCCTCTCTCCCGCGCTGCTGCCGTTCCTCGGCTACGCGGCGGCCTTCTTCGTCCTGGCGCTCCTCTGTGACGCCTTCGTCATGGCCCTCCTCCTGCACACGGGTCGCCGCGCCGGCCGGTCGATGCGGGGCGCGTGGCTCTGGCTGGCGGCGGTGCCCCTGCTCGGCCCGACCGCGTACGCGCGCTACGACGTGATGGTGACCGCCGTCGCCGTGGCCGCCCTGCTGACGGTCGGACGCGACCCGCGCGTCCTCGGTGTTCTCGCCGGTTTCGGCGCCGTCCTCAAGGTGTGGCCGGCGCTGCTGCTCGTGGGCACCCGGAAGGGCGGGGCGACGTGGCGTTCCTGGCCGGTGGCGGCCGGCGCGGCCTGCGCGGTGCTGCTGCTGTGCGCGGCCTGGATGCCGGGGTCGCTGGCCTTCCTCTCGTACCAGAGCGAGCGGGGTACGGAGGTCGAGTCGCTGGGGGCGATGGTGTTCCACGTGGCCCGGCACTTCGGCTGGGAGGGCGAGGCCCGGATGAACTACGGCTCGATGGAGTTCCTCGGTCCCTACGTCTCGTGGGTGTCGTCCGCTGCGATGGCGCTGACGGTCGCCGCGTTCGGCTGGCTGGCGCTGTGGCGGTTCAAGGCTCGCCGGTTCTCCTCGTCGACGACGGCGGACGCGGCCCTCGTCGCCGTACTGCTCTTCACCGTGACGAGCCGGGTGATATCACCGCAGTACATGATCTGGCTGTTCGGCCTCGCCGCGGTCTGTCTCGCCTACCGCTCGACCTGCATGCGGCGCCCGGCCCATCTGGTGCTGTGGGCGACGGCCGTGACGCAGTTCGAGTACCCCGTCTGGTTCTCCCATGTGACGCAGAGCGATCCGCTGGGCATCGCCGTGCTGTTCCTGCGCAACGGTCTCCTGGTGGTCGCCGTCTTCTCCGCCTGCCGCGCCCTGTGGCGGCACACGGTGACCGAGGCCGGCGTCGTACGCATCCCGGGGCAGACGCGCGTGCCCGAGCGGGAAAAGGTCCTGGCCGGTTCGGCGTGAGCGGTAGCGGCCCGAACACCGATACGCACTGGTGCTACCCTGGGGCACCTTTGCCTTCCTGTGAGGTTCTTCTGCTGACATGAACAACTCGATTCTCTCGGTCGACACGCTTCAGCGGCACGGGAAGGGCGGCGAGGGAAACGTCGCGGAGGAGGCGCCGAAAGCCTCGGCCGGCATATCGGGTAAATCTCTTCTCCTGGTTTCCGGCACTTTCTTCCTGCTGTATCTCCTCCTGTCGACCCGGCGTCATGCGGCGAACCTCACGACGGGGTACGACCTGGGCATCTTCACCCAGATCGTGCGGTCCTACTCCGAGTTCTCCGCCCCTTACTCCGATCTCAAGGGGCCCGCGTACAACACACTCGGGGATCATTTCCATCCGATCCTCGCGCTCCTCGCACCCCTTTACAAGGTATTTCCTTCGAGCTATACGCTGCTTGTCTGCCAGGCGGCACTCGTGGCATTCTCCATAGTTCCCCTGATGAAGTGGGCGCACAAAGCCAGGGGACGGAGATTCGCCTATTGGGTCGGCGCCTCGTACGGCGCTTCCTGGGGAATTGCCGCACTCATCTATTTCGACTTCCACGAAGTCTCCTTCGCGGTGCCGCTCCTGTCCCTCTCGCTCTGTGCCGCCGGGCAGAAGAACTGGCGCGCGGCCGCCCTGTGGTCCCTGCCGCTGGTGCTGGTCAAGGAGGATCTGGGGCTCACGGTCGCCGCGATCGGCGCCTATGTGGCGTGGAAGGGGCCGAGGGTGACGGGGCTCGCCGTCGCCGCCTTCGGGGCCGGCGCGACGGCGCTGGAGATGCTGGTGATCCTTCCGTACTTCAATCCCCTCGGGCAGTTCGCCTATCTGCCGCCCGAGACCGCCGAAGAGGTCGGCATGCTGGCGCAGGCCGCCGACGCCCTCTGGCCTCCGCTCAAGTGGCTGACCCTCTTCATGATCGTCGCCCCGACCGGCTTCCTGGCCCTCCGGTCGCCGATCCTCCTGATCGCGCTGCCGACGCTGGCCTGGCGCTTCACGGGATCGAACCCCTTCTACTGGGGAATGGAGTTCCACTACAGCGCGGTCCTCATGCCCATCGCCTTCGCCGCCGCCGTTCACGCGGTCGCGAACGGGGTGACCGCGCGGAGGGTGGCGCCCGCGTGCGTCATCGGCGCGGTGGCCACGAGCGTCACCCTCTTCACCCACCCCCTGCACGAGGTGGTCCTGCCGCGCACATGGACCGACTCCGCCTACACGAGGACGTCGGACGAGCTGCTCGGGAGGATCCCCGACGGGGCGACCGTGGCCGCGTCGAACCGCCTGGCCGCCCAGCTCGCCGACCGGGCCGCCGTCAGCGAGGTGTGCCTGTTCCCCCGCTCCTTCCCCCCGAAGGAACGACCCGAGTGGCTGATATACGACGCCGCCGACACCTCCGACCCGGAGTGCCCGACCGGCGAGGCCCTGGAGACCGGCGACCCGGACGTCCCCGGCTACCGGGTCGTCGAGGCGCGGAACGGGATAACGCTGCTCAGGGTGGTCGAGGACGAGAAGGCGTCCGGGTAGTCCGCCGCCGAGGGTGCACCGCGGACGCCGCCGCACCCTCGGCCGGCCAGGGTGTCGTGACGCCGACCAGAGAGTGCATTTTCAGCCAACCGGGGCACGAAATCACACCCTCCGAGGCCACCGGATTCAAGATCATCGACAGCTCCGCACCCGCCCCGGCGACATGATGCGTCAAGTCGACGACCTCGAACACGCATCCGACCCCACGGGAGACGTCGGGATCACGCCCCTTTCGCCACCCCATACCACACGGACAGCGGCGCAGGAATGGCGCGAATCAGCCGACCGTCCGCATGGAGCGACCGCGTGTTCTGAAAACGGACATACGATCCTGTGCTGTCGCCCCCGAGGGGCGACGACACACAGGGGAGAAATCATGTCTTTCATTCGTCACGCGGTGAGCGTCGGACTTTCCACCGCGGCCATGGTCGGCGCCATGGCGGCCTTCGGCCCCACGGCCCAGGCCGCCCCGACCACGGTGTGCTCCACGACTCCCGACGGCGGCAGCGTCTGTCTGAACGTGGACCCGAAGGGCTACCGCATCCAGTACTACAAGAAGTCCGGCAACCCGGCGAAGGTCGACTTCAACCTGTACTGCGACAACGGCCGGTGGTTCGGCGACGAGAGCGCGTTCGTCATCGCCTCGGGCCAGACCAGGTCGTACGTCTTCTCCGTCGGCAGCCAGGGCCGCTGCTACGGCAAGCTGCTGAACGGGAACAACGGCGCCCTGATCAAGGCCACGCCCAAGCTCTCCCGCTAGTCGCGGCGGGCCCGTTCCGTTCCCGCGGAACCGGCCCCGGATCACCCGCATCGGCCGTCGGCTTCTGCCGGCGGCCGATGCGCGTCGACGGAGTCCGCGCGGCCGGGCCGCTTCCGAGCGGCACCGAGGGTGCGGCGGTACAGCAGGCCGAGGGCCGCGCACTGGGCCGCTGTCGCGAGGGCCATGGCCAGGCAGACACCGGGCAGCCCGAGCCCCGAGAGACCGTGGGCGAGCGGCAGCTGGACGAGGACGCCCGCGATCGTGATCCGGGCGAGGTACGGGCTCCCGCCGGTGCCCTCGAAGACCCCCGCGAGCGCGATGAACCCGCCCGTGAGCAGCAGATGGGGCCCGAGGCAGCGCAGGAGGAGAGCGCCCGCCTCCACCACGTCGGGTTCGGCGCCGAAGATCCGCATGACGGGTCCCGCGCCGAGGAAGAGCAGCACGGCGGCCCCCGCGCCCAGGACGCCCCCGAGCAGCAGGGCCTGGCGTCCGACGGCGCGGCGTTCGTCGAGGCCGGCGTCGGGGTCTCGCGCGTTCCCGAACTCCCGGACGGGGCCCCGTCCCGCCCGCTGCGCGCTCCCGAGCAGATGCGCGCTGTGGATGGCGGCGGCCTGCCGGACGGCGTAGAACGCCATGGTCGCCACGTACATGGCCTTGGTGGCGATGCCGTAGGCGGCGATCTCGGTGACGCCGAGCCGGGCCACGACGGAGACGAGCGCGAGCGCACCCGCCATCCGGACCGCGAAGTCGACGCCCATGGGGAGACCGGTTCCGGCGGTACGGCGCAGGGCGGCGGCGGTCCGCTCGACCGGGCGCACCGCGCGGGCGGCCCTGACCAGCGGGTCGCGGCGGAGCACGAACAGCCCGGCGGCGAGCGCGACGGCCCGGCCGGTGACGGTGGCGAGGGCGGCGCCCCGCACCCCGTAGGCCTGGATGAGCAGCGGGTCGAGGACCAGGATCAGCCCGTTGGCGAGGAAGGCGAGCCGCATGGGGGTGCGGGTGTCGCCCGCGCCCTTGAGGATCCCGTCGAGGACGTTGACGGCGAAGAAGACGGCGGTGCCGGGGAGCGAGATGGCGAAGTAGGCGGTGGCCAGGGCGTGGGCGGGGTGGTCCTCGCCGCCGAGCAGCAGGCCGGCGAGCGGTTCGCGCAGCAGGTATCCGCCGACGGCCACGGGTGGCACGAGCAGGGCGCCGAGGGCGGCCCCGCCGCGGACCGCGGCGCGGACGGCGGCCGGGTCGTCGGCGCCCCGGGCGCGGGCGACGAGCACCGTGGTGCCGGAGCCCGCCACGAGGACGACGCCGAGGAGCAGGTTCTCGACGTTGGTGGCGATCGCGACGGCGGCGACGGCGTCCCCGCCGAGCCGGGCGACCCAGACGACGTTGATGACGCCGGCGGCGACGCCGGCGAGGAGTTCCAGATAGACCGGGCGGGCGATCCGGACGAGCGTGCGGCGGTGCGCGGACATGGACGGTGCCCCCTCTTTTCGATGTACCTCGATTAGAGGCACATCGAAAAGAGGTAGCATGACGACCGGTCCGACGACAAGCACGAACGACGCGCACGAAGGAGGCCGCCCGGTGCTGGAGCTGTCGATCCTGGGCTTCCTGTACGAGAAGCCCCTGCACGGCTACGAGCTGAAGGAGCGCATCCACGGCCTGAGCGGCCATGTGCGCCCCGTCAGCGACGGCGCCCTCTACCCGGCGATCACCCGCCTGGTGAAGAACGGCCTGGTGGACAGTCGTACGGAACCGGGCGCGAGCGCGGCCCCGCGCCGGACGCTCTCGCTCACCGCCGACGGACGCCGGGAGCTGCTGGCCCGGCTGCGCTCCCCCAAGGACGCCGAGATCACCGACGGCCAGCGGTTCTTCACCCTGCTCTCGTTCCTCGGCCACCTGCCCGACCCGGCGGACCAGGCGGCCGTGCTGCGCCGCCGCCAGGAGTTCCTGAACACCCCGGCCAGCTTCTTCTACGAGGGCGGGACGCCGGTGGTCGTCGAGCGGGAGCCCGACCTCTTCCGCCGGGGCATGCTGCGGATCGCCCGCGCGACGGGTACGGCCGAGAAGGCCTGGCTGACGGAGGCGCTGGCCGAACTCGAGGACCGGGAGTCACCCGCCCGCCCCTGAATCCGCCGGATCCGGCGATCCGGCGGTCCGGCGGGCAGCCCCTACCCCAGTCGCTTCCCCAGGTACTCCCGCCAGTCGGCGGTGAACTCCTCCGGCGTGGTGTCGAGCACCTCCTGGAGGGCCTTCTCCACGGCACCTTCCCGGCCCGGGTGCGCGCCCACCGCACGGTAGAAGTCGGTCAGCTTCGAGTCGCCCCAGCGGTCCGCGATCAGCGCGCAGGCCAGCCAGCCGCCCTCGTACGCCATGGCCAGGGCCTCCGCGTCCCCGCCGAAGCCGAAGTCGGGGTCCTCCGGGAGCCGGGCGGGCAGCTCACCCGCGCGGACCGCGCGGCGCAGTTCGGGGGCGGCCTGGGCGGCGGTGCGGTCGGTGTCACGGTAGGCGACCCAGTCGGCGAAGCCCTCGGAGAGCCAGACCGGGGTCGACGGGGTGGTGGCGGCGCGGGTGGCGACATGGACGGTCTCGTGGGTGAGGACGAGCTGCCGGCCGAACTCGCCGAGCACCCCGTACGCCTCCGGGTTCACGATCACCCGGTCCGCGGGGGCGTCCGCACCGCCCCGGGTCTCCCCCGTGGTGACGGCGGCGATGCCCCGGTAGGAGTTCCCGGGCGCCCCGAGGAGCTCCCCCATCCCCTCCAGAGACCCGGGGACGAGGACCACCACGTCACGGGCCCAGTCGACGGGCCAGGCGGCGGAGACGACAGGAACGGCCCGGTCCGCCGCCGCGGCGATCTCCCGGAGCCGCTCGGGCTTCTGGCCGACGCCGAGGACGAGGGAGCGGGCGCCCCGGACGGTCGCCACGTCGCCCTGCTCCCAGAGGTGCCGGGGCGCCCCCTGCGCGGGGCGGTCGCCGGTCACGTACCAGCGTCCGTCCCGCTCGGTCAGGTCGAGGATCCGGGCGCCGGTGACGGGCCGTTCGTCGTGGCCTTCGAGCCGGTAGCCGAGGTCGGCACGGGCGGTGACGCGGTCGGCGGCCGTGCGGTCGACCCCGGTGAGCCGGTAGGTCCAGCCGTCGACGGGAACCGTCGCGAGCCGCCGGAAGACGGTGAGGGCGGTCGGGGCGTAGGAGGGGTCGACGGCGGCGAGGTAGCCGGGCTGGTCGCGGTCGAGGAGCGCCCTGGCGTGCCGGTCGAGGAGCCCCTGTATCTCCCGGGCGGCCGTGTCGGCCGGGAGGTCGGCGCGCGCACCGCAGCCGACGAGCCCCACGAGCACGAGCAGCAGGGCCGTCAGGCAGGCCGTCGCCAGCCTCCGCGCTCCACACCCCTGACCTGCCACGCCTCCGATCGTACGGTCGGATCGGCGGGAACCGGATCCGGTACGGCCCCGAGCCCGGTCCGCAGCGGTCCGGGACCGGCGAGCCGGACCCCGCCGGAAGCAGCCTGAAGCGGCCTGAAGCGGCCTCGGACCGATCCGGACCCGGCCGGAAGCGGGGCTCGGACCCGCGCCGGACCTGGACGGGCGCAGGGACCGGACCCGCGCCGGGCCCGCGCCGGAGCTGGACGGAAGCAGGGATCGGACCCGCGCCGGTCCCGGCCTGGGCCCTTCTCGGCCCCGGCCCGGAATCCGCCTCAGACCCGGGTCACCGTCACGTGCGACATCATGTTCACCGGGTCGTAGCGGACCCGCGCGCCCGGGTAGGGGGCGTGGATGACCTGGCCGTTGCCGGCGTAGATGCCCACATGGCTGGCGTCGCCGCGGTACGTGACGAGGTCTCCGGGCTGCGCCTGCGAGAGCGGCACCTGCCGGCCCGCGTACCGCTGCGCGGAGGAGGTCCGCGGCAGGCTGATCCCGGCCTTCCCGTACGACCAGACCATCAGGCCCGAGCAGTCGAAGGCGGAGGGGCCGGTCGCGCCCCACACGTACGGCTTGCCGACCGCGCTGCGAGCGGCGATCACCGCGGCGGCGGCCCGCGAGGAGCCCGGAGCCGCCTCGGGCATCGGCGGCAGCTCCTCCGCACGTCCGCCGGAGCGCGAGGCCCGGTCGAAATCGGCGCGCTCCTCGGCGGTGAGGCTCGCGAGGACCCGGCGGGCCTCGGCGAGCTTGCCCTCGACGACGCGCTTGTGGCGGGCCACCTCGGCCCGGCTGCGCTCCAGCTCGACCAGGGCCGTCCGGGCCTCGGCCCGCTTCTGGCCCAGTCGGCGCTGCTCCCGCCGGAGCTCGCCGAGCGCGACCCCCTGCCGGGCGGTGATCCGGTCGAGCGCGGAGGCCCGGTCGAGGTAGGTGTCCGGGTCGGAGGAGAGCAGCAGGGCGAGGGCGGGGTCGATGCCGCCGGAGCGGTACTGCGCGCCGGCGACCGAACCGAGCGCGCCCCGCATGTGGTTGATGCGCTCCTGGCCGCGGGCGAGGCTGTCCTGGGCCTGGGAGACCGTCCGGCGCAGCGCGTCCGCCTTCTCGTCCGCCCGGTTGTAGCCCTCGGTGGCCTTCTCGGCCTCCTCGAAGAGGCGGTCCACCGTGGCACGGGTGGCCGCGGACCCGGCCCCGGGGTCGGCGCTCGCGGGGACGGCCCCGAGGGTCGCCGCGGCGGTGGCCGCGGCGGCGGTGAGGACGGTGACCCGGGCGGGTCGGCGGTGGGACGCCACGAATCGCGCTCCGTTCGGCTCGACGCTGACTGGCGCGGCAGACAGTAGCCGCTGATCACTCCGCGTCCAACGAAGGCGCCGGGCACACAAAGTGACGCCCCGCCGGAGATCACAGGTCACCGGCGGGGCGTCAGGTCAGCTCGCGTCGCGGCGAACCACCCGATTGGGCGGTACGGCTGCGCGGGTCGCGTCGGGGCGGGTCAGCCGCCGATGCGGACACCGAACTGGAACGTGCCCATGTAGTTCATGGACTCGTAGCGGACATAGGCGCCCGGCTTGGGGGCGTGGAGGATCGTGTTGTTGCCCGCGTACAGACCCACGTGCGACAGGCCGTTGAAGAAGACCAGGTCGCCCGGCTTGAGCTGGCTGCGGCCGATCTTCACGCCGTCGTTCTGCTGGGTGTAGGTGGTGCGGGTGAGGTCGACGCCGGCCTTGCCGTAGGCCCACTGGGTCAGACCCGAGCAGTCGAACGAGCCGGGGCCCTCCGCACCGGGGTCGTACGGCATGCCGACCCGGGTGGCGGCGGCGCTGAGGGCGGCGGCGCCGAAGCCGGACGCGGCAGCCTCGTTACCGAGGTCGAGGCGCTCGCCGGCGTCGCGGCTGGCGCGCTGCTCCTTGGCCCGCTCCTCCTGCTGCATCTTGGCCTTCTCGGCCGCGGTGAGGGTGTTGAGGAGCTTCTTCGCGTCGGCGAGCTTGTTCTGGTAGCTCGTCTTCTTGGCGCCGAGGGCCTTGCGGACGTCCTCGAGGTCGGCGAGCTTCGTCGCGGCCTCGGCCCGCTGCTGCGCGAGGCTGCGCTGCTTGGACTGGATCGAGGTGAGGACGTCGGCCTGCTGGGCGCTCAGCTGGTCGATCGCGGACGCCTTGTCGAGGTAGGTGTCCGGGTCGGCCGAGAGGAAGAGCTGGAGCGCCGGGTCGATGCCGCCGGAGCGGTACTGGGCGCTGGCCACCGAACCGATCTGGTCGCGCAGGGTGTTGAGCTCCTGCTGCCCGCGGGCCACCTTGTCCTGGAGGTTGCCGACCTCCTCCTGCAGCTTCCCGCGGCGCTCTTCGGCCTGGTTGTACTGCTCGATGGCCTCTTCGGCCTCGTGGTGCAGCTTGTCGACCTTCGACTTGACCTCGTCGATCTTGGGCTTGGCGGGGGCCGCCTGGGCGCCCGTCTGGGCGGTGAGCGCTACGGCGGCGGCCGCGGTCGCGGTGAGTACGGTCACGCGCATGCGGCTCGGCTGCTTGGGTCGACGGTGGGACGCCACGAAGGCGAGCTCCTTCTTCCTCAGAGCCGCCCAACCGGTAAGGGGCAGGCGGTTCCTCCGCCGCCACCCCGGATGGGTGATCAACCGCGCGAAGGTTCGAGCCCCGACCCTAGTGACCAAGTTGTGATCAGTTCAAATCCCACTGGCAAAAATATTGCCCAGGGACCACTTAATTTACACGCACCACACAGGCTGTGATGGGCACTTGACCGTCCGCCCATCAGAATTCGGGCATACAGCCCAAGAGTTGCGATGTGGTGCGATGCTTCAGGAAAGCCGGGAAAGCCGCTTCAGCAGCAAGGCGGACGCCACGGGCCGCGCTCCGGCCTTCGCCACCCCGTCGGCCACCTCGCGGTCGGTGGAGACCACCACGACCGGCCGGCCCGGCGGCTCCGCCCTGACCAGCTGACGGATCAACTCGTCGGCGGTCACGCCGGGCTTGGAGAACAGCACCCGCACCCCCCGCGGCGGCGCGAGGAGCACCGGGGCCGCCAGCTCCGCCCCGTCGAAGACACAGGTGACCTCGGCGCCCGAGCGGGCCGCCAGGGCCGACAGGCTGCCGAGCAGCCGCAGCCGCTGCTTCTCCAACGGCATCGTCGGATAGCCGGTCTTGGTGACGTTGTAGCCGTCGACGACCAGATGGGCCTGCGGCAGCGCGAGGAGCTGGTCGAGCAGCGCCGGGTCGGTCTCGGAGAGCGCCCGCGCCGCGATGTCCTTCGGGGACATCCGCCCCGGCTCCACCGCGTCCACGGTGTCCGCCGGGTGCACGGACACGGGGGGCAGCGCCAGTTCGCGCCGCAGCCCCTGGGCGGCGTCGAGCACGGTGTCGAGCAGCAGCCGCAGCCGCATGTCCTCCACCGAGCGCCCCTCACGGGCGGTCCTGCGGCTCGCCTCCAGGGCGGCCTCGACCTCGCCCAGCCGCGCCTTGAGCCGCCGGCTCTCGCTCTCGGCGGACGACACCTGGGCGGCCGCCTCCGCCTTCGCCGCGTCGATCTCGCCCTGCGTACGACGCAGCGCGGCCTCGCCGCGCTTCACGTCGCTCTGGGCGCTGCGCAGCTTGCGGTGAAGCGATTCCGCTTCCTTCCGGGCCGCCTCCAGATCGTGGCGCAGCTGCTCGGTCTCGCCGCGCGAGCGGTCCCGGGCGGCGGCGAGTTCCTCGCGCAGCCGCTCCAGCTCACGCCGGCCCGCCTCGTCGGCCCGCTCGGCGTCGGCGCGCTGGGCCTCCTCGCCCGCGGCGGCCACCAGCTTGACCCAGCCCGGCGGGCGCAGCACATAGGCCGCGGCCGCCACGTCGACGGGGTCGGCCGCGGCGGGCGGGGTGCCGGTCTCGACGGATCCGGCCAGCTCGGGCTGGCCCTGCTTGAAGCGCTCGCCGATCCGCTGCCGGAACAGCGGGTCGCTCTCCAGGGCCGCCGCCATGGCGTTCCCGGCGAACTTGGCGCGCCGGCTCGCGGTGAACCGGGCGTACTGCCTCAGGGGTGCGGGCAGCTCCGCGACGGTCAGCCCGCCGAAGGCGTCGGCGACCAGCGCGACGACCCGCCGCCGTACGCCTTCCGGCAGCGGGTGGTCGAGCGTCTCGGCAGCGTCACCTGCCGCGCCGGCCGGCTCTCCACCGTGCGCGGGCTGCTCCACGATCCGTCACCCCTATGTCGTCCGCGCCGTCCCTCAGGAGGCGGCGCCCGGCCTGTCCACCAGCTCGATCTGATCCACCGCGTTGCACCAGCGACAGCGGACCGACTCGATGGTCTCACTGACCACCTGGCGTTCCTCGACCGTCGGGTCGCCCGCGAGGTCCAGATGGACGTACTCCACGACCTTGGAGGAGCGCGTCACGTCGAAGCGGGTCAGGTTGCCGCAGAGCGTGCAGCGCCACCGGGTGTCGGCGGTCGGCAGGGGAACCGTCGTCATCGTGCCGTCCTTCTTCCTGTTGCGTGGTACCAGGTGCGGGAGCCGCGGTGCGCCGTCGAACTGCGGTCGTACTGCCCGTTACCCTACGGCCTCGCCGGTACGCGAGGGCACGGCGAGGCACTCTGTCCAGTTCGGCCCCGGTACGCCATGATCTGTCCATGATCGACTGGCGAGGTACGGCCCTCGGTGCCTGGCGGGGCACCCGCACCGGCCCCAAGGTGACGTACGGACTGATCTCCGCCTGCTGTCTGCTCTTCGTGATCGGCCCGGTCTCGGGGCTCAACCCGGTGTACGGCACGGGGGACGAGCTGCTCGCGGCGCAGGGCGTGTACTTCCGGCGCTGGGGTGTCGTCCCCGCCGAGCTGATGAGCGGCGACCCCCGCGCCCTGCTCACCCCGTTCACGGCGCTCTTCGTCCACGGCAGCTGGCTCCACCTGCTGGGAAACATGCTGTTCCTGTACGTCTTCGGGGCGATGGCCGAGGAGCGCATGGGTCCCGTCGAGTTCGCCCTCTTCTACCTGGGCACGGGCTACCTCGCGCTGCTCGGGTACGCGGTGGCGCACGCGAACAGCGAGCAGACCCTGGTCGGGGCGTCCGGGGCGATCTCCGGGGTGCTCGGGGCCTTTCTCTTCCTCTTCCCGCGCTCCCGGGTCACCAGTCTCTTCCCCTTCCTCTTCTTCCTTCCGCTGCGCTTCCCGGCCTGGATCGTGCTGATCTTCTGGTTCGTGCTCCAGTGGCTGGCCGCGCAGGCGGCGGGCGCCGGTCCCGGCGTCGCCTATCTGGCCCATGTGGTGGGCTTCTCCGTCGGCTTCCTCTATGCCTGGGGGCGCTACCGGGGTGGGGATAGAGTGAAAGCCCAAGCCGCGGCGACCGAGGGAGAAAGCCAGCCGTGATCACCGCGATCGTGCTCATCAAGACCAGCGTGGACCGCATCCCCGAGATCGCCGAGTCGATCGCCGGGCTCGACAGCGTCAGCGAGGTCTTCTCGGTGACCGGCACCTACGACCTCATCGCCATGGTCCGCGTGCCCCGTCACGACGACCTGGCGGACGTCATCCCCGGCAGCATCAGCAAGATCCCGGGCGTCGAGGCCACGGACACGCATGTCGCCTTCCGTACGTACTCCCAGCACGATCTGGAGGCGGCCTTCGCCATCGGTCTGGAGTCCTGAGACCTCGTTCACGGCACGGGTGAAGGGGGCCTCCCGCTCGGGAGGCCCCCTTCACCCGTACGAGTGAGTGCTCAGCCGCGGTCCGGGACGCAGCGGCCGTCCTCGGTGCGGTACTTCCACTGCGCGCCGTCGCGGACGAGCTCCTTCACGGCGCCTACGAACCGCTCCACGTGCTCGTCCGGCGTACCGGCGCCGAAGCTCACCCGGATGGCGTTGAGCGACCTCTCCCCCGGGGCCGCCTCGGGGGCGCCGCACTCGCCCGGGTCCTGCGGGTCGCTGCCGAGCAGCGTGCGGACCAGCGGGTGCGCGCAGAAGAGACCGTCGCGGACGCCGATGCCGTACTCGGCGGAGAGCGCGGCGGCGAAGTGGGAGCTGTTCCAGCCCTCCACGACGAAGGAGATGACGCCGACGCGCGGCGCGTCGTCGCCGAACAACGAGAGCACCCTGACCTCGGGAACCTCGGCGAGTCCCGCCCGGACCGTGGCGATCAGGTGCTGCTCGCGCTCGACGAGGGAGTCGAAGCCGGCCTCGGTGAGCGCCTTGCAGGCGGAGGCGATCGAGTAGACGCCGATGACGTTCGGGGAACCGGCCTCGTGCCGGGCCGCGGTGGTGTGCCACTCCACGTCCACACCGCCGTCGGCCCGACGGGCCACCTTGCGGGAGGCGCCGCCGCCCGCGAGGTAGGGCTCGGAGTCCTGCAGCCAGTCGGCGCGGCCCGCGAGGACGCCGGAGCCGAAGGGCGCGTACAGCTTGTGCCCGGAGAAGGCGATCCAGTCCACGTCGAGCTCCTGGACGGAGACCGGGTGGTGGGGCGCGAGCTGGGCGGCGTCGAGCACGATCCGGGCGCCGTGGGCGTGCGCGGCGGCGGCGAGCTCCTTCACCGGCCACAGCTCGCCGGTGACGTTGGAGGCGCCGGTGACGCAGACCAGCGCGGGGCCGTAGGGGTCGCGGTCGGCGAGGGCCCGCTCCAGGGTGGCGACGGCCTGCTGCGGGGTGCGCGGTGCGTTGAGGTAGGTGACGCGGGCGTCGCGCCAGGGCAGCAGCGAGGCGTGGTGCTCGGTCTCGAAGACGAAGACCTGGCAGTCGGCCGGGAGCGTGGCGGCGAGCAGGTTGAGCGAGTCGGTGGTGGAGCGGGTGAAGACGACCTGGTCACCGGCGCGGCAGTCGAGGAACTCGGCGACGGTGGCGCGGCTGTTCTCGAAGAGGTCGGTGGAGAGCTGGGAGAGGTAGCCGGCGCCGCGGTGGACGCTGCCGTAGTAGGGGGCGTACGCGGCGACGTCGTCCCAGACCCGCTGGAGGGCCGGCGCGCTGGCCGCGTAGTCGAGCGCCGCGTAGGTCACCTCGCCGCCGGTGACGAGCGGGACGGTGACGTCCCGGCCGAGCACGGGGAGCGGGGCGGCGCAGCAGGGATCGGCGGACTCGGCGGCGGTCTCGACGAGGGTGGCGGTGGCGACGGCGTCAGGGCGTGCGGACATGGCGGTATCTCCCGGCGGGCGGTGCGGAATGGCTTCGGTGATCCGTACGCGGCCGGACACGGCGGGGTACGGGGTGACGCCTCGGAGGACACGGGTGCCCGTGGCGCACGGGCGGACTCAGGGGTGCACGGGGTACGCGGAAGTGACCCTGATCCGATGATCCGAGGGTGAAGAAGGGGCGTACTCGCCCTATCGCATTCGCTTGCTCACGGAAAAGCTCCTCGAGAGACCAGGACCCCTGGTGTTCGAGGGGTCCGCGCTTGCCGTAGACCTCGCTGCCTACGGCCTGGTCATCACCCGGGGCACCCCGCCACGGACGGAGGGTTGCCGGACAGCAAGCCGGGGCCAAAACGCTGTCACTCGTGACCTGTAGAGCATCCTGCCACATGATCGCCGAAGCGCAAGACCCCGGTCCGCATACTGGACCGGGGTCGGGCGCGTACGACGTGCGGGGGGTCAGGAGTTGCTGGCGGCGACCCAGCGCTCCAGGGCCCGGCGGGCCTCGCCGGAGTCGATCGACTCCGCGGCCTTCCCGATGCCGGCGCGGATCTGCTCCGCCAGGGTGCCCTCCCCCGGCGCGAGCGCGGTCAGCGCCGCCGCCGAGTTGAGCAGCACCGCGTCCCGTACCGGACCGGTCTCCCCCGCGAGCAGCCGGCGGGCCACGTCGGCGTTGTACGAGGCGTCCGCGCCGCGCAGCGCCTCCACGGGGACGAGGTCGATGCCGACGTCCCGGGGGTCGAAGGCCTCCTCCCGCACCGCGCCGTCACGGACCACCCAGACCCGCGAGGTGGCGGTGGTGGTCAGCTCGTCGAGGCCGTCGTCGCCGCGGAAGACCAGCGCGGAGGAACCGCGCTCGGCGAGCACCCCGGCGACGATGGGCGCCACCCGGGCGTCGGCGACACCGGTCGCCTGGGACCGGACGCGGGCGGGGTTGGTGAGCGGACCGAGGAAGTTGAAGACGGTCCGGATGCCGAGCTCCTTGCGGGCCATCGCCACATGGCGCAGCGCCGGGTGGAACTTCACGGCGAAGCAGAAGGTGATCCCGGCCTCCTCGGCGACCTCGACGACCCGCCTCGGGGTCAGGTCCAGGTTGACGCCGAGCTTCTCCAGGACGTCGGAGGCGCCGGAGGCGGAGGACGCGGCCCGGTTGCCGTGCTTGACGACCTTGGCGCCGGTGCCGGCCACGACGATCGCCGACATGGTGGAGATGTTGACGGTCTTGGCGCCGTCGCCACCGGTGCCGACGATGTCGACCGTGGCGCCGGGCACCTCGATCGTGTTCGCGTGCTCGTACATGGTGCGGACGAGGCCGGTGATCTCCTCGACGGTCTCGCCCTTGGCGCGCAGGGCCACGACGAAACCGGCGATCTGCGCGTCGGTCGCCTCGCCCCGCAGGATCCGGTCCATGGCCCAGGCGGTGTCCTCCGCGCTCTGGTCGCGGCCGGACAGCAGACCGTCCAGGACGACGGGCCAGGAGCGGCCCGCCGACGTAGGTCCTCCAGCGGGGGTCGCAGCGCTCATGGCAGCTCCTGGTCGGTCGGTGACGGCTAGGGCTCCACCCTATCGAGCCCCCGGGACGGCAAAGAGCCCCGTCCAGCGAATGGACGGGGCTCTCACCGTGGCGACTTGTCGAAAGTCAGGAGTTCAGATGATCAGTGGTGGCCGTGGCCGCTCTGGATCTCCTTGTACTCCTCGACGGTGGGCTTGGCGACCTGGCTGTCGTCGCCGTAGTAGCCCTTGTTGAGCTTGACCCGGAGCTTCTCCATGCGCCCGATCTTGCGCTCCACACCGTTCTCGTCGACGGCCGGCGGCAGCGCCGCGGCGTCGTACTGCTCGTGCGCGGTGAGGCGGTGCAGCTCGCCCTGGCTGAGCGGCTCGTGGATCTCGACGAACTCACCGTGCGGCAGGCGCTTGATGATGCCGGACTCGCGGCCGTGCAGCACCTTGTCCTTGTCGCGGCGCTGGAGGCCGAGGCAGATCCGCTTGGTGACGACGAACGCGATGACCGGGCCGACGAAGAAGAAGATCCGCACGAACCAGGTGATCGAGTTGAGCGACAGGTGGAAGTGGGTCGCCCAGAGGTCGTTTCCACCACCCACGAGCATGATCATGTACGCGGTGATCCAGGCGACACCGAAACCGGTGCGCGTCGGAGCGTTGCGCGGGCGCTGCGCGATGTGGTGCTCGCGCTTGTCGCCGGTGATCCACGACTCGATGAACGGGTAGACCGCGATCGCCGCGAGGACTGCCGGGAAGATCGCCAGCGGGATCATCACGCCCAGGACGAGCGTGTGGCCCCAGAGGTTGATCTCCCAGCCCGGCATGACTCGGATCAGACCCTCGGCGAAGCCCATGTACCAGTCGGGCTGGGCGCCGGTGGACACCTGGTCCGGGCGGTACGGGCCGAGGGCCCAGATCGGGTTGATCGAGGCGATCGCCGCGATGACCGCGATGACACCGAAGACCAGGAAGAAGAAGCCTCCGGCCTTGGCCATGTAGACCGGCAGCAGCGGCATGCCCACGACGTTCTTGTTCGTACGGCCGGGGCCGGCGAACTGCGTGTGCTTGTGGAAGAACACCAGGATGAGGTGGGCCACCACGAGGCCGAGCATGATGCCGGGCAGCAGCAGGACGTGGGCCGAGTAGAACCGGGCCACGAAGTCGCCGCCGGGGAACTCCCCGCCGAACAGGAACATCGACAGGTACGTGCCGATGACCGGCACGGACAGGATCGCGCCCTGCATGAAGCGGACACCGGTGCCGGAGAGCAGGTCGTCCGGGAGCGAGTAACCGGTGAAGCCGGTGAACATGCCCAGGAAGAACAGCAGGAAGCCGAACAGCCAGTTGATCTCACGGGGCTTGCGGAACGCACCCGTGAAGAACACGCGCATCATGTGCACGAACATGCCGGCGAGGAAGATCAGCGCCGCCCAGTGGTGGATCTGCCGGATGAGCAGACCACCGCGCACCTCGAACGAGATGTGCATGGTCGAGTTGAACGCCTCGGACATCAGCTGTCCCTGGAGCGGGACGTACGGTCCGACGTACTCCACCTCGTTCATCGACGGGTGGAAGAACATCGTCAGATAGACGCCCGTCAGGATGATGATGAGGAAGCTGTAGAGGCAGATCTCGCCCAGCATGAAGGACCAGTGGTCCGGGAAGATCTTCCGCATGTTGGCCTTGGCCAGCGTGTAGATCCCCAGGCGACCGTCGGCCCAGTCGGCGACCCGCTCACCGGCGGGCGCTTTCTTGGTATCGGTCACGGTGCTCATCCGCGCTCCCAGAAGGAAGGACCGACGGGCTCGTCGAAGTCGCCGAGCGCCTCCAGGAAGCCCTTGTCGTTCACGCCGATCCGCAGCTGCGGGAGGGCGTGACCGGCCGGGCCGAAGATGACGCGGGCGCCGTCGGAGAGGTCGAAGGTGGACTGGTGGCACGGGCAGAGGACGTGGTGCGTCTGCTGCTCGTACAGGGAGATCGGGCAGCCCACGTGGGTGCAGATCTTCGAGAACGCGACGATGCCCTCGTGCGACCACTCGAGCTCGCGCTTGTCCTTGATGTCCTCCGGCTGGATCCGGACGATCATCAGGGCGGCCTTGGCGATCTCCACCTGGAAGTGGTGGTCGTGCTCCGAGAGGCCCTCGGGCATCGCGAAGGTCAGCGACCCGACCGCGACGTCCTCGGGACGCAGCGGCTCGTGCGTGTTCATGTTGATGAGCTGAAGACCCTTGGCCCACATGGTGGTCCGGAGCTTCTTCTCGGGCAGCGGGCCCATGTCACGCAGCAGCACGATGCCGGAGAGCGGAACGAGCGACAGCGCACCGAACATCGTGTTGCGGATGAGCTTGCGACGGCCCATGCCCGACTCGGCGGCACCGGCCGCGAAGTCCGACATGACCTTCGCCTTGGTCTCGGTGTCGGCCGCGATCGGGTGACGCTCGTCCGCGATCTCGACGTCGGACATCAGGGTGCGGGCCCAGTGGACCGCGCCCGCGCCGATGAAGAAGAGCGCGAGACCCAGGGTCCAGCCCAGCGCGAAGTTGAGCGAGGACACCCGGCCGAAGGGCCAGATGTACACGATCTGATCGACCGGGAAGATCACGTACGAGGCGATGAAGCCGATCGTGGCCAGCATCGACAGCGTGAACATGAACGCCACCGCGCGCTCGGACCGACGCGCGGCCCGCTCGTCGATGTCCTGGATGCGGGGCTTGTGGGGCGGAAGGCCCGGGTCGGCGAACGGGTCGTCGGCGACCTTCACCGCGCCGTGCGCGGTGTCCTGCCCTGCCGGCAGGTTCTCTTCTGGAATCTCTTGGCTACTCATGACTTCTTGGCCTTAGCGGTGTGGGCCGCGACCCAGACGGCAACTGCGATCAGCGCACCCAGGCCGAAGACCCAGGCGAACAGGCCCTCGGAGACGGGGCCGAGGCCACCGAGCGAGAGACCACCCGGGCTGTCGGCCTTCTCGCCGTTGACGGCCTGGACGTACGCGATGATGTCCTTCTTCTCCTTCTCCGGCATCGTCGTGTCCGGGAAGGAGGGCATGTTCTGCGGGCCGGTCTGCATGGCCTCGTAGAGGTGCTTCGGGCTCACGCCTTCGAGGTTCGGGGCGTACTTGCCGTAGGTCAGCGCGCCACCCTCACCGGTGAAGTTGTGGCACTGGGCACAGTTGGTGCGGAACAGCTCGCCACCCTTGGCGATGTCGGCACCGTCAGGGCTGTACTGGCCCTCGGTCGGCGTGATCGGGCCGGCACCGAGAGAAGCGACGTACGCCGCGAGCTGATCGATCTCAGCCTGCGAGTAGATGACCTTCTTCTTCGGGACCTGGGCGCCCGGCTGCTGGGCCGGCATGCGACCCGTGCCGACCTGGAAGTCGACGGCGGCCGAACCGACGCCGACGAGGGACGGGCCGTCAGTGGTGCCCTGACCGCCGGTTCCGTGGCAGCTGGCGCAGCCGACGGAGTAGAGCTTCTTCCCCTCCTCGATCGCGAGGGACTGGGCGGTTTCATCGGCCTTCGCCGTGCCCGCGGGCGCGAACGCGGCGTACAGCCCCCCAGTGGCCGCCAGCGCGAGAAGTAGGACGACGACCGCCGCCAGCGGATGGCGTCGTCGTGCGGAGAGCTTTTTCACGGATTACCCCGGTGTCAGGATCTTCTGCGTCGATGCTTGCTGGATGTCTCGGTCCGCCGTGTCGGCGGCGCCGACTACTTGATCATGTAGATCGTGGCGAAGAGGCCGATCCAGACGACATCGACGAAGTGCCAGTAGTAGGACACGACGATGGCGGCGGTTGCCTGCTCGTGAGTGAACCTCTTGGCGGCGTACGTCCGGCCGAGGACCAGCAGGAAGGCGATGAGACCGCCCGTCACGTGCAGGCCGTGGAAGCCGGTGGTCAGGTAGAACACGGAGCCGTACGGGTCCGACGAGAGCGAGAGGCCCTCGTGCTTCACCAGCTCGGTGTACTCGAAGACCTGTCCGCCGATGAAGATCGAACCCATCACGAACGTGATGATGAACCACGACCGGAGCTTCTTCACGTCGCCCCGCTCTGCGGCGAAGACGCCGAGCTGGCAGGTGAGTGAGGAGAGCACCAGGATCGTGGTGTTGGTCGCCGAGAACGGGAAGTTCAAGGCGTCTGCCTTTTCCGTCCAGTACTCGGCGCCCATCACCGATCGAAGGGTGAAGTACATCGCGAAGAGGGCCGCGAAGAACATCAGCTCGGAGCTCAACCAGATGATGGTTCCGACGCTGGTGAGGTTCGGTCGATTGACCGACGGGTGCGCGTGCCCTGTTTCTACTGTCGTTACTGTCGCCACGACCGACATTATGTCGGTCGCTTATCCCGCCCTCACTCCGGGGGGTGCCGTTCGGAGTGTCAGAGGGGTGTGTCCAGCCCGAACGGCCCAGTGCGAGGACCCCCCGGCACCCTTCGAACAGGTGTTGAACGGGTGTTGACGGGGTGTGGACCGGAGTAGCATCCGCGCATCGGTCGACGACGACCCACCCGCCTTCCCAGCCGGAGGAACGATGCAGTCGAGTGCCACGGTCCTGGTCTACAGCGACGACGCGAACACCCGCGAGCAGGTACGGCTGGCGGCCGGGCGCAGGCCCGCGTCGGACGTCCCCCCGGTCGAGTTCGTGGAGTGCGCGACCCTGCCGGCGGTGCTGAAGCGCCTGGACGAGGGCGGCATCGACGTGTGCGTCCTGGACGGCGAGGCGGTTCCCGCGGGCGGCATGGGCGTCTGCCGGCAGATCAAGGACGAGGTCTTCCACTGCCCGCCGGTGCTGCTGCTCATCGGCCGCCCGCAGGACGCCTGGCTGGCCACCTGGAGCCGCGCGGACGCCGCGGTCACCCTTCCGGTGGAACCGGTCGAGTTCGCGGCGTCCCTGGCCTCCCTGATCCGCTCGCGCCTGTCGATCGACGCGTAGTCGCCGCACGCGGCGAGTGAGCCGAAGGGGCGCGCCGGGGGAACGGGGCCGAGCGCGCGGAGACCTGCGCGGAACGAGCAGGTCGAGCACGGTCGGCCCGGTGAGCCCGGCTTCGGCGCCCCGGTGGGGGTCCCCCAGCGAAGCGAGGGGGAGAACCGAGCCCTAGAGCGCGAGGGGCCTGAGGCGGGCCTTCTCCGTGGGGGCCACCGGGTTTCCGGCGGCCTCCACCAGGGCGCTGCCCTCCCGCCACTTGTCCCACGACAGGTTCCAGTCGCCGAAGCCGTTGCCGAAGGTGTCCATCGTGTTGCCGAAGCTGTTGACGACGCGGACGATGTCTCCGGGGCGGACGGTCTCGTAGAACCAGGCCGCGTTCCCCGTCGACATGCCGACACAGCCGTGGCTGACGTTCGCCACGCCCTGTGAGCCGACCGACCAGGGCGCGGCGTGCACGTACTCACCGCTCCAGGTGACCCTGGTGGCGTAGTAGACCGGCAGGTCGTACGACTCGGCGCTGCCCTCGGCGATGCCGATGCTGGTGCCCCGCATCCGGACGTAGTACTCCTTGCCGAGCACCACTTTGATGCCGTTTCGGGTGGAGAAGCCCGGCTTGCCGGTGGTCACCGGAATGGTATTGATCACTTCTCCGTTGCGCCGCACGGTCATGTGGTGCGACCCGGCGTCCGCGACGGCCTCGATCCGGTCGCCGATCGTGAGCTTCAGCGGCTTGGACGCGCCGCCGTAGAGCTTGTCGCCGACCTTGAGGCCGTCCAGGGTGCCGGTGACCGTGACGCTCGCGCCGGCCGGCCAGTACTCCTTCGGGCGGAAGTGCAGCTTCTTGTCGTCCACCCAGTACCAGGCGCCCTCGACGGACGGCGTGGAGCGGACCTTGAGGGCCCTTTCGACGACGGCACGGGCCTTGCGGTCCTTGACGGGGAGGCTGAGGTCGGCCGTGATGGGCTGTCCGACGCCGTACGTGCCCGTCTCCGGGCCGAAGGCCGCGGTCAGCGCCCGCTTGGCCGGGGCCGTCTCGAAGGTGAACGTACGGGCGCCTGGAGCGCCGTCCTCGTCCTCGGTGGCGACGCGGACCGTGTAGCGGGCGCCGGCCGCCAGGGCGGCCGTGGAGCGCCAGCGCCGCCCGTCCGCGGTGAGTTCGCCCGCCAGGTGGTGGCCCGCGGTGTCTATGGCGGTGACGTCGGTGATCCTGCCGTCCTCGCCCTTGGCGGTGACCTCCAGGGCCTTCTCGGGGTCCGCCTTGGCCCCGTCCGCGGGAGCGCTGACGGCGAGCTGGTCCGCCGCGTCATACGCCCTCGCCGACAGCGGGTGGTCGTCGGAACCCGCGCACGCCGAGGCGGCTGCGGTGACCGTGACGGCCAGAAGAGTGCAACTCAGAACAGTCCGAATGCGCGGCGTGTCGTTCATGACTTCACGCTAAGGACAATCCTCGCTCCCAGCGCGTCGAGTGCTGCAAAAGAGGGGCCCGGACACTTCGGTGACGAAGTGTCCGGGCCCCTCTCGGTGCTCCGGTGCGGAGCGGGGTGCCGCTACTGGTTCTGGTTCTCGCCGCGGTAGAACTCGAAGACCCAGCCGAACAGGCCGACGAGGATCAGCGGGGCGGAGAAGTACAGGATCCACCAGCCCATCGCGATGGCGAGGAAGGCGAGCGCACCGCCGATGGCCAGCGACAGCGGCTGCCAGCTGTGCGGGGCGAAGAAGCCCACTTCACCGGCCTCGTCCGCGACGTCGGCCTCCTTGTCGTCCTGCGCCATCGCGTCGACACGCTTGGCCGTGAAGGCCAGGTAGTAGCCGATCATGATGGACAGGCCGAACGCCAGGAACAGCGCCGTCGTACCGACCGGCTCCTTCGACCACACGCCGTACAGGACGGCCATGGCAAGGATGAAGACGCTCAGCCAGATGAACATCTTGCCCTGGATCTTCACTTGCCGGCCTCCTTGCCGCCCGCGAGGGCCTCGGCCACGTGACCCTTGTTCTCGAGCTGGTCGAGAGCCGCGATCTCAGGGTGGTGCAGATCGAACGCCGGGGATTCCGAACGGATCCGCGGCAGGGTGAGGAAGTTGTGCCGCGGCGGCGGGCAGGACGTCGCCCATTCGAGCGAACGGCCGTAGCCCCACGGGTCGTCGACCTCGATCTTCTTGCCGTACTTGGCGGTCTTCCAGACGTTGTAGAGGAACGGCAGGATCGACAGACCGAGCAGGAAGGAGGAGATCGTCGAGATCGTGTTCAGCGCGGTGAAGCCGTCGGCGTCGAGGTAGTCCGCGTAACGACGCGGCATGCCCTCGGCACCGAGCCAGTGCTGCACGAGGAACGTTCCGTGGAAGCCGATGAACAGCGTCCAGAACGTCATCTTGCCGAGCCGCTCGTCCAGCATCTTGCCCGTGAACTTCGGCCACCAGAAGTGGAAGCCGGCGAACATCGCGAAGACCACGGTGCCGAAGACGACGTAGTGGAAGTGCGCGACGACGAAGTACGAGTCGGAGACGTGGAAGTCCATCGGCGGCGAGGCCAGGATGACGCCCGTCAGACCACCGAAGGTGAAGGTGATCAGGAAGCCGATCGTCCACAGCATCGGTGTCTCGAAGGACAACGAGCCCTTCCACATCGTTCCGATCCAGTTGAAGAACTTCACGCCTGTCGGTACGGCGATGAGGAACGTCATGAAGGAGAAGAACGGGAGGAGCACGCCACCGGTGACGTACATGTGGTGCGCCCACACCGTCACGGAGAGACCGGCGATCGCGATGGTCGCGGCCACCAGACCGATGTAGCCGAACATCGGCTTGCGGCTGAAGACCGGGATGACCTCGGAGATGATGCCGAAGAACGGCAGCGCGATGATGTACACCTCTGGGTGGCCGAAGAACCAGAAGAGGTGTTGCCAGAGCAACGCTCCACCGTTGGCCGCGTCGAAGACGTGTGCACCGAACTTGCGGTCCGCCTCCAGGGCGAACAGCGCGGCCGCGAGGACCGGGAAGGCGAGCAGGACCAGAACACCGGTCAGCAGCACGTTCCAGGTGAAGATCGGCATGCGGAACATCGTCATGCCGGGAGCGCGCATGCAGATGATCGTGGTGATGAAGTTGACCGAGCCGAGGATCGTGCCGAAGCCGGAGAAGGCCAGACCCATGATCCACATGTCGGCGCCGACGCCCGGCGAGCGGACGGCGTCCGACAGCGGGGAGTAGGCGAACCAGCCGAAGTCGGCCGCACCCTGCGGGGTGAGGAAGCCGGCCACCGCGATGATCGAGCCGAAGAGGTACAGCCAGTACGCGAACATGTTCAGCCGCGGGAACGCCACGTCGGGCGCGCCGATCTGCAGCGGCATGATCCAGTTCGCGAAGCCGGCGAACAGCGGCGTCGCGAACATCAGCAGCATGATCGTGCCGTGCATCGTGAACGCCTGGTTGAACTGCTCGTTCGACATGATCTGCGTACCCGGACGGGCCAGCTCGGCGCGCATGAAGAGCGCCATGAGTCCGCCGATGCAGAAGAAGACGAACGACGTGACCAGGTAGAGCGTGCCGATCGTCTTGTGGTCGGTGGTGGTCAGCCACTTGATCACGACATTGCCGGGCTGCTTGCGCCGTACGGGCAGCTCGTTCTCGTACGAGTCCTCAGCTGCGGCGGCACCCTGGGTTTCGTTGTGGATGCTCACAGTTGGTTCTTCTCCGCATTCCTGGCCGGGTCCGTCTGCTCGATGCCAGACGGGATGTAGCCGGTCTGCCCCTTCTCGGCCAGCTCCTTCAGGTGCTGCTGGTAGCGCTCCGGAGAGACCACCTTGACGTTGAAGAGCATCCGGGAGTGGTCGACACCGCACAGCTCGGCGCACTTGCCGAGGAAGGTGCCTTCCTGAGTCGGGGTGACTTCGAAGACGTTGGTGTGACCCGGGATGACGTCCTGCTTGAACAGGAAGGGGACCACCCAGAAGGAGTGGATGACGTCACGGGAGGTCAGGACGAACCGGACCTTCTCGCCCTTCGGCAGCCACAGGGTCGGACCCGGGTTGCCGGTCTGCGGGTTCCGGTCACCCGGGATACCGGCGTCGTAGACGCCGCCGGCGTTCGCCGGGAAGTCGTCCTGGTACTTGTCCGGAATGGCGTCGAGGTTCGGAGCCTTCTGGGCGTCGCCCTTCACTCCGGGCACGTTCTCGACGTAGTTGAAGCCCCAGCTCCACTGGTAGCCGACCACGTTGATGGTGTGGGCCGGCTTGTCGGAAAGCGACAGGAGCTTCGACTCGTCACGTGCCGTGAAGTAGAAGAGCACGGAGACGATGATGAGCGGGGTGACGGTGTACAGCGCCTCGATGGGCATGTTGTATCGCGTCTGCGGAGGTACCTCGACCTTGGTGCGGCTGCGCCGGTGGAAGATGACGGACCACAGGATCAGCCCCCAGACCAGGACGCCCGTGACGAGGGCGGCCGCCCACGAGCCCTGCCAGAGGGAGAGGATCGTAGGTGCCTCTTCCGTGACCGGAGTGGGCATACCAAGGCGGGGGAAGTCTTCCCAGTTGTACGAGCAGCCCGTGGCTGTCGCCAGGATCAGGCCCGCAGTCAGCACCTGCGGCAGCTTCCGCCGCATCGGGCGCCGCGACGAGCGGTCGGAGCCGTTGGGACTCACGTAGCGCCTTCCCGAGAGTCTCGGCCCGCGTTGGTCGGCCACGGCCGTCCGTCTCGCTGGTCGGTCGCCGCCCCGGCCGCGGGCAGGGGTTTGGATGTTTATGCGGACCAAACCCTACTGGACGCTATTTGGGGTCGCGCGGGGAGGGTGCCCAACGCGCCGTCCGAGTCCCCGAAGGGGTGGACTCCGGGGTTCCGGAGGGGGGTCGGACGCGTCCGTTCGGCGGTCTGCCGGTGTACGACGACGTGGTTCTGACGAGGGCTCACGAGGGGCGGACGGCGGGTCGGCCGGAGACGGACGGCGGGTGCGCCGGGGGCGCGGTGCGAGCGCGCTGCGGGCGGGGCCGGGGGCGCTTCCGGGCGGGGTCGCTGCGGGCGGGCCCGGGGGTTCGCGACGGGCTCCGCCCGACCTGCCGTGGGCTCACCGCGGACCGGGCGCGGGCGTGCGACGGACGGGCGGTGGGACGCGGCGGACGTGCGGTGGGCGGGTCGCGGGCGGGCTGTGGAGGGGCTGTGACCTGGTCAGGGGCGGGTCGCGGCGTGGTCGGGGGCGTCACTCCGCCTGGGCCGGGGGCGGGTCGCGGCCTGACCCGGGGGCGTCACTCCGCCTGGTCACGGGCGCGTCACTCCGCCTGGGCCGGGGCGCGTCGCGGCCTCGCCCCGGGTGGGCGAGGTACGGCATCCGCCCAGGCCCTACCGTGGGCGGATGCCGTACTTCGACGCCGCGTCCGCCGCCCCGTTGCACCCCGTCGCCCGCCAGGCGCTGCTCGCCTCCCTCGACGAGGGCTGGGCCGATCCGGCCAGGCTGTACCGGGAAGGGCGGCGCGCCAGGCTGCTGCTCGACGCCGCACGGGAGGCCGCGGCGGAGGCCGTGGGCTGTCGCCCGGACGAACTCGTATTCACTCCTTCGGGGACGCGCGCGGTTCACGCGGGAATCTCCGGATCTCTCGCGGGGCGTCGGCGTGTCGGAAACCGGATCGTGGTCTCCGCGGTCGAGCACTCCTCCGTACTGCACGCGGCCGAGAGCCACGCGGCGGCGGGCGGAGCGGTGACGGAGGTTCCGGTGGGGCGGACGGGAGCGGTGGACGCGGACGTCTTCGCGGCCGCGCTGGACTCCGGGGACGCGGGCGCGGTCGCCCTGGCGTGTCTCCAGTCGGCCAACCACGAGGTGGGGACCGAGCAGCCGGTGGCGGAGGTGGCCGAGGCCTGCCGGGCGGCGGGCGTGCCGCTGCTCGTGGACGCGGCCCAGTCACTGGGCTGGGGCCCGGTGGAGGGCGCCTGGTCGCTGCTCACGGCGAGCGCGCACAAGTGGGGCGGGCCGGCGGGGGTGGGGCTGCTCGCCGTACGGAAGGGGGTGCGGTTCGCGCTCCAAGGCCCGTCGGACGAGCGGGAGTCGGGCCGGGCGCCCGGCTTCGAGAACCTGCCGGCGATCGTGGCGGCGGCGGCCTCGCTGCGGGCGGTACGGGCGGAGGCGGAGGCCGAGGAGGCGCGGCTGCGGGCCCTGGTGGACCGGATCCGGGCGCGGGTTCCGCAGCTCGTCCCGGACGTGGAGGTGGTGGGCGACCCGGTGCGGCGGCTGCCCCATCTGGTGACCTTCTCCTGTCTGTACGTCGACGGGGAGACGCTGTTGCACGAGCTGGACCGGGAGGGATTCTCCGTTTCGTCCGGTTCGTCGTGTACGAGCTCGACGCTGACGCCCAGCCATGTGCTGCGCGCGATGGGGGTGCTGAGCGAGGGGAACGTCCGGGTGTCGCTGCCGGCCGGCACGACGGAGGAGGACGTGGACCGCTTCCTCGGCGTGCTGCCGGTGGTGGTGGCGGGGGTACGGGAGCGGCTCGGCGCGCCGGCGACGTCGCCGGCGACCACGGCGGGGCCGGACTCCTTGGTGGTGGACGCGCTCGGCCGGCGCTGCCCGATCCCGGTGATCGAACTGGCGAAGGTCATCGGGGACGTGCCGGTGGGCGGGACGGTGACGGTCCTCGCGGACGACGCGGCGGCGCGGCTGGACATTCCGGCGTGGTGCGAGATGCGGGGGCAGGAGTATGTGGGCGAGTCGCCTGCGGCGGGGGGTGGGGTGGCGTACGTGGTCCGGCGGGTGAGCTGACCCCGAGCCCGGCTCGTGCCGCGCACGACCCCGCGCGCTCAGGTCCTCGCGGGGGTGCCGCCTGGCTTGCGGGATGCCACCTCGGCTTGGGGGGGCGCCCCCGGCGCGCGGCCCGCAGGCGCTGCCGGGCCTCGCCCCGGCCTCGCGCCTCACGGTCCGGTGCGTGGTTGCGAGCCCTCCCGCCTGCCGCGCCCGTACGCCTGGGGGGCGCAGCCCCGGCTCGGGGCCCGCGCGCCTCGCCGGGCCCTGCCCGCGGTCCGGCGCGCCTCGCGGGCCGTGCCCGCCGCCCACCCGCCGTGTGTGTGGGCAGCGGCCCGCAACGGGGTGGGCGAGGGCGGGCCGGGTGGGTGGGCGGGCACCTCGCCGGCGGGGAGGGCCCGGGCCGCACGTGTGGGGCCCGGACTGGTCAGGCCAGGTGGGACTGGACCTCGGTCGCCGCTTCTTCGCCGTAGGCCTTCTGGAAGCGGTCCATGAAGTTCGTGCGGCGCAGCGTGTACTCCTGCGTGCCCAGCGTCTCGATGACCAGCGTCGCCAGCATGCACCCGACCTGCGCGGCGCGCTCGTGGCCCACACCCCACGACAGCCCCGTCAGGAAGCCCGCGCGGAACGCGTCGCCGACGCCCGTCGGGTCGACCTTCGCCGTCTCCTCCGCGCAGGCGACCTCGATCGGCGTGTCGCCGACGCGCTCGATGCGCACCCCGCGCGAGCCGAGCGTGGTGACGCGGTGGCCGACGCGGGAGAGGATCTCGGCGTCGGTCCAGCCCGTCTTGGACTCGATGAGGCCCTTCTCGTACTCGTTGGAGAAGAGGTACGTGGCGCCGTCCAGGAGCGTGCGGATCTCGTCGCCGTCCATCCGCGCGATCTGCTGCGAGAAGTCCGCGGCGAAGGGGATGCCCCGCGTCTTGCACTCCTCCGTGTGGCGGAGCATCGCCTCGGGGTCGTCGGCGCCGATGAGGACGAGGTCGAGCCCGCCCACCCGGTCGGCGACGGCCTTGAGCTCGATCAGCCGGGCCTCGCTCATCGCGCCCGTGTAGAAGGAGCCGATCTGGTTGTGGTCCTTGTCCGTGGTGCAGACGAAGCGGGCCGTGTGCAGGACCTCGGAGATGCGGACGGAGCCGGTGTCGACGCCGTGGCGGTCGAGCCAGCCGCGGTACTCGTCGAAGTCGTAGCCGGCCGCGCCCACCAGGATCGGGTTGCCGCCGAGCTGGCCCATGCCGAAGCAGATGTTGGGGCCGACGCCGCCGCGCCGGACGTCGAGGTTGTCGACCAGGAAGGAGAGGGACACCGTGTGCAGCTGGTCGGCCACCAGCTGGTCGGCGAACCGGCCGGGGAAGGTCATGAGGTGGTCGGTGGCGATGGAGCCGGTGACTGCGATACGCACGGCGGGGTGCTCCTGCGGGAAGGCGGCAATGACGGACATTCACGCTACCGGGTGGTGGCCTCACTGCCGAACAGTGGAAACTACCCCAGAGTAGGGCTTTTCCCCGGGGGCGTGCGGTGCATACGGTGCGCCCATGACCATCTACCCCGCTTCACGTGAGCGACACGAGTCCGAGCCGAGCCTCGCCGACCTGCGGGGCGACGGCGCACGGATGGCTCCGCACTGGGTGACCCCGGTCGCCCCCGCGCCCGCTCCGGTCTCCCCCGCGCTGATCCACGGTGTCGTCGTCCCGGCGGCCTCGGCACGGCTCATCGAGGCGACCGCCGAATACGGCGGCTGACGGACGGAACCGTCCGCGCACCCGCTCCGTCCCATCGGCGTCCGGTCGAGACGAGGGAGCGTTGCGGTGAGCGGTACGGAGAACGTACGGAGGCGGCGGAGCGTCATCGCCGCCTCGGTGGCGGCGGGTGTGCTGCTCGCCGGGGGCGGTGGCGTCTACCTCGCCACCACGGCATCCGGTGACGGCACCGGCGCGGGCACGGCCGCCAAGGCCGCCGACGCGGCCGGTCCGCCGACCCCGCTGCGCCTGGACGGCGACAGCGACAGCGGCGGCGACGCCACCGACGGTGGCGACACACGGGGCGGTCCGGGCATCGCGCCCGGTGAGCCGGACCCCGGGGGCGGCCCGAACGGGACCGTCTACACAGCCAAGGGCCCACTCCCCCAAGGGCCCTCCTCGGCCGCGGTCCACCGGCCCGAGGGCCTGGTCACCTCGGCGGAGGTGACCAGGCTGGCCGAAGCGCTGGGCATCTCCGGGAGTCCCTCGCTGGTGGGTGAGGTCTGGACGATCCGGCCCGCGAAGGACGGTTCGGGAGCCCGTCTCGACGTGGCGCGGAAGGCGCCGGGGAACTGGACGTACTCCTGGTACGACGGCGGTCCGGCCGGCGACGCCTGCCTCAAGGGCAAGGCCTGCCCGCCGCCGGGCGAGTCGAAGCCCGCGCCGGGCGGTACGCCGCTGAGCGAGGCGGCGGCGAAGGCGGCGGCCGCGCCGGTCCTGAAGGCGCTCGGCCAGGACGACGCCAAGGTCACCGCGACCGCCGTGGTGAACGGTTCGGTGCGGGTGGTCAACGCCGACCCGGTGGTGGGCGGGCTGCCGACGTACGGCTGGTCGACGGGGCTGCACATCGCGCGGGACGGCCGGGCGGTCGCCGGGAGCGGGACGCTCAAGGATCCGGCCGAGGGTGCCACGTACCCGGTGATCGGGGCGGCGAAGGCGCTCGCCGGCCTGAACGAGGACTCGAAGGGCACCGGCCCGATCGGCGTGGGGCACTGCCCCACGGCCCCGCCCGGCGTGGACGGGAACGGGAAGCCCGAGGACGGCCGGACCGACGGGAAGCCGGCGCCCGGGCACGTCGAACCCACTCCGCCCTGCCAGACGATCGTGGACCGGGCCGCGCCCGACCAGGTGCCGGTGACGGCCGCGGTCTTCGGTCTGGCCGCGCGGGACGTGGACGGTGAGCGGCTGCTCGTACCGTCGTGGCTGTTCACCGCGGACCCGGCGGACGGCGCGCCGTACACGGTGGTGCGGACGGCGGTGGCCCCCGAGTACCTGGCGCCGCCGGCGAAGCCCTCGCCGGAGCCGACGCCCCCTCCCGGGGAGGGCACGGAGGCCGCGCGGGTCGTCGAGTCCGTCCGGGTCCAGGGGGACGGCAGGGAGCTGGCCGTCACCTTCTGGGGCGGGGTGTGCAGCACGTACACCGTGAAGGCCGACGAGCAGCCGGACCGGGTGACGGTGCGGATCGTCGAGAAGTCCGACCCGGATCGGGTCTGCATCATGATCGCCAAGGACTTCACGAAGACGGTGACGCTGAAGACCCCGCTGGGCGACCGGCCGGTCGTCGACGCGGCGAGCGGGGAGGCCGTGCCGCGTCGCTGAGTCCGGCGGGCGCACGAACGAGGGCGGGGGGGGGGGGGGGGGGGCGGGAATGGTCCCACCGTGTCGCCGCCCCTGTGGGTCGCGTGAGCAGAGTGCCAAGGATGAAAGGAGACATATAGTTTGGGTGGTTGGCGTGGGGA
>NZ_JBVHZJ010000049.1:36113-63640 GCF_055574655.1 Streptomyces sp. NPDC029956 | reverse complement strand
CGTGTCGACCAGTGCGTCGCGTTCTTCGGTGCAGACTGCAACGTCCTGGTGACCAAAGCGGCTACCTGCTCGTCGGTGACCGACCTGGGACCGCCAGAGCGGGGCATGTCGCCCAGACCGGCGATCCGGTGCTCGACGAACCTGGCCCGCCACCGGCCCACCGCATGCGCGGTCGAGCCGAGCCGGGCCGCGACATCCTTGTTCGAAGCACCTTCGGCACAGGCCAGGATGATCCGGCACCTCAGAGCCCATGCCTGCGGCGTGGAACGGCGCCGCACCCATCCCTCGAGTGCGGCCCGCTCCTCATCCGACAAGATCAACGCGGCCTTCGGCCGCCCGGTACGTGCCATAGACCAAGCCTACACATCTGAACAGAACTCCTGACTCAGAAGACTAGTCCCTGTCGTCGAACTCCCGCCTGCCCCGCGGCCGACGGCGGGAATGCGACGACAGGACCCAGGTCCGACAACAGGAGGACACGGTGACCGAGTCACCCGAGATGCGCGTCTCCCCTCTGTTCCGCGCCCTGCTCGGCGGGTGCGAGGACGGCGAGAAGGAGGCCGGGCGGCGGTTCCAGACCGGCGTGCGGGATCTCATGAACGACGGTGAGGACTCGTGACCACGGCGGACGGCGCCGGGCTCGGGGTCGATCTGCACCTGGAGCTGAGCGCCGCCGGCGGACGGCGGACCGTGCTCATCGCCGCCCTGCGCGAGGCCGTACGCGGCGGGCGGCTGGCCCCCGGGACCCGGCTGCCGCCCTACCGGTCGCTCGCCGCCGACCTCGGCATCGCCCGGAACACCGTCGCCGACGCGTACGCCGAACTCGTCGCCGAGGGCTGGCTCACCTCCCGCCAGGGCTCCGGGACCCGCGTCGCCGACCGGGTCGCCGCCCCCGCCCCCCGGCCCGTACCGACGACCGCGCCGCCCCCGCTCCCGTACGACCTCGTCCAGGGAAGGCCCGACCCCGCCGCCTTCCCCCGCGCCGCCTGGCTGGCGGCGGCCCGGCGGGCCCTGACGGCCGCCCCGCACGAGGCCTTCGGGATCGGCGACCCGCACGGCCGGATCGAACTGCGTCTGGCGCTCGCCGAGTACCTCGCGCGCGTGCGGGGCGTCCGCACCACCCCGGACCGGATCGTGGTCTGCTCCGGCGCCGCGCACGCGCTGCGGCTCCTCGCGCGCGTGCTCGGGCCCTCCGGCCCGTGGGCCGTCGAGGCCTACGGGCTTCCCTTCCACCGCGGGCTCCTCGCCGAGGCCGGAGTCACCACCCTGCCGGTGGCCGTCGACAGGGACGGGGCGCGGGTCGCCGACATCCCGGACCACGCGCGCGCGGTGCTGCTCACTCCCGCCCACCAGTTCCCCACCGGCGGGCCGCTGCACCCCGAACGCCGGGCCGGGGTCCTGGAGTGGGCGCGGGCCTCCGGCGGCCTGGTGATCGAGGACGACTACGACGGGGAGTTCCGCTACGACCGGCGGCCCGTGGGCGCCGTCCAGGGCCTCGACCCCGAACGGACCGTCCTCGTCGGCTCCGTCAGCAAGAGCCTCTCCCCCACCCTGCGGATCGGCTGGATGTGCCTGCCGTCCGCGCTGGTGGACCCGGTGGTCGCGGCGAAGGGCCAACGCGAGCCGTACGCCTCCGCGACGGACCAGCTCACCCTCGCCGACCTCCTCGCCTCCGGCGCGTACGACCGGCACGTCCGGCGGATGCGCCAGCGGCACCGCGGGCGGCGCGACCGGCTGACGGCGCTGCTCGCCGAACGGGTCCCGACGGTACGGGTGACGGGCATCGCCGCCGGGCTGCACGCCGTCCTGCGACTGCCCGCCGGCACGGAGCGGGCGGCCCTCGCCGCGACGGCCCGGCGCGGGGTCGCGGTGGAGGGCCTCGCCCCCTACCGGCATCCCGACGCCGGGGACCCGGACCGTCCGGACGGACTGGTGGTCGGCTACGCCACGCCGCCCGAGCGGTTGTACGGGCGGGCGCTGGAGGCGCTGTGCGACGGGCTGTCCGAGGCCCTCAGGTCCTGAGGGACGCCCCCGGCTCCTTCGCCATCGCCTCCGCCTCCGCCTCCGTCAGGATCTCCGTGAGACGGAGGCCGAAGCGGGCGTCGCAGGCGTCGGGTTCGCCCGTGCGGGCCGAGCCGACCAGGGCGTCCACCGCAGCACCGAACGCCCCCACCGCCCCGTCCCAGCGGGGCAGTTCGGCCCGCCCCCCGGCGCCGTACAGGGTGAGGGCCGCCTCCGCCGCCTCCGGCGGTGCGCTGAGGGTGAGGGTGGCGGTGCTGCTCGCGCCCGAGGTGTGGCGGAGCACCAGATGGTGGGTGTCCGCAGGACCCCGCGCCGCGGTGATCTCCGTGACGTCGCCGAGGACCGGGAGGTAGACCGACAGCACGTGCGGGCCGACATCCCACAGGCCGCCCTTCGCACGACGCCACGGGGAGGCCGCGTACTCGCTGGTCGAACCGGTCCCGTAGAGCGAGCCCAGCCAGTGCGCCTCGCCCAGGAACCAGCCGCCGACCGCCGCCTGTTCCTCGATCCAGCGGGCCGTGGGCTCGGCGAAGCGGAGCGTGCAGAAGACCACCGAGGCCACTCCCGCGGCCTCCACCGCACCGGCCACCTCCCGCGCCCCGGCGACCGTCGTCGCGACCGGCTTGTCGAGGAGGACATGGCAGCCGGCCTCCGCGGCCCGGACCGCCAGCGGGGCCTGGACGTCCGGCGGAAGCGCGAGCGCCACGGCGTCGCTGGCCTCGAAGAGCGCGTCCACGTCGTCGTACGCGCGCGTGCCCGACGCGGCGGCGAGCGCGGCCGCCGCCTCGGGGCGTCTGCCCCACACCCCGCTGAACTCGACCCCCGGATGACCGGCCAACGCGGGCGCGTGCGTGTGACCGGCCCAGGGGCCGGTGCCGAGGAGTCCGATACGGGGCTTCGCGCCCAGCTGCTTCGCCATGCCCCCAGTCTGCCGGGTGGCTCCGACAACGAGCCCGGCGGAGCCGGCCGCGGCTGTCGGCGTGGGGACCTCCCCGAAATCCGCTCGCGCCCCTCCCCCCGCCCGGTGTTAGCGTTTCCGGGCCGGCCGCGGGACTTCGGTGCGACTTCCGGAACCTGCCTCTGAAGCAACGTCTTCGCTGTTCGTGCCCTCATTCCCCGGCCGGCACCCACGCGGTACGAGAAGGGGAGAGAGCCTTGTCCGAGCTCGTCGCCGCCGAGGACGTGCTCCTCTTCGTCAACGCCGCCGTCACCGCCACCGGCCAGCGCGAGTTCCGATCCTCCGCCGCCGAGCAGCGGTTCTCGCTCCGCTTCGTCCACGAGTACGTACGGGTCAACTACCGTCCCGTGTACGCCGCGACCCTCGCGCTCGACATCAACCACCACAACGCCGCCCTCGTCGTCGAGCAGCTCCTGCGCACCGCCGACGAGGCGGGCGGGCCCGAGGAGAAGCGGGCCGAGGGACGGCTGATCGGGGCGCGGCTCGCCCTGCTGCCGCCTCAGCGGGTCTACCGGCTGTTCCGTACGCTGCGCGCCGCCGGGGTCAACAACCGGCGTACGCGCGCGATCGTGCGCGCGTGGCTCGCGGCCCGCCCCGATCCCGCCCTGGACGCGGTGAAGTACCGGAGCGGTCTGAAGGCCGCCCTCCGGCACGTCCACGGTCGGCCGGCCGACCCCGAGACCGGGGACTTCCTCTTCGCGCCGGGGCGCCGGGTCCGGTACGCGAACCCGACGCTCGACGCGTTCCGCCGCGCCCGCCACGAGCAGGGCGCGCTGTACGAGCTGCCGTTCACCGTCGCCGAGGGGTTCGCCGCCGAGCACGGCGTACCGCGTGCGGTGTTCCTGGAGCGGATCGCGCCCCGGATGACCCGGCTCGAACAGCTCAGGACCGAGCGGGCCGCCGACCTGTCCGTGATGCCGCTGACCCGGCTCGCCCTGTACGTCCTCTCGCTGCCGTCCGGCGAGCGCGTCGAGCGGCGGGCCGAGCTGACGGGAGCGCTGCGGGCCGCGGCCCGGCGCGCGGCGGGGCCGTACGCGGGGAGCTGGGGGCGGGTCACCGCCGTGCTCGACGACAGCTTCTCCTCCTCCGGTTCGGCGGTGAAGCGGCGCCGCCCGCTGGCCGTCGCGCTCGGCTGTCACCACCTCCTGGAGGCCCTCGCGGCACCGGGGGCGTACACCCCGTTCTGGACCTCGGGCGGCGACGACCCGCTGCTCGTCCGGCCGTACGGGCCGACCCCGCTCGGCCTGCGGATCCTGGACGGTCTGGAGACCGGCCCGGACCGGCTCGTGATCGTCTCGGACGGCTGGGACAACGCTCCTCCGGGGCTCGCGGGCGAGGTGCTGCGGGTGTGGCGGTCGCGGCTGGATCCGGAGCGCCGGACGAGCGTGGTGCACCTGAACCCCGTATACGACGCGCAGGGTTTCGACGTGCGCCGGCTCGCCCCGAGCGTGCCGGCGGCCGGCATCCGGGACGCCGAGGATCTGGCGGCGCTGGTGGAGATCGCGCAGTTCGCCGAGGGGCGGACGGGGTTCGCGGAGCTGCGGGCCTATCTGGACCGGCGGGTGGAGCTGTTCCTGGCCGGGACGGGCGAGGGGAGCGGAGCGCGGGAAGGAAAGGGAGAGGGGGCCGGGGGATGACCCGGATCGATCTGACCGGGCTCGACGTCCGGCCCGCCCAGGTGTGGGGCGGTGTGCGGCTGGTGCCGCTGGTGCGGGCCGAGCCCGTTCCCGGGCTGCGGCTGCACCGGGAGGTGTACGGCGGCCTCGGCGCGGTGGACCTGCCCGACCGCGCCACGTACACCTCGTACGTCCCGCACGGGTTCGTCGCCGACTGGACGGGAGCGGGGCCGGATTCGGACCCGGCGCCGGGGGCGGGCCGGCAGTCCGCCGCGTACGGGACCCGGCTCGGCGGCGCGGGCGGCGAGCGCGGAACCGGTGGCCGCGACCGGGTGCCGGAGTGCGTGCCCGTCCGCAGGATCCACCGGATGGCCAAGCGGCGGCGCGACAAGGACGGGCGCGCCGAGTCGCGGCTCCGTTTCCTGCCGCTGCACCTCGCCCTGGAGGGCTATCTCGCGCTGCACTTCGGCGGTCCTTCGATCGTCTGGGACGAGTGGTCCCGCGAGGCGGTCCGGCACGGCCTCTCGCCGCGTGCCGAGGCGGCGTACGCGGGGTGGAGCGTGCCCGGGCTCACGGAGGCGCTGCGGATCTTCGAGGTCCACCCGGGCCAGTGCGGGCTGCTCCTGTACGTGGCCGACGCGCTGGCCGCGGCCTTCGTGGTGCCGCACCCGGACGACTACCGGCTTCTGCACCCGACGCTCGTCGAGGACCTGTACGGGGAGCTGATCCACCAGTACGCGTACTACGGGGGCCCTGTGCCCGAGTTCACGGCGCGGATCCGGGACGGGGCCGGCGGCATCCGCACCCTCGCGGACCTGCGGGCGGCGGCCCGGGAGCAGGAGCGGGCCTGGGCCGCGGCGCACGACGGGATCATGGCGCGGGACCTCCTGGAGACCTCGTACGCCTTCGAGCGGGCCTATCGGGCCGGGCCGTTCGATCTGCACCGGTTCCTGCCGCCGTTCGAGCGGGGCGGGCGGGAGCAGCACATCGGCGAGCTGATCACCGACCACAAGGGGCGGACGGCCTACCTGAAGACGTTCCGGCTCTCGGAGAACCAGATCCGGAAGGGGTACCTCCTTCGGCGGCTGGCCGACTGCGACTGGCACCTGGGGCGGACGGCGGAGGCTCTCGGCACCTCGTACGCGGAGGTCGTACGGCGTGTCCGGAGCGCGGGTCTCGGCCCGCTCCTGAACACGCACGTCGTCGCACAGCGGCTCCGAGAAAATCAGGAAGGCTGAGTAACACGGGGTTCACATTCGGGCAACCGACGGGAAATCCCGTGTTGCGAAGCTGCGACCGGACACAGACACCGCAGCTTCTCGCAGCGCCGCGAGCCGCCGCGACACCCGCAGCAGCACGCCCAAAGGATGAGGCCAGTGACCTTCAAGGCTGAGTACATCTGGATCGACGGCACCGAGCCGACCGCGAAGCTTCGTTCGAAGACGAAGATCATCGTGGGCGGGGGCGCCACGCTCGGCGAGCTGCCGATCTGGGGCTTCGACGGTTCCAGCACGAACCAGGCCAAGGGCCACGCCTCGGACCGCGTCCTCAAGCCGGTCTTCGTCTGCCCGGACCCGATCCGCGGCGGCGACGACGTCCTGGTGCTGTGCGAGGTCCTCAACACGGACATGACGCCGCACGAGTCCAACACCCGTGCCGCGCTGGCCGAGGTCTCCGCGAAGTACGCCGCCCAGGAGCCGATCTTCGGCATCGAGCAGGAGTACACCTTCTTCGAGGGCACCCGCCCGCTCGGCTTCCCGGTCAACGGCTTCCCGGCCGCTCAGGGTGGCTACTACTGCGGTGTCGGCGCGGACGAGATCTTCGGCCGCCCGATCGTCGAGGCGCACCTGGAGAACTGCCTCAAGGCCGGTCTCGGCATCTCCGGCATCAACGCCGAGGTCATGCCCGGCCAGTGGGAGTTCCAGGTCGGCCCGCTGGCGCCGCTCGAGGTCTCGGACCAGCTGTGGATCGCCCGCTGGCTGCTGTACCGCACGGCCGAGGACTTCAACGTCTCCGCGACGCTGGACCCGAAGCCGGTGAAGGGCGACTGGAACGGCGCGGGCGCGCACACCAACTTCTCGACGAAGGCGATGCGCGAGGGCTACGACGCGATCATCACCGCCGCCGAGTCCCTCGGCGAGGGCTCGAAGCCGCTCGACCACGTCAAGAACTACGGCGCCGGCATCGACGACCGCCTGACGGGCCTGCACGAGACCGCCCCGTGGGACCAGTACTCCTACGGCGTCTCGGACCGCGGCGCCTCGGTCCGCATCCCGTGGCAGGTCGAGCAGGACCAGAAGGGCTACATCGAGGACCGCCGCCCGAACGCGAACGTGGACCCCTACACGGTGACCCGCCTCCTGGTGGACACCTGCTGCGAGGCCCTCGCGAAGGCCGGCCAGGTCTGATCCGCCCGTCTCCACGCCGAGAGGCGCCCACCCTTCCCGGTGGGCGCCTCTCGGCGTTCGAGCCGGGCCACCCGACGACGCGGGTCCGGGATCCCTCCCGGCCTGAACCGGTGCTCCTCCCGGCGTACGAACCCGGGCGTCTCTCCCGGCATGTGGGAAGGACGACAGGAGGTTTGGCCGGTGAAGGGGTCGTCGGGGGCATTCCCTTCTGGTTCAATAGGGATATGGCCATCACACGGAACGACATCGCGACGGGTCGTCATGACCTCGAGCCGTTCTGGCCTTCCCGGCAGCATCACGACTTCGACCGGGTGTGTTGCCGCGCGAGGAACGCGTCGGCCCTCTAAAGCCCCGATCGGTACGGTCCGATCCACGGCCTTCGGCCGACGCGCACGACGTTCGACGTACGACTCCTGTCCGTCCGTTCCTCCGCGCGAAAGAGCTGACTTCCCATGGCCCAGACCGCTCACAGCACCCCCACCGCCGTTCGTCCCGGCCGTCATCGACTGCGTGCCGTCGATCCCAACGAGGTCGTCGACTTCGCGCAGGTCGCCGACTTCCTGCCGCCCGGCGCCACCCTGCTGCCCGCTCCCCCGCACACCCTGCCGACGCTGCCGGGCCGGCCGCCGATGGTCGGGTACCTCGTGCTCGTACCGGCCGATCAGCAGCCCCGGCTGCCCGTCGCCGCTCCCGTGCCCGCGCCCGTCGCCGCCGCGGTGGAGGAGCAGGGGCCCGTCGCCATCGACGGCGTCCAGCGGATCGCCGTCGTGGACGGGCAGGCGCTCGACCTGACGTATCTCGAGTTCGAGTTGCTCGCCCATCTCGTGGCGCACCCCCACCGGGTGCACACCCGCGACCAGTTGGTCACCACCGTGTGGGGGTACGGCCACGTCGGCGACGGACGTACCGTCGACGTGCACGTGGCCCGGCTGCGGCGCAAGCTGGGCGCCGAGCACCGCCACACGATCCAGACCGTGCGGCGGGTCGGCTACAAGTACACGCCCTGACCGGGCAGTTCACCCGGCCCGGTCAGCCTGCGCGCACCTTGTTCCTCGCCCTGGACACCAGTCCCAGGGCGAGGTCCACGGTCAGGAACAGCAGCAGGCTGATGCCGAGCAGCGGGACGAACCACGCGACGACGGCCGTCACCGCGAGGAGCGGGAGCAGCATCGTCACCGGGACCTTCCGCCAGGCCCCGCGGGCCGCCGGGCGGCCCGGGCGGCGCAGCCACCACATGCGGTAGCCCCAGAGGATCAGCAGGATCAGGGCGAGCGCCAGGACCGCGAGGGCCAGCTGGTTGAAGAGGCCCAGGAACACCCCCGTGTGCGCGTCGATGCCTATCCGGGTGAGCTTCGCGAGGAGCGGGTACTCGTCGAAGCCGAGCCGGTCGATGACCTCGCCGTCCGCCGGGTTCACCGCCACCGAGTCCAGCTGGAGCGGGAACTGCGCGTCCGTCTCCTTGACCACGTACCCCTTGCCCTCGCTCGGCAGGATCACCGAGATCTTCGGGCTGTCGATGCCGGCCGCGCGGGCCGTGTCCAGGGCCTTGTCGAGGCCGATGTCCGGGCCCTGGGCGGTGCTGCCGCCGGTGTGGCCGCCGCCGTGGCCCTCGTGTTCCGAGGAGCCGCCGGCCGCGGCGCCGACGGTCGCGGTGAGCGTGGGCGTCGCGCCGCCGAGGCCGTCCTGGACGACGCCGATGTTCTCTCCCGCGTACCGCGACCAGGTCAGGCCCGTCGCCGACAGCAGGACGAGTCCGGTCACCGCCCACAGGCCGACCGTGCCGTGCCAGGACAGCGTGCGGCGGCGCGAGGCCGGGCCGCCCTCCGGGACGAACAGGGCGCGGCGGTTCTTCCGGCGCCGGCCGAGCCACAGCAGGAGGCCGCCGAGGGCGATGACCCAGAGCCAGCTCGCCGCCAGTTCGCTGTAGTTGCGGCCGGTCTCGCCGAGGTGCAGATCGCGGTGCAGACCGTCGATCCAGGTGCGCAGCGGGAGGGCGCCGGAGCTTCCGTAGCTGGGCAGCTGCCCGCGTACGTCCCCGGTGTACGGGTCCACGAAGACGGCCAGCGAGGTGTCCTCGGGGACGTCCGGGTCGGCCATCAGGACGCGGGTGGTCGCGCCGGGTTCGGCGCCGGGCCAGACGGCGGTGACGGTGCCGTTCGGGTTGACCTTGCGGGCGATGTTCACCTGCTGGGAGAGCGGCAGGGTCGTTTCGCCGACGGGGACCTCGAGCTCGTGCGCGTACACGACCTTCTCGGCCTGGAAGGAGAGCGCGTAGAGCAGACCGCTCGCGGCGGCCACGAGGAGGAACGGGGCGACGAGCACGCCCGCGTAGAAGTGGAGGCGGAGGACGAGGGGGCGGAGGGCGCTCCAGGTTCCCGCCTTCTGCTTCTGCCGGGTGGAGGGGGTGGCCGGGGGCTCAGGGGCGGCCGGTGTGGCCTCGGCGGCCTGCGTGGCCGTGGTGGCCGTGGTGGCCGTGGGGCGTTCCGACGGTGACGCCTCGGGTGTTTCCGGGCGTGCGGGATCGTCGATGGTCATCGCTGTGACTGTCCTCGGAGTCGATGCAGACAGGGGGAAGGGACCCCCGGGTCAGACGTGTGCTCCGAGGGTCGTGGCGCGGGGTACGGACAGCCGGGGCGGGCCGCGCCGGGACAGGGCGTGCGCGAGGACGACGGTGTGCGGGCGGTGGGCGCTCCGGCGGGCCCGCCGGGCGGGGCGTCGCGACGCGTCGGGGACCTGCACGCGCGCGAAGAGCCGCCGCAGGGGGGGTGAAGGCGTGGGCGAGGGCGGCTCGGGCGAGCGTGAAGAACGCGGCCTCGCCGTGCGCCAGCCAGAGGCCGCAGAGGAGCGCGGCGAGGAGGTGGGCGGCGAGCATGCCGGTGCTCATGTCCATGGACATCGCGGTGGCGGCGCCCATGTCGTGCATGCCGACCGGGCCGGCCGCTGCGTCGGCGCCCGTCATCGCGTGCGTCCCGTGCATCGCGTGCATCGCGCCCGCGCCGCTCGTACCGGTCACGCCGTGCAGGGCCGTCGCCGCCGGGTGACCCGTGTCCCCCGCCAGGGCACCGGCCCGCGAGAAGATCAGGTGCAGTGCGCCCTGGAGGACGAACAACGCGCCGGCGATCGTCGGAGCGCCCCGGCGTCGGCCCGCGGCGGCCCACGCGGCGGCGGCCGTCACGGCGAAGGCGCCGAGCAGCGCGAGCGCCGGAAGTCGGTGCGCAGACATGGACGAATGCCCCACGGCAGCCAACGTCACGCACACCACCGCGAACAGGGCGGCTCTCAACGCGCGCAGGGGCGACCGGGCATCCGTCATCGCCCGTCATGGTGCCACCCCGCTCCCCGGAGCACGAGACCCCCCTCCCGAACCGATGACGTTCCTCCCGGGCCGATGACCTTCCTCCCTCGGCGGAATCCTCCGGCAGCGAAAAGCCCTGGTCCCGGGCGGCACCACCGGGCACGCTCCGATCATGAAACTGCTGATGCTCGGAGGTACGGAATTCGTCGGCCGCGCGGTCGTCGAGGCGGCGCTCGCCCGGGGCTGGGAGGTGACCGTCTTCCATCGCGGCCGGCACGCGGCGCCGGCGGGGGTCACCTCGCTCATCGGCGACCGCACGACCGGCCCCGCCGGTCTCACCGCGCTCGCCACGGGTTCCTGGGACGCCGTCGTGGACACCTGGTCGGCCGCGCCGTCCGCGGTGCGCGACGTGGCGCGGCTGCTCGCGGACCGGGTCGGGCGGTACGCGTACGTGTCGAGCCGTTCGGTGTACGCGTGGCCGGCGGCGGCCGGGCTCGACGAGGACGGCCCGCTGGTGGACGGTTCGGCCGACGACGGGGACGTGCCGTACGCCGAGGCCAAGCGGGGCGGCGAGCTCGCCGCCACCGCGGCGTTCGGCGCGGACCGCACGCTGCTCGTCCGCGCGGGCCTGATCCTCGGCCCGTACGAGAACGTGGGCCGACTCCCCTGGTGGCTGGGCCGGATCGCGCGCGGCGGCCCGGTCCTCGCCCCGGGGCCCGCCGCGGTGTCGGTCCAGTACGTCGACGTCCGCGACCTCGCCGAGTGGACGCTCGACGCGGTGGCCGCGGGGCTCTCGGGGCCGTACAACCTCGTCTCGCCGCACGGGCACGTGACCATGGGCGATCTGCTCGACGCGTGCGTACGGGCCACCGGCTCCGACGCCGAACTCCGCTGGACCGAGCCGGAGGCGCTGGTCGAGGCCGGGGTGGCACCGTGGTCGGAGCTGCCCGTGTGGCTGCCGCCGGGCGAGATGTACGACGCGATGCACAGGGCAGACGTCTCGCGCGCCCTCGCGGCGGGGCTGCGCTGCCGGTCGGCGGCGGAGACGGTCGCGGACACATGGGCGTGGCTGGAATCGGTCGGCGGCACGGCGCCCCAGCGCCCGGACCGGCCGCAGGTCGGCCTCTCCCCCGAGCGTGAGGCGGAGGTGTTGGCGGCGCTCGCGAAGGGGTGAGCCGGGGTGGAGGCGTGGGCAGGGGGGTGGAGGCGTGGGCAGGGGGGTGGAGGCGTCGGTAGGGGCGGAGGCTCGGAGCGGGGGTGGGGCGGGCCGGGCCGGAGCCGGGTGTGCGTCGGGCCGAGTGGGCGTCGGACGAAGTGGTGTGAAACGTCTGAAACTGCTCGTTTCGCGTTGATCCACTACGGTCGACACGAACGCGTACGTACCGGAGGAGTCGACGTCATGCCCGCCATCCCCGCCACCTCCGTCGCCAACCTCCGTGACCTGGGCGGACTGCCGCTCGCTGCCGGGCGGTCCGTCCGTCCGGGCCTCGTCCTGCGTTCCGCCCAGCTCGAACGGCTGGACCCGGCCGAGCCCGCCGTGGCCGCGCTGGGCATCCGTACGGTCGTCGACCTCCGTACGGAGACCGAACGCGCCGACCGGCCCGACCAGCTTCCCCCCGGTGCCCGGGGCCTCGTCGCCGACGTGCTCGCCGACCATCTGGCCACCAGTGGGCTGCCGCCCGCCGCCCGCCTCAAGGCACTGCTCACCGACCCGGCGCTCGCCGAGGAGCACCTCGGCGGGGGCCAGGTCCGGGCGGCCTTCGCCCGGACGTACCGGACCTTCGTCTCCGGCGAGTCCGCCCGCACCGCCTACGGGACCCTCCTCACCGAGCTGGGCGCTCCGGACGCCGGGCCGCTGCTCTTCCACTGTTCGGCGGGGAAGGACCGGACGGGGTGGGCGGCGACGGTCGTCCTGTCGCTGCTCGGCGCCGACGAGAGGACCGTGCGGGAGGAGTACCTGTCGGTCAACACGGCCGTACGGCAGGCGTTCGCGCCGATGATCGAGGGGTTCACGGCCCAGGGCGGCGACCCCGATCTCGCGCTCGATCTGATCGGGGTCCTGCCGCAGTACCTGGACGCGGCGCTCGACGAAGTGGCGGTCCGGCACGGGTCGATGGAGCGGTACGTACGGGAGGGGCTCGGGGTCCCGGACGAGGTGACGGAACGGATCCGTGAGCGGCTGACGGTACGCGCGGGGTGAGCCGGCCGGGGCGTCGGCTGCGGTGTCCGCCGCCGCGTGGCCGGGCGGGTCGGTCGCGGCGGCTCCTCGTGCGCCGCCGGGGTGACCATCGGAAGAATCGCTCGTTCTGCTGAATGTGAGCACCAAGGATCTCGTTCCCTCGCCCGTGGGCCCCGTCGACGTCGAGCAGGCCGAGGCCGCGCTCGTCGAGCGCTATCCGCGTCTCGTCCGCATCGCCTACCTCGTGCTGCCGCCGTCGCTCGGCCGCAACCGCCGGGTGCTGACGGCGCACGCGCTCGTCCAGCGTTCGCTGCCGCGCCGCCGGGTCGCCGGTCCGGCCGTGCCGGAGCCGCGGCTCGCGGAGGACGCGGTCGATCCCGGTTACGCGTACGTACGGGGTGAGGTGCTGCGGCAGGCGCTCGTCGCGGGGCTGCCGCTGCGGCGCCTCGCGCTGCCGCGCCGGGCGCAGCTCCCGCCGCTGCTGCCGCACGTGTGGGGACTGCGGTTGTTCCCGCGGGTGGGCGGCGCGGACGAACTCGCCCTGGACCAGCGGCTGTCCCGGCTCTCCGGCCCGGGGCGCGCGGCGTACGTCCTGCGGGGACTGGAACGCCAGGGCGACGCGGAGGTCCTGCGGGTGCTCGCGGCGGCGGGGGTGGAGGACCCGTCGGCGGCGCTGACGGAGGCGGACGCGCTGGAGGACGGGCCGGAGGCCCCGGGTGGCGGACCGGACGGGCCGCCCCGTCCCCCGGGCGCGGACGGGGCCGGTCCGGTGGGCGGGGCCGGCGAGCAGGCGGGACCCGGCCGGGCCGGAGCCGGTCGCCCGGGCGGAGCAGCAGGCCCGGGCGAAGGCGCGGGCGGAGCAGCAGGCGCGGGCGAAGGCGCGGGCGGAGCCGGAGGCGCGGGCGGAGCCGGAGGCGCGGGCGGCGACCGGCCCGGGCACGACGTGTCCGGCCCCGCGGAAGGCACGGGCTCCCAGGGCGTCCCCCCGGCTCGGCCTGCCTTCGACCCCGGTGGTCGCCGGAGCGGTGTCGCCCTGCTGGAGTCGGACGAGTTCGATCCCTGTGCGCTGCAGGCGCGGCCCACCGATCTCCTGCGGCGGCGGCAGCACGCGCGGGCCGGGATCGTGGCCGTCGCCGCGTTGCTCGTGTGCGGGGCGCTGCTCGGGTTGCCCGGGGACGGGTGGGGCAGAAACGGTGCTGCTGCGCCCTCGTACGCCCGTAACCCCGCCGCCGAGGCCGCGCTCGATCCCGGGGCGCTCAAGCGGGTCGGTCCGGCCGTCTGGCCGGGTTCCACCCGGCAGGACTTCTCCGTCTGGCCCGCGCGCGGTGCGCTCACCGGGGACCGCGCGCTGCTGCGGCGGGCGCTCGCCGTGTGGGCGCGGCCCGGTGCGTCCGTACAGTCCTCCGCCACGCCCGGGACGCCGGTCGGGCCGCCCATGGGGCCGCCGCAGCTGCTCTTCGCCGGGGTGGTCGACGGGGCCCGGGTGGTGCTCCTGCACGACGGACTGCGGGCCGTGCGGTACGCGGAGCCCGTCGGGGGTACGGCCGGTGCCGCGCTCGACTTCGCGCGGACCGACGGGGCCGACGCCGTCGGCTCGGCCGCGCTCGTCCTGTCCCGCGCGGCTGGCAACGTCCGTTATCTGACGGCCCCCTGGGTGCGGGAGACCGCTGTGCGGGATCTCCTCGCGCCCGGCGAGGACGCGAGGCCGCTGGGGCGCGATGCCGCAGGGGTGACCGAGCCGATGACCAGTCCCGCGCTCGCGAAGGGCTGCACTCGGTGGAACACCCTTCAGGTACGGGACGGTTCCGGGCTCCGGATGCTCGCCGATCTCGGGGAGCTCGCGCCCGCCCGGCTGCTCTGGGGGCCGCCCGCCGCTCCCGTCGACGCCACGCAGCCCGAGGCGCGCGAGGCCTGGGCGCGGACCGCGTGCCAGCTGACGGCGGTACGGGCGCACGGCGTGCGGTCCGTGAGCGCCTGGCAGTTCGCCCGGCAGCCGCTGCCCGAGGGCGCCGGGCGCGGCACCTGGCTGTGCACCCGCGCGGAGACCTGGCGCGGCACCGGCAGTCGGGTCCTCGCCCAGTTCCTGGTCCCGTCGCCCACCACGCCCGCCGCGCTCGCGGCCCGTTCCGAGGGGTCGCCCGCCTGCGGTGTGCGCGATCCCCGGGTCCTGGCGGGGGTGCTCTGGCAGGCGCCCGGCGGTGGCTGGTACGTGCTGGCCGCCGGAAGCCCGGAGTTCACCGCCCTGGAGACCTCCGGCGGGGTGAAGGGCCGGTCCGACGGGCCACTGCTGGCGGTGAAGGCCGCGGCCGGGGCCCGCGCGGACCTCGACGGGACCCTGTCGGACGGGACCAGGGTGAGCGCGCTGAGGTGAGGCGTGGGCCGGGTGGGGGAGGTGGGGCAGCCGCTCCCCCACCGGCCAAAAAGACCGTGCACACCTCTGTCGCCCCGCGCTACCCCTCAGTACATTGACGCCATGTCTAATACGCAGCCTGCACCGGTGGCGTCGGAGCACGTCGAGCTCAAGGCCCGAAAGGTCTCCTTCGACTGGGAGGAGACTCCACTCCACTGGGTACCCGGCGATCCCTTCACCACGCACACCATCAACGTGCTGCACCTGCTGCTCCCGGCCGGCGAGCGCTGGTTCGTGCACGTCTACGAGCAGGCGCTGCCGTACATCACCGACGACCGGCTGCGCGCGGACGTCATCGGTTTCATCGGCCAGGAGGCCATCCACTCCCAGGCCCACGACGACGTCCTGCCCCACCTCCGGGAGCAGGGCCTCGACCCGACGCCGTACACCGCGCAGGTCGACTGGTTCTTCGAGAAGCTCCTCGGGGACCGGACCCTGCCCCCGGGCCGGCCGCGCCGCTGGTGGCTGATGGAGCGGGTCGCGATGATCGCCGCGATCGAGCACTACACCGCGTTCCTCGGCAACTGGGTGCTCAACGCCGACGCGCTCGACCGGGTCGGCGCCGACCCCACCATGCTCGACCTGCTGCGCTGGCACGGCGCGGAGGAGGTCGAACACCGCTCGGTCGCCTTCGAGCTGTTCATGCACCTCGACGGCGGCTACCGACGCCGCGCCCGCACCTGGGCGCTCGCGTTCTCCGCGCTCGTCTTCCTCTGGCAGCGGGGCGTCCGCTTCTTCATGGAGAACGACCCCACCCTCCTCGACGGCAAGGCCTCCTTCGGCCAGTTCGTCCGCAAGGGCCGGCAGGGCGTGCTGCCCTCCACCCCGGACATGCTGCGCTCGATACCCCGCTACCTGAGCCGCGCCTACCACCCCTCCCAGGAGGGTGACACCGCACAGGCGATGGCCTACCTGGCCTCCTCCCCCGGCGCCAACGGAGGCCACTGATGCCCCGGTTCACCACCGTCGCCCTCGTCGCCGGGGCCGCGCTGCTCGTCCGCCGTGCCGTCCGCAGCCGGATGACGACCGCCCCGCTGTGGCCGATGCCCGCCCTCGACCGGCCCGTGTCGGGATACGGCCGGGGCAGCACCGTCCCCCGCAAGGCCCGTGTCACCGCGCGCACCACCCCGGCCGACGGGGTCGTCGAACTGCGCCTGGAGGGACGCGGACTGCCCGCCTGGCAGCCCGGCGCGCACATCGACCTCGTCCTGCCCTCCGGGCTCGTCCGGCAGTACTCGCTCTGCGGCGACCCGGCCGACCCCGCCACGTACACCGTCGCGACCCGGCTGATCGACAGCCGGCAGGGCGGCCGGGGCGGCTCGCGCGAGGTCCACGAGCAGCTCCACGAAGGCGCGGAGATCGAGATCCGGGGCCCCCGCAACCGCTTCCCGCTCGTCGACTCCCCCGCCTACGTCTTCGTCGCCGGCGGCATCGGCATCACACCGGTGCTGCCGATGCTGCGCGCCGCCGAGGCGGCCGGGGCGGACTGGCGGCTCGTGTACTGCGGACGCAGCCGCGCCACCATGCCGTACCTGGCGGAGATCGAGTCCCTCGGCCGCGCCGGCGACCGGGTGACCGTCGTCGCCGAGGACGAATCCGGATACCCCGACCTGGGCTTCCTCGCCGGCGTACCGGCCGGCACCCCCGTCTACTGCTGCGGTCCCGACGGGCTCATGGACGCCGTGACGGCGGCGATGCCGGAAGGCCGGACCCCTCGCCTCGAACGTTTCTCGGCCGCCGCGACGACCGGCGGCACGGCCTTCGAGGTCGAGCTGCGCCGCTCCGGACGTACGGTGCGGGTGGCGGCGGACCAGTCGGTGCTCGCGGCGGTCCGCGAGGAGGTCCCCGGCCTCATGTACTCCTGCGGGCAGGGCTTCTGCGGAACCTGCCGACAGCGGGTCGTCGAGGGCGAGATCGACCACCGGGACGAGCTGCTCACCGACGCCGAGCGGGACGACTCGATGCTGATCTGCGTCTCGCGCTGCGCGGGAGAGCGGCTCGTCCTCGACCTCTAGCAGGGGTCACGGCAGGACCAGCCAGTCGAGGGCCAGCGCGGCGAGGAGGCCTCCCACCAGGAGCCAGGTGCCGAGCCGCGTACGGCCGTTGCGGGAGAGTTCGATCACGATCCCGCAGAGGATCATCGCGAGTCCGTACACCCCGACGACCAGGACGGACGTCCGGCTCGCGAGACGGACCACCAGGACGACGGCCATCGTGACGAGCAGCACGGAGGCGACGGCGACGCGGATGCGCCGCGCCTGCTTGGGCGTGAGGCCGTCGACGGCGGCGGGGTCGTCCTCGTCGTCGAGTTCGTCGGCGTCGTCCTCGTCGTCGAGTTCGTCGGCGTCGTCCTCGTCGTCGAGTTCGTCGGCGTCGTCCTCGTCGTCGAGTTCGTCGGCGTCGTCCTCGCCCTCGTCATCGTCATCGTCGAGTTCGTCGGCGTCGGCGCCGTCCTCGTCGGCGCCGTCAGCGTCCGCCGCGGCCGTCTTCGGAGCCTCGGCGGCGGGCTCCTCGCGTACGGCGTCGGCCTCTTCGGCCTCGGGGGCCTCCGGGGCCTCGATGGCCTTGACGGCCGGGGTGTCCTGGTCGGAAGCGCTCATGGGGCAGGAGCGTATCGGACGACGTTAGGCTGTTCGTATGACGACCGGTGTACGCCGCAGGATGGGCGTCGAGGAGCGCAAGCAGCAGTTGATCGGGGTGGCCCTCGAACTCTTCAGCCACCGCTCTCCCGACGAGGTGTCCATCGACGAGATCGCCGCGGCCGCGGGGATCTCTCGGCCGCTGGTCTACCACTACTTCCCCGGCAAGCAGAGCCTCTACGAGGCGGCGCTCCGGCGCGCGGCCGACGAGTTGGCGGCCCGGTTCGTGGAGCCTCCGCAGGGGCCGCTGGGGGCCCGGCTGTTGCGGGTGATGGGCCGGTTCTTCGACTTCGTCGACGACCACGGGCCGGGGTTCGCGGCGCTGATGCGCGGCGGGCCCGCGGTGGGTTCCTCCACGACGAACGCGATGATCGACGAGGTGCGGCACGCCGCCTACGTGCAGATCCTCGCCCATCTCCAGGTCGAGAAGCCCTCGGCCAGGCTCGAGTTGGTCGTGCGTTCCTGGGTGTCGCTCGCCGAGTCGACAGCGCTGATCTGGCTGGACGGCCGCCGGGTCCCGCGCGCCGAGCTGGAGTTGCAGCTCGTGCACGACTTCGGGGCGCTCGCCGCGGTGAGTGCCGCGTACGACGCGGACATGGCGGCGATCCTGGTCGGCATCCTCGCGGACGAGCCGGCCGACGGCCCCTTCGGGGAGCTGGTGGCCCGGCTCGTCGCACTGGTGCCCTCGGCCACGCCCGAGGCGCCCTCCGTACCCGATCAGCGCTTGCGGTAGGACGCCTCCAGGTCGCGGACCTCGGCCGAGAGGCGGACCCCGTCGGGCGCCTTGAGGTACTCCGGGAGGAGGGCGAGGACCGCCTCCGCGAGGCGCCCCTTGAGCTCGTCCGTACGGCCCGGGAGCAGCGCGATCTCGACGTGGACGAGGGCGTCCTCGGTCGCACCGTCGCCGACGACCGTCTCGTCGACCTCGCGGAACCGGGTCTTGCAGGCGTCGAGGGACGTGTCGACCGTCTTCACGACGAGCGGGTGCAGGGCGAGCGCGAAGCCGCGCCGGTCGAGGGGCGCGGAGTGGTCGACGGTGATCTGCGGCATGGGGCACTCCCGGCCAGAGGGATACGGCTGTCGGATGTCTGGCCATACCTTTACGGTGATCGCCATGACGGCACAAGTGACCTTCCGGCAGGCGGACGCCCGCGACGCGGACCTGCTGGCGGGGATGTACGACGGCGCGGCCCGGTGGATGCTGCGGAACGGGATCGACCAGTGGAAGCCCGGTGGCAAGGGTGCCGGTCACTTCCGTGAGCGCGTCGCCTCCGGCGAGGTGTGGCTGGCGTCCCACGACGGTCGTGCCGTCGGCGCGTACGAGCTGTGGTGGGAGGACGAGCAGGCCTGGGGCCCGCAGCCGCCGGTCGCCGGGTACGTCCACCGGCTGATGACGGACCGGGCGGCCGCGCCCGCCGGGGCAGGGCGGGCGCTGCTCGCGCACGCCGAGGGCCGCGTGGCGGCCGGTGGGCGGTCGGTGGCCCGGCTGGACTGTCTGTCGAACAACCCGCGGCTGCGTACGTACTACGAGGCCGCGGGGTACCGCGCCGTCGGCGAGGAGCCGGGAAAGCTCGCCGCCGACGGCACGCGCTACGGGGTGACCCTGATGGAGCGGTCGCTCACCCCGGGTGGGGGCGTCACTTCGTCGTGAAGACAGCCACCGTCCGCGCCGGGACCGTGAAGGTGCCCGAACCCGGCTCGTAGGACGACGTCTTCACGACCGTGTCGGAGCCGTTCGCCTGCACCGGGTGCAGGGCGTACGGCGTCCCGGCCAGGCCGGAGACGCGCTGCGTCTGCTGCCGTGTGCTCGCGTTGAAGACCACCACCAGGTCGCCCAGGCGCATCGTGATCACGCCCGGGGTCTCCTCGCGGCCCGAGAGCGGGAAGGACAGGGCGTCCTGCACCTGGCCCGAGGTCGCGAGGGAGAAGGCCGGCTCGGTGGTACGGATCTTCTGGAGGTCGCGGTACGCGGCGGAGGCGCCGTCGATCTGCTCGCAGCCGACGTTCAGGGCCGGGTTCACCAGGAGCGGCTTGCCGTAGCCCCACTTGGCCTTGTTGTCGGGGGCCGGCGGGAGGCCGCGGCCGAAGCCGTTGCCGTCGCCGCAGTCCCAGTGGATCGCGTTGAACCAGTCGCCGCTGTCGTAGGAGTTGCGGTCGAGGGACTTGGAGCGCAGCAGGTCCGAGCCCGCCTGGGAGAGCGCCGGGCCCTGCGAGAGGGTCGCGGTGGCCATGGCGAGGACCTGCATACGGGCCCGGTCGGCGGCCGGCGTGCCCGCCGGGAGCTTGAAGGCGAGCGCGTCGTACAGGGCCTCGTTGTCGTGGGCGTCGGCGTAGGCGAGGGCGTCGCCGGGGGCGGCGGCGTATCCGGCGGGTGCGCCGTTGTAGTCGACCTGGCTGCCCTTGACGGTACGGCCGGAGGTGTCGGTGAAGGAGTAGTCGGCGAGGTTGCCGGTCAGGCCGACCTTGATGAGGTCCTGGTAGTGGAGGAGCCGGGCCTTCTGCTGCTCCGGGGTGCCGTTGGCGGTGGAGGTGTTGGGGTCGGTGAAGAGGCCCGAGGCGAAGCCCTGGACTCCGGGGTCCTCGTCGAAGGGGCCGCCGCCGCGGACGGCGTCGCGGGCGCGGTCGGAGAAGGTGGCGATGCCGGTGCCGGCCATGTTCTTCTGGGTGGCCTGGACGAAGCGGGCGTCGTCGGCGATCTCGCCGAAGTTCCAGCCCTCGCCGTAGAGGATGATCGCCTTGCCGTCGACGCCGTCCTTGGCGAGGGTGAGCTCGTCCAGGGCCTTGCGCACGGCGAGGATGTTGTCCTTGGGGTGGTGGCCCATGAGGTCGAAGCGGAAGCCGTCGACCTTGTAGTCCTTGGCCCAGGTGACGATGGAGTCGACGACGAGCTTGCCCATCATCGCGTTCTCGGGTGCGGTGTTGGCGCAGCAGGTGGAGGTGGCGACGGTGCCGTCGGCCTGGAGGCGCTGGTAGTAGCCGGGGACGATCTTGTCGAGGACGGACTTGTCGGACTGTCCGGCGGCGACGGTGTGGTTGTAGACGACGTCCATGACGGTGCGCAGGCCGTTGCCGTTGAGGGCCTGGACCATCTGCCGGAACTCGACCGTGCGGCGGGTGCCTTCGGGGTCGGTGCTGTAGGAGCCCTCGGGGACCGTGTAGTGCAGGGGGTCGTAGCCCCAGTTGTAGGCGTCCTTGGCCGCGGCGGCGGCGACGCAGGCCTGCTGCTCCTCGGAGTCGGGGGCGTAGATCTTCAGGTCGCAGGCGGGATCGGTCCGGTCGGACTTCTCCTCGGGGATGGTGCCGATGTCGAAGGCCGGGAGGAGGTGGACGTAGGAGGTGCCGGAGGCGGCGAGGTCGCGCAGGTGCTTCGAGCCCTTGCTGTTCCTGTCCGTGAAGGCGAGGTAGGTGCCCCGGTGGTCGGCCTTCGCCGTCGGGTCCGCGACGGAGAAGTCACGGATGTGGAGTTCCTGGATCTGGGCGTCGCGCAGCGGTACGGCGGCCGGCTTGTCGAGGCCGCGCCAGCCGGCCGGGGCGAGCTTCGGGTCGGTGAGGTCGACGGCGAGGCTGCGGGCGGAGTCGGTGGTGAGGGCGGTGGAGTAGGGGTCGGTGACCTTGTTGGTGACGACCTTCTGGACGGTGGGGGCCCAGACCTTCACCACGTAGCGGTACGGCTTGCCCGTCCAGGACTTGGGGCCGGTGACGGACCAGACGCCGGAGGTGTCGTCGCGCCGCATGGGCACGGTCCGGCCGTCGAGTTCGAGGGCCACGGACCGGGCGGTGGGGGCCCAGACGGAGAGGCCGACCTTGCCGCCGCGGAAGACGGGGCCGAGAGCGGCGCCGGTGGCCTTCTTCGCGTACAGGTCGTCGAGGATGCCGGCGGTCTGGACGCCGGTGGCGGCGAGCAGGGCGCCGTTGGCGGCGCGCTGGGTGGCGACGAGCTGTCCGCGCAGGGAGTCGCGGACGCGGTCGGTGTCGCGGGGGTCGACGGTGAAGGCCGGGTACCCCGTGAGGTGCGGGTACTTCGCCTTCTGGGCGTCGGTGAGGGCGGTCTGGTTGAGCCGGAGCCACTGGCCCTCGGTGTTCAGGGCGCCGTCGGTGACGGTGATCCCGCCGTTCTCGGCGTACACGAGCTGCTGGCTGGTGGCCTCGGTGGCCTTGACCTTCCAGACGACGGTGTTCCGGTCGATCCACTGGGCCTCGGCCTTGCCGAGGTCGAGGTTCGGGGCGCCGCCGACGGTCGGCAGCAGGTACTTGGGCTGTCCGGAGAGCATCCAGACCTCGTGGCCGAGGCTCGCCAGGTCGAGGGACTGGTCGGTGGGCAGGTCCTTCTCGTCGCCCTTGTGGAGGATGTACGAGAGGGAGCCGGCGCCCTCGGTGAGCGGGACCTCGTAGACGGCGCCGTAGGCGTCGAAGCGGACCGGCATGAGCGGCTTGGACCAGTCGGTGGGCTGGGCGGCGCCGGTCCAGGTGTGGAGGCCCCAGCCGTCGTAGTCGCCGTCGGCGCGCTGGTAGTGGAGGACGGCCTTGGTCTTGTCCGGGGTGGCGGGGGCCGGGTTCGTGTCGGCCTGGCCGTCCTGGCCCTGGGTGATCCAGACCTCGCCGGTGCGGCCGAGGTCGACGCTGCGCTGCGGGCCGTCGGCGGTGCCGTTCTTCTCGACGGTGTACGCGACGGTGGACGCGCCTTCGGGGACCTTGACCCAGGCGAAGGCGCCGTGGGCGTCGCGGCCGGTGAAGGCGGCTTCCTGGCCGGCGCCCTTCAGGGTCCAGCCGTCGTAGTCGCCGTCCTCGCGCTTGTAGTGGACGACGGCGTGGGCGCGCTCGACGGCGACGGGCTTCTCGGGCGCGGGGGCCTGTCCCGCGGTGCTCGCGGCGGTGGCGCTCGCGGTGCGGCCGGTGCTGTCGACGACGACGGCCTTGTAGCGCAGGGGGGTGCCGGCGGGGGCGGTGACGTGCTGGGTGACCTTGTAGGGGGCGTGGTCGGCGGTGCCGAGGGTCTGCCAGCGGCCGTTGCCGGTCTGGGCGGCGAAGACGACGCGGTTGAGGCCGCCGCCGCTGACGTCGGCGCTGAGCTCGACGGTGCCGGTGGCTCCGGCGGCGGGTGCCCTGAGGCTGACGGACGGCTTCACGGCGGGGGCCGGGAGCGGCTTGTCGGCCTTGAGGACCAGGGAGGAGAGGGCGGGGACGGTGACGGTGACCTTGCCGTTCGTCGCGGCCACGGCGCCCTGGCCTCCGTACAGGGCGCGGAAGTTCGCCGAGCCGACGGGCACGGTGACCGTCTTGTCGGTGGTGGCGCTGTTGGTGGCGACGAGGTACTCGGTGCGCGTCTTCGTGTCCGTACGGGAGAAGGCGTAGACGGAGCCCTCGGCGTACCGTTCCTGCTGGACGCCGTCGCGGAGGGCCGGGTTGTCGCGGGTCAGCTTCGACAGGGCGGCGACGGACTTGTACACCGGGTGCGTGGGGTCGTACGCGTCGGTGGCGTGGGTGCGGTCGGTGCCCAGCTGGTCGTCGTCGAGGTAGTCGGCGGTCTTCGAGGCGAAGAGGGTCTGGCGGGCGTCCTTGTCGCCGCCGGGGCCGGTGAAGCCCTGCTCGTCGCCGTAGTAGACGACCGGGTTGCCGCGGGACAGGAACATCAGCTCGTTGGCGAGGGTGGCCCGGCGGACGAGTTCGGTGTCGGAGGCGTTCGGGTTGTCCTGCTTCAGGAAGGTGCCGATGCGGCCCATGTCGTGGTTGCCGAGGAAGGTCACCTGCTCGTAGGCGTTGGCCTTGTCGGTGGTGTACCGGTAGTCCTCGGCGAAGACCTTGGCGAGGCGGTCGGCTCCGGCGCCCTGGGAGGCGAAGGCGCGGGCGGCGTCCTGGAAGGGGAAGTCGAGGGTGGCGTCGAGCCGGCCCCGGGTGACGTACGGGGAGGTGACGGTGGTGTCGGCGGAGTAGACCTCGCCGAACATGAAGAAGTCCTCGCGGCCCTGCTTCTTGGCGTAGGCGTCGAGGGCGGTGGCCCACTGGGTCCAGAAGTCGAGGTCGACGTGCTTGACGGTGTCGATGCGGAATCCGTCGATCTTGAAGTCGCGGACCCACTTCTCGTAGATCTTCCGCATGCCGTCGACGACCTCGGGACGTTCGGTCCACAGGTCGTCGAGGCCGACGAAGTCACCGTACTCGGCGGACTCGCCGACCCAGGTGGAGTCGCCCCGGTTGTGGTACATCGTGGGGTCGTTGAGCCAGGCGGGGACCTTGGTGTCCGCCTTCTCCGTGGAGGCCACGGGGGTGTACGGGAACGAACCGGCGTCGACCTTGCCGAGGACGTCCCGGTCGTCGAAGGGGCGGCCGTCCTTGTCGAGGTACGGGTAGGCGCCCTTGGGGCGGTAGCCGTACTTCTGCTCGGCGTAGTCGACGGTGTCGGCGGTGTGGTTGGTGATGACGTCGAAGAAGACCTTCATGCCCTTGCGGTGGGCGGCCGCGATCAGTTTCTCCAGGTCCTCGTTCGTCCCGAAGTGCGGGTCGACCTGGGTGAAGTCGGTGATCCAGTAGCCGTGGTAGCCGGCGGAGGCGTCCTTGCCCTCCCCCTGCACGGGCCGGTTCTTGAAGATCGGCGCCATCCAGATGGCGGTGGTGCCCAGGCCCTTGATGTAGTCGAGCCGCTCCGTGAGGCCCTTGAGGTCGCCGCCCTGGTAGAAGCCCTTGTCGGTCGGGTCGAAGCCGGTCTGGGTCCGGCTGCCGGTGAGGCCGCCCCGGTCGTTGGAGGTTTCGCCGTTGGCGAAGCGGTCGGGCAGGACGAAGTAGAACTGCTCGCGGGTGAGGTCCTGGCGGGCGGGCTCGGCCGCGAGCGTCCGGTCGGAGGGCGGGGCCGGGGGCCTGGGCGCGGCGGCGGCGGGGACGGCCGGCACGAGGGCGGCGCACAGGGCGGCGGCCAGTGCGACGGCCGTTCTCTTGCGTGTCACGGGGGTGCTCCCTGGAGGAGGGACGGGGGTACGGGTGGGAGGGCCGCCCCGGGTGGGGGCGGCCCTGGAGAGGAGGGAAGGTCAGCTGCGGAACGTGTCGTTCAGGACGAGCAGGCCCGAGGCGGGGACGGTCGCGATGCGGTTGGCACCGGACTCCCAGGTGACGTTTCCGGCGGCGTCCTTGCGGATGTACTTGTACTCGAAGGCCGTTCCGGCGGGCAGGCCGACGGTCAGCTTCCAGACGGGGTACGTGGCCGGGTCGAGCTTGAGGGCGGCGGCCGGGGACCAGTTGCCGAGCTCGGCGCGGTTGCCGGTGACGTAGATGTTCTGGCCGACCACGGTGGTGGCGGTGGCGTTGAAGGAGGCGCCCGGGGTGGCGGGCGGGGTCGTCGGCGGCGTGGTCGTACCGCCGCCGCAGTTCATCGCGTTCACGTGCAGGGCCAGGGCGGTGTTGGCGCCGAGGGTGGCCGTGAACTGGCCGGACGAGTTCACCGTCACGGCGGTGTTCGACTGGACGTCGCAGTAGGAGCCGGCGGGCAGCGAGGTCTGGAAGGTGCGGGTGAGCGCCGAGGACTCGTGGTTGATGGCCACGTACGCCTTGGAGCCGCGGCCGAACGCGATCGCGTTGTTGCCGTTGTCCCACCAGCCGGTGACGGCCTGGCCGCGCGCGGTGTTGCGGAAGGCGACCATGGAGGAGATCTCGCGCCAGGCGTGCTGACACTTCCAGCCGTCGGCGTAACAGGCGTTGACCTGGCCGCCGTTGGGCGGTCCGGCATCCTTGTCGGTCCACTCGTAGCCGGAGTGGACGTCGGGGGCGCCGTAGGGCCAGGCGAGCGCGAAGACGGAGGCGAGGGTGTAGTTCGCGCCGTCCTTGTAGGAGAGGGTGTCGCCGCCGCGCTCGGTGTCGTGGTTGTCGACGAAGACGCCGGCCTGGCCGGAGGGCATGTAGCCCCAGGCCTCGCCGAAGTTCTTGAGGTTGGCGAGCTTCTCGTTCTGGAGGACGCGCTTGAGGTCGCGGGCGTAGCGGAACTCCTGGACGTCTCCGGTGCCGAGGTACTCGCTCGGGGAGACGGCCTCTCCGCCGCCGTAGATGGCCTCCTGCTTCCAGTACACGCCGGGGTTGGTGAGCCGCGACTTGATATTGGCGAGGTCGGCGGCCGGCATGTGCTTGGCGGCGTCGATGCGGAGGCCGTCGACGCCGAGGGAGAGCAGGTCGTTGAGGTATCCGGCTATCTTCCCGCGGACGTAGTCCTCGCCGGTGTCGAGGTCGGGGAGCTGGACCAGTTCGCAGTTCTGGACGTTGCCGCGGTCCTGGTAGTTGGAGATCGAGGAGCGGCAGTCGTCCATGTCGGCGCCGGAGTAGAGGCCCGGGTAGTCGTACTTGGAGAACGGGGTCCCGCCCGTTCCCGTGCCGGAGCCGTTCGCCATGTGGTTGATGACGGAGTCGGCGACGACCTTGACACCGGCCGCGTGGCAGGTGTCGATCATGTTCTTGAAGGCGGTGCGGTCACCGAGGCGTCCGGCGATCTTGTAGCTCACGGGCTGGTACGAGGTCCACCACTGGCCGCCCTGGAGGTGTTCCTGGGGCGGGGAGACCTGGACGTATCCGTATCCGGCGGGGCCCAGGCGATCGGTGCACTCCCGGGCGATCGAGGCGAAGTTCCACTCGAACATCACCGCGGTGACGTCCTTCTCGCCGGGCGGGGAGGCCTGCGCCGGGGCGTTTCCCGTGACGGCCACAGCGGCAGCTCCCGCCACGAGGGCGAGTGCAGCGGCCACGGTTCTTCTGGCCATGATTCCTCCTGCTGACTTCACTGTCGCAAGAAGTTGCCGAAAGCTTCAGCAACTGTTTTCAGCCGTGACCGTACGAGTGCCCCGACGCCCGGTCAACCCTCCGGACACCGCAACGCAAGTTGTTACGCAAGGACTTGCGGCAGCGCGGCGCGGGCCGGCGGCTGCGCCGTGGAGCCGCGGACCACCAGCTCCGGCTGGAAGACGAACTCCGTGCGCTGCACGGGATTCCCCTCGATCTCCTCCAGGAGCGCTCCCACGGCCGCCGTCGCCATGGCCTGGACGGGCTGGCGCACGGTGGACAGCGGAGGGCTGGTGAAGGCGATCAGGGGCGAGTCGTCGAAGCCGACGACGGAGACGTCCCCGGGCACGTCGAGGCCCCGGGCGCGAACCGCGCGGATCACGCCGAGCGCCATCAGGTCGGAGCCGCAGACGATGCCGGTGCAGCCCTCGCCGAGCAGGATGTCGGCGGCCGCATGGCCGCCCTCGACACCGAAGAGCGTGGGTCTGATGAACCGTTCCGCGTCGGCGCGTTCGACACCGAGGAGTTCGTACAGCTCGGCGGTGAAGCCCTCGGCCTTGCGGCGCGAGGGCACGTAGCGGGTGGGGCCGATGGCGAGACCGATGCGCTCGTGCCCCAGCTCGACCAGGTGCCGAACGGCCATGCGGGCCGCGGCCCGGTCGTCCGGGGAGACGAAGTTGGCGTCGATGTGCTCGTTGTAGCCGTTGATGAGGACGTACGGCACGCCCCGGGCGGTCAGCCGGGCGTAGCGGGCCGGGTCGGCGGAGGCGTCCGCGTGCAGCCCGGAGAGGAAGACGATGCCGGCCACCCCGCGCTCCACGAGCTGCTCGACGAGCTCGTCCTCGGTCGCGCCGCCGGGCATCTGGGTGCAGAGCACCGGGGTGTAGCCGTGCCCGGCGAGGACCTGCTCGACGACCTGCGCGAACGCCGGGAAGATCGGGTTGGTCAGCTCGGGCACGACGAGCCCGACGAGCCCCGCGCTGCGGCGTTTCAGCCGTACGGGACGCTCGTAGCCGAGCACGTCGAGCGCCGCGAGCACCTTGTGCCGGGTCGCGCCGGCCACCCCCGCCTTGCCGTTGAGGACGCGGCTGACGGTGGCCTCGCTGACCCCGGACTGGGCCGCGATGTCCGCGAGGCGGGGGGGGGGGGGGGGGGGGGGGGGGAGGGGGGGGGGGGGGGGGGAAAGCCACAAACAGAGAGGAGGGGGGGGGGAGGAGGGTGGCGCCTCGGAACACCGAGCCCCCTTCTT
>NZ_JBVHZJ010000049.1:0-36104 GCF_055574655.1 Streptomyces sp. NPDC029956 | reverse complement strand
AAACCCCCCCCCCCCTTCCCCCCCCCCCCCCCCCCCCCCTCCCCCCTCCCCCCCCCCCCCCCCCCCCCCCCCCCCCCCCCCCCCCCGGCAGGGGGATCGTCACACCGCCCACCAGGCGGTCGAGTCGGCGGGCAGGATCGCCTCATCGTCGACGATCGAGATCTCCTCGTTGGAGAGAAGGAACCGGCCGGGCAGCGGGACGGAGATGGCCCGGCCGGTGGTGTTGGCGATGCAGGCGAAGCCGTCACGGCGGAAGGAGAGCACACCCTCGGGTGCCTCCAGCCACTCGACGGCCTCGCCCGCACCGAGTCCGGGCTGCGCCCGCCGCACGGCGAGGGCGCTGCGGTACAGCTCCAGGGTGGAGCCGGGGTCGCCGGTCTGCGCCTCGACGCTCAGGCCGCCCCAGGCGGTGGGCTGCGGCAGCCAGGAGCCGCCGGCGCCGAAGCCGTACGAGCTGCCCTCGACGGTCCACGGGATCGGGACCCGGCAGCCGTCGCGGAAGCCGTCCTGGCCGGACGCCCGCCAGAACGACGGGTCCTGACGGACCTCGTCGGGCAGGTCGGTGACGTCGGGCAGGCCGAGCTCCTCGCCCTGGTAGACGTACGCCGATCCGGGCAGCGCCAGCATCAGCAGGGTCGCGGCGCGGGCCCGGCGCAGGCCGAGCTCCCGGTCGCCGGGCTCGCGGAGCTGGGTGCCGAGGCCCGCCGGGTTGGCGAAGCGGGTGGCGTGCCGGGTGACGTCGTGGTTGGACAGCACCCAGGTGGTGGGGGCGCCGACCGGGCGCATCGCCTGCAGCGAGTCGTCGATGACGCGGCGCAGCTCGGCGGCGTCCCAGTGGGTGCCCAGGTACTGGAAGTTGAAGGCCTGGTGCATCTCGTCGGGGCGCACGTAGTTCGCGGTGCGGTCGACGGTCGGGGTCCAGGCCTCGGCGACGAGGACACGCTCGCCGTCGTACTCGGAGAGGACCTTCCGCCAGGAGCGGTAGATCTCGTGGACGCCGTCCTGGTCGAAGAAGGGCATGACGTCGTTGCCGAGCAGCTTCAGCTGGTCGTGGGCGCCGAGGTCGGGCAGGCCCTCGGCCTTGACGAGGCCGTGGGCGACGTCGACGCGGAAGCCGTCGACGCCCATGTCGAGCCAGAAGCGCAGGATCGAGCGGAACTCGTCGCGGACGGCCGGGTGCTCCCAGTTGAAGTCGGGCTGCTCCGGGGCGAAGAGGTGGAGGTACCAGTCGCCGGGGGTGCCGTCCGGGTTCTCCGTACGGGTCCAGGCGGGGCCGCCGAAGATGGACTCCCAGTCGTTGGGCGGCAGCTCGCCGTCCTCGCCCTTGCCGGGGCGGAAGTGGTACCGCTCGCGCAGCACCGACGAGGGGCCCTCGCGCAGCGCGCGCTGGAACCACTCGTGCTGGTCGGAGGAGTGGTTGGGGACCAGGTCGACGATGATGCGCAGGCCCAGGGCGTGGGCGTCGCGGATCACGGCGTCGGCGTCGAGGAGCGAGCCGAACATGGGGTCGATGGCCCGGTAGTCGGCGACGTCGTAGCCGGCGTCGGCCTGCGGCGAGGCGTAGAACGGGGAGAGCCAGACGGCGTCGACGCCGAGCTCCTTGAGGTACGGCAGCCGGCTGCGGATTCCCTCCAGGTCGCCCATGCCGTCGCCGTTGCCGTCGGCGAAGCTGCGCGGGTAGACCTGGTAGATCACCGCGTCTCTCCACCAGCCCGTGTGCGTGCCGGTGGTCGGGGCGTCGGCCGGGGTGGCGAGATGCTGGGTCATGTCTTCCCTGGGAGGTAAGGAGGTGCGTACAGAGGTGCGTACAGAGGGCGGGCTCAGGGCCGTCAGCCCTTGACGGCACCGGCGGACATGCCGGTGACGAGGTGGCGCTGGGCGAACAGGAACACCAGGGCCGCGGGGATGGCGATGAGCACGGAGGCCGCGGCCATCGGACCCCACTGGGCGCCGTACTGGTTGACGAACTTCTGGAGTCCGCCGGCGAGCGTGAGGTTCTCGTCGCCGACCATGAAGGCGGAGGCGTAGGCGACCTCACCCCAGGCGGTGATGAACGAGTAGAACGCGGTGACCGCGATGCCCGGCTTGGCGAGCGGCAGGATCAGCCGCCAGAAGGTGCCGAACGGGGTGAGGCCGTCGACGTATCCGGACTCGTCGATCTCGCGCGGGATGGTGTCGAAGAAGCCCTTCATCATCCACGCGCAGAACGGGACGGCGATGGTCAGGTACGTGATGACCAGGCCGACCGGCTGGTTGAGCAGGCCCATCGACGCCATGATGTTGTAGATCGGCACGATCAGGACGGCGACCGGGAACATCTGGGTGATGAGCAGCGTCCACATCAGGCCGCGCTTGCCGGGGAAGCGGAAGCGGCTGACGGCGTAGCCCGTGGTGGCGGAGATGAAGACGCCGATGACGGTGGTGAGACCGGCGACGAGCAGCGAGTTGGCGAACCAGGTGAGGAACGGGGTGTCGTTCAGCAGGTTCGTGTAGTTCTCGAGCGTCGTCTCCTTGAAGAAGTCCGTGGTGATCGCGTACTTGGCCGGCTTGAGCGAGGTCAGCAGGACCCACAGCACGGGGAAGACGGCGATCACGGACGCCACGATCAGGGTGACGTGCAGGGCGACCGAGGCGAGCGGCGAACGGCGGCCGCGGAGCGGCGCGTTGACGACGGCCTGGGGGGTGGGGGTCGTGGTCGTCACCAGACTTCTCCCTGCTTGCGGAGGACTCGCCGGTAGACCGCGGCGAAGAGCATCAGGAGGACCAGGATGAGCACGCCCCAGGTGGAGGACTGGGCGAAGTCGCGCGGACTGACCTCGAAGGAGAACTTGTACGCCTGGGTGACGAGGATCTGGGTGGCCTCGCCGGGCCCGCCCCGGGTGAGCAGGAAGATCACCGGGAACATGTTGAAGGTCCAGATGGTGGAGAGCAGGACCACCGTCGTCGACACCGAGCTCAGGCCGGGCATGGTGATGTGGCGGAAGCGCTGCCAGGCGTTGGCGCCGTCCATCTCGGCGGCCTCGTACAGCTCGCCGGGGATGGACTGGAGCCCGCCGAGGAGGGCGACCATCATGAACGGCACGCCGAGCCAGACGTTGACGAGGATGACCGAGAACTTGGCCCAGGTGGGGTCGTTCAGCCACGGCACGGCGTCGATGCCGCCGCCCGCGAGGATCTTGTTGAGGAGACCGTTGTCCTGGTTGTAGAGGAAGCGCCAGGCGAAGACGGAGACGAAGCCGGGCACGGCCCAGGGCAGGATCAGCAGCAGCCGGTAGAAGGAGCGGCCGGCGATCCTGCGGTTGAGGACGTTGGCGAGGGTGAGGCCGAGCGCGAAGGTGACCGAGACGCAGGACACCGTCCACAGCAGCGTCCAGCCGAGGGTGGAGAGGAACTGGCCGCCGGTGAGCGCGTCGGCGTAGTTGTCCAGGCCGACGAACTCGTAGGTGGCCGGGATCTCGTTGACGCCGATCGACCGCGCGACGTTCCGCTCATTGGCGTCGGTCAGCGACAGGTAGATACCGCGGACCAGCGGATAGCCGATGATCACAGCGATCACGATCGTCACCGGGGCGATCATCGCCCAGGCGTACCAGTGGGTGGCGAGGGAGCGCTTCCTGACGCTCCTGCGCTTGCCAGTTCCGCGGCTCCGGCCGCGTGCGACGCTGTCGCCCGCGGCCTTCACCACCGACTGGCTGGGGGTGTCCACAGCCATCAGCCGGCCTGCCTTCCTGTTACTTCCAGTCCTTCAGGAGCTTGCGGTAGGCGTCGCCCGTCGCCTTCGCTCCCGCGTCCGGGGTGGTCTGGCCGGTGAGGACCTTGGTGTACTCGGTGACGAGCGGCGCGAAGAGGCTGCCGGTCTCCGGGATCCAGGGGCGCTCGACGGCCTTGTCGACGACCGGCTTGAAGAAGCCGATCATCTCGTTGGTCGCGACGTCCGGCTTGATGTAGACGGACTCACGGGTCGGGAGCAGGCTGAGCTCCTTGGCGACCGTCGCCTGGGTCTCGACCGAGGTCATGTACTCGGCGAAGGCGTAGGACGCGTCGAGGTTCTTGGAGCCCGCGTAGACGGCGAGGTTGTGACCGCCCTGCGGGGCGCCCTGGCCGGCCGAACCGGCGGGGACCGGGGCGATGCCCAGGTTCGCCTTGTCGGTGAACTCCTTGCCGGCGTAGGTGTCGGCGACGGCCCACGGGCCGTTGATCATCATCGCGACCTTGCCTTCCTTGAAGGCGGTCTGCATGTTGTTCCAGCCGTCGGTGGCGTCGGTCTTGGCGGCACCGGAGTCGACCAGGTCCTTGACGACCTTGAAGCCCTTCACGCCGGCCGGGTTGTCGACGGTGATCTGCTTGTTCTCCGCGTCGACGAGGTCGCCGCCCTCGCCGTAGAGGAAGGAGAGGAACCAGTAGGCGTCGTCGCCGCGCAGGTAGAGGCCGGGGTTGCCGGTCTTCTTCTTGATCTTGGCGGAGACGGTCTTGAGCTCGTCGATGGTCTTGGGGACCTCGACGCCGGCCTCCTTGAAGATCTTCTTGTTGTAGAAGATGCCCATGGAGTCGATGACCTGCGGGACGGCGTAGGTCTTGCCCTTGTACTTCGTGGAGGCGGCAGCCTGCTCCAGGAAGTCGTCCGCGTCCTTGAGGGCCGAGGTGCCGTCGAGCGGGGCCAGGTAGCCGAGGTCGGCGAACTCGGGGGTCCAGGCGACCTCCGAGCGGATGACGTCGGGGGCGCCGGAGCCGGACTGCGCGGCGTTCTTGAACTTGTTCTGCGCCTCACCGAACGGCACGTTCACGTACTTGACGGTGACCTTCGGGTGCTTCTTCTTGAAGTCCTCTGCGACCTTCTTGAAGACCTTGTCCTCGGAACCGACCGTGGAGGTGTCCCACCAGGTCACGGTGCCGGAGAGCTCGCCCGAGCCCTTCGAGCCGCCGCCGCCCGAACCGCTGTCACTCCCGCACGCCGCCAGGGTCACGCCCAGGGCCGCGACCAGCGCGGTGGCCGCTATGCCACGCCGCATGTGAACTCCTTCAACTGATCCCGGGGGGACGAGGGGCTGGAACCTTCCTCATGCGACCGCTCCCTCGCGGCGCTCCGGGTTGCCAGGAACGTAACAGGGATGAAAACGAGCCGAAAGACCTTGCGAGAACTTTCTGCAAGGACCGGGGATCGTTACATCCGCGTGTCCCGAAGGTTGCCGTTGAATCGCTTGACAGCAGCTGACACACGCCCCTCGCGCGCCGCACGGCCCCGCGCGCACGCCCTGAACACACCACGCGCGCCCCGCAAAACCTGCAAGACCTTGCGGAGTGGCTTGCATCACCCGTACCTGACCCGTGCGGTGGGCAATACGCCCCGTGACCGGTACAGTCCATCCCCATGACCGCGCGGCTCTCCGACATCGCAGCCCAGGCGGGGGTCAGTGAGGCCACAGTCAGCCGCGTGCTCAACGGCAAGCCCGGTGTGGCCGGGGCCACCCGTGAATCCGTCCTCGCCGCGCTCGACGTGCTCGGCTACGAGCGACCCGTACGACTGCGCCAGCGCAGCGCGGGGCTCGTCGGCCTCATCACCCCCGAACTGGACAACCCGATCTTCCCCGCGCTCGCGCAGGTCATCGGGCAGGCCCTGACCCGGCAGGGATACACCCCGGTGCTCGCCACCCAGACCCCCGGCGGGTCCACCGAGGACGAGCTCACCGACATGCTGGTCGAGCGGGGCGTCGCCGGCATCATCTTCGTCTCCGGACTGCACGCCGACACCACCGCCGACATGACGCGCTACGACCAGCTGCGCGGCAAGGGTGTCCCGTACGTCCTCCTCAACGGCTTCTCCCCCAAGGTGCAGGCGCCCTTCGTCTCCCCCGACGACCGGGCCGCGATGCGGCTGGCGGTGACGCACCTGGCCGCGCTCGGGCACACCAGGATCGGGCTCGCCGTCGGACCGAAGCGGTTCGTGCCGGTGCTCCGCAAGATAGAGGGCTTCCAGCAGGGCATGCAGGAACGGCTCGGCCTCGGCTTCGAGGAGTCCGAGGAGCTGATCCAGCACTCCCTCTACACCCTGGAGGGCGGCCAGGCCGCCGCCGGGCCGCTGATCTCCCGCGGCTGCACGGCGGTGGTCTGCGCGAGCGACATGATGGCGCTCGGCGCGATCCGGGCAGCACGGCAGCAGGGGCTGGACGTCCCCAGGGACGTCTCCGTCGTCGGTTTCGACGACTCTCCCCTCATAGCGTTCACCGATCCGCCGCTGACCACCATTCGGCAGCCCGTGCAGGCGATGGGACAGGCCGCGGTCCGCGCGCTCCTCGAAGAGGTCGGAGGCACACCCGCCCCGCACTCCGAGTTCGTCTTCATGCCCGAGCTGGTCGTCCGCGGGTCGACGGCCTCGGCCCCGCCCGCCGCACGCGCCTGACCTCGCACCCGAACCCCCCTCCTGCCCGCGCCCGCCCCTACGGCACCCTCCGTGCGACCTCGTTCCTGAGGTGGACCGGGTGCGCCCCGAACCCGTCGGAGGGATGATCGGTCGGGGGGCAGGGATCTGGCAGACTCTCTCCCTATGGGTGAAACGACCGTGAAGAGTTTGGACAACCGGACGACCCCGTCGTCACCCACCGTGGACGACGGCAGGTTCGCGCGCCTCCGTGCGCGCGCGCCCAGGCGCCCCACGATCTGGTTCGAGATCCTGCTCATCGCGGTGAGCTACTGGACGTACTCGCTCATCCGCAACGCGGTGCCGGAGCAGAAGGCCCAGGCGCTCAGGAACGCCGACTGGATCTGGCAGGCGGAGGAGTCCCTCGGCCTGGCCTTCGAGCACGCCGTCAACCACGCCGTGAACTCGGTGACCTGGCTGATCGTGTCGATGAACTACTACTACGCGACGCTGCACTTCATCGTGACCATCGGTGTGCTCGTGTGGCTGTACCGATGGCACCCGGGCCGTTACGCGGCGTTCCGTACCGTTCTGTTCGCCACCACCGGTGTGGCCCTGGTCGGTTACTACCTGTACCCGCTCGCGCCGCCGCGGCTCATGAACGGCCAGGACTTCGTCGACACGGTGCTCGTCCACCACACCTGGGGCTCGATGGCCTCGGGCAACCTCAAGCACGTGTCGAACCAGTACGCGGCGATGCCGTCGATGCACATCGGCTGGTCCCTCTGGTGCGGCCTGACGATCTTCCTCCTGGCCAAGGCGCCCTGGGCGAAGATCCTCGGCCTGCTCTACCCGATGGCGACCCTGGTCGTCATCGTCGCCACCGCCAACCACTTCTGGCTGGACGCGGTCGGCGGCATGATCTGCCTCGCCTTCGGCTTCGCCGTCTCCTACTTCTGGTACGGCTCCCGCCCCCACCGCCTGCCCAGGCTGGTCGAACCGATGCCGGGCGCGGTGGCGCGGAGCGGCCCGTCCCCGAAGGGGGAGACGGACCGCGAGGGCGAGAAGACCGCTGCCGCCTCGTCGACCGAGAAGGCCGCCGGGACGGATACGGCCGAGAAGGCGGGTACGGCCGAGAAGGCGGGTACGGCCGAGAAGGCGGGTACGGAGCGCTCGGTCAGCTCCGGAAGGTGATCCGGCCGCCGGCGACGGTGAGGCGGATCGGGGCGTTCTCCGTCTCGTCCGCCGGGGCCTCCACCGGGTCCACCGCGAAGGCGGTCAGATCGGCCCGGTGACCCGGGGCGATCCGGCCGGCGATCCGCTCCTCCCCCGCCGCGACCGCGGCGTGCGTGGTCATCCCCTCCAGGGCCATCAGGCCCGTGAGCCCGTGCCGGGCCGAGGCGGCGCCGCGCGGGGCCTGCGCGGTGGCGAGGACCTGCCGGGCGTCGTAGTGGGCGATGGGCCAGTCCGAGCCGAGCGCGAGATGCGCCCCGGCGTCCCGCAGGTCGCGGCAGCGCCAGGCGCGGGCCGCCCGCTCCTCGCCGAGCCGCCTGGACCATTCGTCGGTGTGGTCGGCGCGGGTGTACGCGGTGTGCGGGGGCTGCATCGAGGCGACGACGCCGAGTGCGGCGAACCGCCCCAGCTGGTCGTCGGGGACCGTCTCGATGTGCTCGATGCGATGGCGGGGTCCGCCCGTACCCAGGGCTTCCACGGTGTCGAGGACGTGCCGCACGGCGGCGTCGCCGATGGCGTGGGTGGCGGTGCCGACGCCCGCGCGGTGGAGACGGCGCACGGCGGCCGAGTACGCGGCCGGGTCGGGCCAGAAGGCGTCGGTGCCCCGGCCGTGGCAGTCGGCGTGTTCCAGCCAGGCGGTGCCGCCCTCGACGGTGCCGTCCATGAAGAACTTCACGCCGCCGATCGCCCACATGCGCCCGGCCCGCCCCTGGAGCCGTACGAACTCGTCCAGCTCCTCCTCGCCGACGCCCGGCATGCACCAGGGCGCGAGCCGGAGGCGCAGCGGCAGCTCGCCGTCCTCCTCCAGGGCGGTGAGGAGGCCGGGTACGTCGGGTCCGCCGAGGTCCATGACATGGGCGGAGGTGAGTCCGGTGGCGGCCATGCCGGTGAGCAGGCCGACGAGCCGGTCGCGACGCTCGGCGTACGGCTGGACGGGCAGGACCGGGGTCATCAGGTCCATGGCGGCGTGCTCGACCAGATGCCCGGTGGGGCGTCCGCCGGCGTCGCAGACGATCTCGGAGAGCTGGGCGAAGGCTCGGGGCCCGTCGATTCCGGCGGCCTTGAGCGCGGCGTCGCTCGCCAGGACCGAGTGTCCGTCGTAGAGGCGGAGGTACGCGGGGGCACCGCCGAGGACGTCCTCGATCAGGTCGCGGTGGACGGGGCGGCCGCCGAAGACGTTGTGGTCGAGGCCGAAGCCGATGATCCAGCCGTCGCGGCGTTCGGCGTCACGGAGGGCGGCCCGTAGTCCGTCGAGGTCGGTGACCGCGGACAGGTCGGTGCCGGTGAACATCTCCAGGCCCCAGACGGGGTGGCTGTGGGCGTCGGTGAGGCCGGGGGTGAGGGTGGCGCCGGCCAGGTCGACGACCTCGGTGCGGGGGCCGCGCCAGGCGCGGGCGTCGGTGGCGTCGCCGAGGGCGGTGATCAGTCCGTCGCGGACGGCGACCGCGGTGTGGCCGCTCGGCTCGGGGGTACGGACGCGGGCGTCGACGAGGAGGAGGTCGGGGGCTGCGGACACGAGGGGTCGGCTCCTTCGGCGTGCGGGTCGGTGGTCGGGGCGGAGTTCGGGGTGCCGGACGGCTCCGCGTGCGGGTCGGTGGGCGCAGTGCCCGACGGCTCGGTGTCCGGGCCGGTGGGCGGTTCCCCGGCGAAACGGGCGTATGTCTCGGGGCGCGTGCGGCGCAGCCGGTACGCGAGGAGGAGCCCGAGGAGGAGGACGGCGGGGACGACGGCGACGAGGACCGTGTTGACCGTCGGGGAGGCGCCGGTGAAGAGCGCGACCTTCGAGGCGACCAGCCAGATCGCCACGGCGAGCAGGGCGGCCGCGGTGACGGGGGCGACGAGGGTGCGCAGGGCGCCCTCCTGGTGCGGGACGCGCCGGAAGTAGCGGACGACGGCGAGGGCGGCGAGCAGCATCAGCGCCATGAGCCCGAGCATCCCCGGGGTGTTCACCCAGAGCAGCAGCTGCGTGTACGGGTCGGCGCCGGCGGCGGCGAAGCCGAGGACGACGCCCGCGCCGAGCACGGTCTGGGCGAGGCCCGCGACGTACGGGGAGCGGTGGCGGGGGTGGATCCGGCCGAGGGAGGCGGGCAGGACGCCCTCTTCGGAGAGGGCGAGGGCGTAGCGGTTGATCGCGTTGTGGAAGGCGAGCAGCGAGGCGATGATGCTGGTCACGATGAACACGTGCATCAGGTCGGCGGCCCAGGAGCCGACGTAGGTGGTGATGGCGGCGAAGAAGAGTCCGCCGGTGTCGCCGGCGGCGGCCGCGACGACCTTGTCGTCGCCGAAGGCCTGGATCACGGTCCAGACGACGAAGGCGTAGAACAGGCCGAGGAAGCCGACCGCGATGTAGGTGGCGCGGGGGATGGTGCGGGCCGGGTCGCGGGCCTCGCGGCGGTAGATCACGGTGGACTCGAAGCCGGTGAAGGCCGAGAAGGCGAAGGCGAGCACGGCCGCCGTGCCGGGGACGAGGACGTTGCCGGGGGCGAAGGAGGCGAGGGAGAGCCCGTTCGCGCCGCCTTCGAGGAGCACGCCGCCGGCGAGGAGGACGAGTATGCCGGTCTCGGCGACGAGCAGGACGCCGAGGACCTTGGCGCCGAAGTCGATGGAGCGGTAGCCGCCGTACCAGATGACCAGCAGGCCGGCGAGGGCGATCGGGAGCCACGGCAGGTCGACGCCCCACAGGGCGCCGGCGGTGTCGGAGGTGGCGGATCCGAGGAGTCCGTAGACGCCGATCTCCATGCCGTTGTAGCCGACCATGGCGACGAGGGCGGCGGCGATGCCGAGCGGTGTGCCGAGTCCCTGGGCGATGTACGCGTAGAAGGCGCCGCCGCTGCGGACGTGGCGGCTCATGGTGGTGAAGCCGATGGCGAAGATCGCCAGGGTGATGCCGGCGAGGAGGTAGCCGGCCGGGGCTCCGATGCCGCCGAGGACGAGGGCGATGGGGGCGACGCCGGCCATCACGGTGAGCGGGGCGGCGGCGGAGACGACGAAGAAGGAGATGTCGGCGGTGCCGAGGGTGCCGGTGCGCAGGCCGGGCGGCTCGTCGGAGGTGCTGGAGGACATGCGGGAGAAGCCCTTCTCGTAAACCTAAAGGCTTTCGGTTGGCGCAATGTAGCCTCGTGTCCAACGATTCGGGAAGACCTGAACAGCGGGAGAACGTCCATGGGCCGGCCGCACAAGCCCCTGCTCGACCGGGTGCGCATCACCACCACGGCACTCGAACTCGTCGACGAGCAGGGCGACTTCAGCGTCCCCCAGATCGCCAGGCGACTCGGCGTGCAGACGGCGTCGGTGTACCACCATGTGGACGGCCGGGACGGCATCGTGGAGCTGCTGCGGGAGCGGATCTGTGCCGCCATCGACGGCGGCACCCTCGACGGGCGGCCGTGGGACGCGGCCGTCGCCGCCTGGGCGCGCTCCTATCGGGCCGCGTTCGCCGCGCACCCGAAGGCGATCCCGCTGCTCACCACTTCGCCGGTGCGCGCCCCGCGGGTCCTGGAGCAGTACGAGAAGGCGGTCGCACTCCTCCTCGACGCGGGCTTCGCCCTCCCGGACGTGATGCCGGTGATCATCGCCCTGGAGAACCTGGTCCTCGGCTCGGCCCTCGACATGGCGGCCCCGGAGGCGATGTGGGAGCTGGCCGACGACACGTCGACCCCGCGCCTGGCGCGGGCGCTCGCCGCCTTCCCCGAGGGCGGCCGCACCGACACCGCCTTCGAACTGGCCCTGGCCGGCTATCTGACCCACATCCGCGGCATGCCGGACAGGACGTAGACGCGGCGAGGGCGGCCCCAGGGCGGCGAGTAACCGGCACACGCGCGGCCGCCCCCGGGGGGCAACGGGGCTACGCCCCGTAGAACAGCTCCTCGACCACCGCGCGGGCCCGGCGGGTGATCCGCCGGTAGTCGTCGACCATCTCGCCGACATGACCGGACTCGTACCCCAAGTACCTTCCGACCGCCGCGAGTTCGCGCGGGTCCGAGGGGAAGGTGTCACCGGGCCGGCCGCGGACCAGCATCACCGCGTTGCGGACGCGGGTGGCGAGGACCCAGGCCTCGTCCAGGGTCTGCGCCTCCTCCGTCGGGATGAGACCGGCCGCGTGGGCCGCCCGGAGCGCCTCGCGGGTACGGGTCGTCCGCAGCCCCGGTTCCACCCAGCCGTGCTGCATCTGGAGCAGCTGGACCGTCCACTCGACGTCGCTCAGACCACCGCGCCCCAGCTTGGCGTGGAGGGTCGGGTCGGCGCCGCGCGGCAGCCGCTCGGACTCCATCCGGGCCTTGAGGCGGCGGATCTCACGGACGGCGTCCTCGCCGAGGCCCTCGGCCGGGTAGCGCAGCGGGTCGGCGAGTTCGATGAACCGGTCCCCCAACTCGCGGTCGCCCGCGATGGGTTCGGCGCGCAGCAGCGCCTGGCTCTCCCAGACGAGGGACCAGCGGTGATAGTAGGCCGCGTACGACTTCAGGGTGCGGACCAGGGGGCCGCTCTTGCCCTCCGGCCTGAGGTCCGCGTCGATCAGCAACGGCGGGTCCGCGGTGGGGAGTTGAAGGAGCCGCCGCATCTCGGCGACCACCTTGCTCGCGGCCCTGGCGGCGTCCTGCTCGTCGACTCCCTCGCGCGGCTCGTGCACGAACAGGACATCGGCGTCGGAGCCGTACCCCAGCTCGTGACCGCCGAAGCGGCCCATGCCGATGACGGCGAACCGGGTGGGCAGTTCGTCGCCCCACTCGGCGCGGACGGCGGCCCGCAGGGCGCCCGCGATCGTCGCCGCGTTGAGGTCGGTGACGGCCTCCCCCACCCGGTCGACCAGCGCGCCCGGGTCGGGCTCACGAGGGCTGTCCTCGGTGCCGTACGAGCCGATGAGGTCGGCCGCGGCGGTCCGGAACAGCTCCCTGCGGCGCACCCCGCGGGCCGCCGCGACGGCCTGCTCGGCGTCGGACGCGCGGCCCACCGCAGCCAGGACCTCCTGCTCCAGGTGGTCCAGGCCGCGCGGCTTCAGCCCCTCCGGGTCGCCGAGCAGCGCGACCGCCTCGGGGGCGCGCAGCAGCAGGTCGGGGGCGAGGCGCCCGGCGGAGAGGACGCGGGCGAGGTTCTCGGCGGCGGCGCCCTCGTCGCGGAGCAGCCGCAGGTACCAGGGCGTCTTGCCGAGGGCGTCGGAGACCTTGCGGAAGCCGAGCAGGCCGGCGTCCGGGTCGGCCGAGTCGGCGAACCAGCCGAGCAGCACCGGGAGCAGCGTCCGCTGGATCGCGGCCTTGCGGCTGACCCCGGAGGCGAGGGCCTCCAGGTGCCGGAGGGCCGCGGCGGGGTCCTCGTACCCCAGCGCTTCGAGCCGCTGTCCCGCGGCCTTCGGGCTGAGCCGGATCTCGCCCGGGGCGAGCTGGGCGACGGCGTCGAGCAGCGGCCGGTAGAAGAGCTTCTCGTGCAGGCGGCGGACGACGGCCGCGTGCCGCTTCCACTCCTTGTTCAGATCGGCGACCGGGTCGGTGCGCAGTCCGAGCGAGCGGCCGAGGCGGCGCAGGTCGGCCTCGTCCTCGGGGACGAGGTGGGTGCGGCGCAGCCGGTACAGCTGGATGCGGTGCTCCATGGCCCGCAGGAAGCGGTAGGCCTCGTCGAGCTGGGCGGCGTCGGCCCGGCCGACGTAGCCGCCGGCGGCGAGGGCGGCGAGCGCGTCGAGGGTCGTGCCGCTGTGCAGCCCGGCGTCGCTGCGGCCGTGCACGAGCTGGAGGAGCTGGACGGCGAACTCGACGTCCCGGAGTCCGCCGGGGCCGAGCTTGAGCTCGCGCTCGACCTGGGCGACCGGGATGTTGTCGACGACCCGGCGGCGCATCTTCTGCACGTCGGGGACGAAGTTCTCGCGCTCGGCGGCCTGCCAGACGAGCGGGGAGACGGCGTCGATGTACTGGGCGCCGAGTTCCGGGTCGCCGGCCACCGCGCGCGCCTTGAGCAGCGCCTGGAACTCCCAGGTCTTCGCCCAGCGCTGGTAGTACGCGAGGTGGGAGGAGAGCGTACGGACGAGGGGGCCGTTGCGGCCCTCGGGGCGCAGATTGGCGTCGACCGGCCAGATCGTGCCCTCGACGGTGGTCTCCGAGCAGATCCGCATGAGGTGCGAGGCGAGCCGGGTCGCCGCCTGCATCGCCTTCCCCTCGTCGGCGCCCTCCGCCGGCTCCCCCACGAAGATCACGTCCACGTCGGAGACGTAGTTCAGCTCGTGACCGCCGCACTTGCCCATCGCGATCACGGCGAGCCGGCACATGGCGGCGTCGGCGGGCGCGGGCGACCTGGCGATGGCGAGCGCGGCACGCAGGGTCGCCGTCGCCAGGTCGGCGAGCTCGGCGGCGGTCTCGGCGACGTCGATGGTGCCGCACACGTCACGCGCCGCTATGGCCAGCAGACACCGGCGGTAGGCGACCCGCAGCGAGACCGCGTCGACGGCCTCGGCGAGTCCGTGCTCGAACTCGGCTACCCCCGGGTGCAGGTCGGCCGCCTCGTACGTGACGAGGGACTCCCAGTCGAGCGGGTGCCGGGCCAGGTGGTCGGCGAGCGCCTCGGAGGCGCCGAGCACCCCGAGGAGCCGGTCCCGGAACGGCTTGGCCGCGAGCAGGGTGGTCGTGAAGGTCTGCCGCTCGGTCTCGGGCTGCGCCTCGACGAGCCGGACGAGACCGCGCAGGGCGAGGTCGGGGTCGGCGGTCGCGCCGAGGGCGTCGAGGAGGACGGAGTCGCCGCGCACCGCGGACAGCTCGGGCACGTCCAGGAGCCGTTCCGCCCCCGACGGGTCGGTGAATCCGTGCCGCAGCAGACGTGAGAACGTGCTGCTCCTGCGTCCCGGCACCGTCATTCCGCCGCTCCCTCCGAGCAGGTCCGCCCCGGGGGGTCGACCCCAGGGCTCACCCCGGGTCGGAACCCGGGCGGATCGAGCCTATCCGGAGCGGGGGACGCGGGCTTTCAGGCCTTCGGTTCGCAGCGGATCACACGTGATGTCCCGCACATCGATGGCTTTTCGAGGCCGATGAACCGTATTCCTTGAAAGTCCGTCTTGCTGGGGGCGGACCACTCCCGCCTGCCCGAACCCGCCGAAGCGACCCTGACGCGGACCCGAAAGCATGCGCGGGAACACCCCGCCTGCCCGAGCCCGATCAGGCGACCCCTGAAACGACCCCGTACGCCAGCGCGGGACCGACCCGCCTGCCCGACCCGTCGAAAGCGCGCCGCCGACCATGCCCGTACGCCTCCGCCGTCGTCTCCCCCTGTCCCGCCGCAGGACCGTCTCCACCGCGGTCACGGCCGTCCTCGTGGGCGGCACCTTCGCCGGACTCCTGTCGGTGACCGGTGCGCCGAAGACGGCCGCGGCGCAGACGACGACGCCGGGCGGGAAGACGCCCACGACCCTGGCCCCGGCCACGCCGCCCGGGGCCTCGGCCCCCTCGCCGGTCCCCATGGCCACCGGCCCGGACGCCCAGGACCCGTCCTCGAACCCGGGGACGCCCGGCCGGACCCCGCGGTCCCCGGCGTCCACCGCGCCCGGAGGGAACGCCGCCACCTCGGTCATGCAGGTCGTGGCGCACCCGGACGACGACCTGTTCTTCATGAACCCGGACATATCCCAGACCATCCGTTCCGGCACCCCGTTGACCGCGGTCTACCTGACGGCCGGTGAGTCCGACGGCGTCAACGCCCGCCCCCACGACGCCGCCGCCGCCAAGGCCGACAAGGCGGGCTACGCCGAGGCCCGGCAGAACGGCATCCGTGCCGCGTACTCCGAGATGGCGACCGGCAGCAGGACCAGCCCCTGGGACCGGGTGGCGATCCCCACGGCCGGCGGCGGCCTGGCCGAGCTGGACACCCTGCGCGCCGACCCGAAGGTCAGACTGGTGTGGCTGCAGATACGCGAGGCGGGGTCGACCAACCAGTACCGCCCGCACAGCCTGAACGGCCTCTGGCACGGGCTGATAGGCACGCTGGAGTCGCAGCGCTCCTCGGGCACCCCGGTCGCCGCCGACTTCCGGTACACGAAGGACGAGGTCGTGGCGACGATCGCCGGACTGCTCGACCGTTTCCGGCCGACCTTCGTCCGGATGCAGGACCCGAGCCCCGGCACCGACCCGAAGACCGGGAAGATCCGTGACCACCAGGACCACCTGTACGGGGCGCGGTTCACCCAGGCCGCGCTCGCCCGGTACGCGGAGCTCCCCGGCCACCCCCGCGTCGGCGTGCAGAACTACCTCGGCTACCCCACCAGCGTCCTGCCGCACACGCTCGACCCCGAGACGGCGGGCGACAAGCTGAAGACCCTGAAGACCTATGCCTGGATGGACGGCGTCAACGACTGCGGGACGCCCGCCGGCTGCGGCGACCTGAAGGTGGCCGCGCGGCCCGCCGGACGCGGCTGGACCGCGACCGTGCGGTACGCCCGGGGCACCTCCACCTCCTGGGTGCAGCGGGACCGGGACGGCGGGCTGCACGCCTTCTCCGTCCTCGACGGACAGCTCGCGGCCTGGCGGAAGCCGGCCGGCGGCGGCGCGTGGAACGGCCCGACGCTGCTGCCCGGCGGCGGCCTGGACACCGGCGTCACCTCGGTGTCGCTGCCCGACGGCCGGATCGCGGTCTACGGCACCCGGACGCTCCTCGCGGGCGGCCCGGCCGGCTACCACCGCGAGGTCGTGAGCACCGAGCAGACGGTGCCCGGCGGCGCCTTCGGTCCGTGGCGCTCGCTCGGCACCCCCGAGCGGAACGACGCGACCGGCACCTCGGACATCAGCGCGCCCGCCGTGACCGTGGGCGCCGACGGGCGCGCGACCCTGGTGCTGCGCGACAGCCTGCGCCGGCTGGCCGCCCGCGAGCAGGGCGCGGACGGCGGCTGGGGGCCGTGGCGGGTCCTCGGCGGCGTGGACGTGGTCGGCGACCCGGTCGCGGCGACGGACGGGAAGGGCAGGGGGTACGTCTTCGCGAGCACCGTGAAGACCGTTCTGGTGTGGGCGCAGCACGTGCCCGGCGGGCCGCTCACGGGTCCTGCGCTGACCGCGCTCCCGCCGACGACCCTGGCGCTCAGCGCGACCCCGGCGCCGGACGGCGACGGGGTACGGCTCTGGTTCCGCAAGCCGGCCTCCGGCGATCTGCGCAGCGCCGACTTCTCGGGTGTCGGCCCGGTCTCCCCGGTCACGGAGCTGCCCGGCGGTGTGGCGGGCTTCGGCCCGGTGAGCGGCGGCGACGGGCTCCTCGCGGTCCGGTCGAGGACCGGCTTCCTGGCGACGGCACCGCACGGCAGGACGGGCGCGGCGGGACCGGCGTGGAAGCTGGAGAGGTTCCTGTTCGCGGGGGCGCCGGACGCGGGGACGGACGGGGTGGCGGCGATCGGTCTGGACGGCCGTCTGCACTGGACGCCGGCGGGGCAGGGCGTGCCGACCGGGCGGGCCGTCGCGGCGGCCGAATGAGCCACTGAGCCGCGGCGGACCGCGCGCCGTGGCGGACCGACGAGACTCGCGGACCGACGAGATGCGCGGACCGATGAGTTTCGGGGGCCGATGAGTTTCGGGGGCCGATGAGTTTCGGGGGCCGGTCCGGTCGGTACCTGTGAACGCGCGCGCAGCGGCGCAGGCGACGAAGGGAACGGCGATGAACCCGCAGACCCGGCGGACCCCGCAGACGGTCCTCGACCCCCGGTACAGCGACGACGAGGCGGGCCCGGCGCCCTGGCCCGAGGCCGAGGCACGGCTCGCGGCGGCCGAGGTCTTCTGGCTGACGACCGTACGCCCCGACGGCCGCCCGCACGTGACCCCGCTGATCGCCGTCTGGTCGGAGGGCGCGCTCCACTTCTGCACCGGCCCGGACGAGCGCAAGGCCCGCAACCTGGAGTCGAACGCGTCGGTCGTCCTGACGACGGGCACGCCCGCGCTCGGCGAGGGCTTCGACCTCGTGGTCGAGGGCGAGGCGGCGCGGGTGACGGACGAGGACCGGCTGGCGGCCCTCGCCGGGGCCTGGGTGGAGAAGTACGGCGAGGACTGGCGTTTCGAGGTGCGCGACGGGGCGTTCCGGGGGGACGGTGGTACGGCCCTGGTGTTCGCGGTCGCGCCTCGCACGGCCTTCGGCTTCGCCAAGGGCGCCCCCTTCGGACAGACCCGCTGGCGTTTCTGAGGAGAGCCTTCGTGAACTGGACACTGGAAGTCGTCCCGGTCCCCGTCACCGACATGGACCGGGCGAAGGAGTTCTACGCCGAGAAGTGCGGCTTCACCGTCGACCTGGACGACGAGACGATGCCGGGCACGCGCATCGTCCAGCTGACGCCGCCGGGCTCCCGCTGTTCGCTCGCGCTGCTGAGCGGGATGCCGCCGATGCCGGGCACGAAGGAGATGGCCCCGGGCACCCTCCAGGGCCTGCAGTTCTGTGTGACGGACATCGAGGCGGCCCGGGCGGAGTTCGTCGGGCGCGGGGTGGAGGTGTCGGCGATCCGGCACGTGGGCAAGACCGGCTGGGAGGCCGGCAAGGGCGGCACGTGGAACGCCTTCATGACCTTCGAGGACCCGGACGGCAACGGATGGATGGTCCAGGAGGCGCCGTCGGAGCTCTCGGAACGCTGACGGCGGCCACGGCCTCCGACGTCCGGCCGGCGTCCGGTGCCCCGGTCCCGGCAGGGAACCCGACGCCGCGCGGACGGGCCGTCAGACCTGGGCCCTGTCGTCAAACCCCCGATAGAAGTGCCGGAGCTGCTCGTCCTCCGCCACGCAGGGCATCCCGGCGGCCTCCATCACCCGATGGGACGCCGGATTGTCCAGGTCGGCGTCGCCCTTCACGCCGGAGACGCCGCCTTGCCTGGCGATCTCGAGGAGTGCCCGAAGCGCCTCGGCGGCGTACCTGTTGCCGCGTGCGGCCGGCACGAGTCCGTACCCGACGGTGACGACCCCGAGCTCGTCGGGCGGCCCGTGGAACCCGATCCCCCCGACGGTGACCCCGCTCTCCGCGAGCCGTATCGCGTACGGCCGGAACACCCCCGGATCACCGCGCTCGGCGACCCCCCGCAGGAACCCGGTGGCCGAGCGGACGTCCCCGTCGCCGGGGTATCCCTCCTCCCACCGTTCCCCCGCCCCGGGCTCCCGGGCGACGATGCGCTCGGCCTCGGCGACGGTCAGCGGTCGGAGCAGGAGCCGCTCGGTGGCGACGGATTCGATCTTCACCGGGGCAGTCTGAACGGCCCCACCGCCCCGGGCAACGGGTTTACCGCCCGCGTCCACCCGCGTGAAGCGGACGGGCGCCGGGCAGGGCCTGCCGGCACGACGGAACCAGTTCCGCTTCCTCTCCGGCGAGCACTCACCGGTCCTGCCCGAAGCCTGATCCGCGTGAGACGGCACGGCACCGGGCCCCGCCTGCGGCGGCTCGACCGGAACCTGCCCGCAGCCAAGACCGTGATCGGTGATCCGCACCTACCGTCGCAGGCTTGCGAGAAACGGGCCGCTCAGGCGCCTTCTTCGATGCCGAGGACGGACCGTAGCCTCTGGTGTGCTTCGCCGGTGTCGCCGCCTTCCTGCCTTTCCAGCAGGACGGCCGCGATGGCGTCCAGCTTCCGCTCGACGGCGCGTTCGGCCCTTAGCTCGGAGTTCTTCAGTAGCGCCACCAGGAGCAGGGTCACCGCCGACATCGCCTCGCCCACGAACAGAAGCCACGTGATCGGCAGACCGACCACGTGCAGCGCGACAGCCACGGCGACCAGGATCAGGCAGATCCCGAAGAACGTTGCTGAACTGGTGAACCGTGAGGCGTTCTCGGCCAGCCTCTCGAACGGCTGGCTCCGCGAGCCTCCGCGGTCGGACGGGTGCTTGAGAATCATGCCGAACTCTCCACAGTGGACGGTGGCATACCGAGGGGCCGCCACGGCCGGATATCGGCCTTCCCCCAAGCGGATCGGCGGAATTCCGGCTTGGATCCGGCGCAAGGAGTCCTAGTCGACGCGACGGGCGCTGTGGCGGACTTCCCGGAGTTTGACCTTCGACGGAAGACGGTCCATGCCTGTCGACTCCCGTGCGCGTGCGAGCGTTTCCCGGCTGAGTCGACCCAGGGTCTGCTCCGGTTCCGCGTGAGGCTCCAGCCACAGCCGCACTCGCGCGACCGGAGCGGTACGCCGGCCCGTAAGCCGGACGTGAGCCCGCGAGACGCCGTCCAGGGCTTGCGCCTCATCCTCGATCACGTCCTCCAGCGCGCGGCCGTTGAGTCGGGCCGTTCCACCGTCTTCGCTGTCGACGACGACCTGATCCAGCCGGCCTTTGCGCATGAGCGCAACAAGCCACCACAACAGCAGCACCAACAACACTGCGAGCACCGCGATGACGGTCGGCCACCACCAGCCCTCTTCGCGCCACCGGGTGCGTCCCTCGATGCCCAGCACCACATCGGCCGGACCGCGAAAGGGCCACCAGCCCGGTACGACGAAATCCCAATGGCGCTGCAGGTCCAGACCGCCCAGCAGAACGCCGCCGCCCAGGGCGAACAGCCCCAGGCCGACCAGTCCCAGCATCACCCGGTTCACTGTCTTGAGCATCGGGATCACCCTCAGCCCTTCTTCGGGCGCCGGACACGCACCGACAGCGTGGGGTGCCGCGCGAGACCCAAGGTCGTCACGGCTTCGCGCAGCACGGCGTCAAGGTCCGCTCGGACTTCGTCGAGTTCACGGAAATGCGCCCGCGCCTGGGCTTTGACCTTCCGGCGCCCGACGTCGACCCGAGCCGACTCGACACCGGACACCCGCATGGCCCGGTCACGCAGGATCAGGGCGGCTGCGCGACGATCGAGTCCGGCGCGGACCTCCCCCGTGCCTCGGGTGCCGGTGGGCTGCCGCATGGGCATCAGCCTGCGCAGTCCCGGCGTCACCGCCAGCAGGAGGAGCCACAGGCCGAGGGCCATGGCCACTGCGGCTCCGACGATCATCCAGATGTCGTCCGAGGGGCGAGTGGCCAGCTCATCGGCGAGCCGCCTTCGCCAGCCCATCGCGGGCCGGCCTGCCCGCACCGAGACCACGTCGTACAGGAGCAGTCCTGTGGCTGCGACGAACAGGAGGGCCACGATGAACGCGGGGATCCGCCGCGCCGACCAGAAGCGCCCCGGCGACTTGTCCGATGCTCGGACTGTCGCCGGCACGCCAGGGTCGGAGGAGTCCCCCGCGGACGAAGCCGCCTCCCCGGGGTCGGGAGGAAGGTTGCCGTCGCCGGTCGGCTGCCGCCCCGTGTTCGCGCTCATGTCACCCTCTCCCGGTCCGTACGCCGCGAGTGAACCGAGTGCAGCCTCTCGACCGACACCACGAGGTCGGAGACGTCCATGCCGCCCCACGCCCTGAGCCGTTCGGTGACCTCTCGACGCACCGCGGCGCACTGGGCCCCGATGTCCGACGGATAGCCGAGCTCCACGGCAATACGCGCCCGGACCTCACCAAGCACCGGTCGGCTCTCGGCGGGATCGCCCTCCCGCCCCTTACCGTTCCGCTCCGGTGCCCGTCGCACGGACGCCGTGACGCGTGGAATCCCGCGGCCGGGAGGCACGTGCCCGGCCGAGTCGGTGAACCGCCCCAGCGCCTCGCGCGCCACCTGGGCAGCGATCTTCGCCGCAACCCGGTCGTCGACCGTGGTCGCACCCCGCTCCCCGCGGGGGACGACCGGGCGCCGGCCGGCTTCCCTGGTCACTGCCGCCAGTCTCTCCGAGCCCGGCGCTGTTCATCGCGGATCCGCTGCTGGCCGTCACGTCGGCGGACGAAGTAGCCCGGTTCGAGATCACCTTCCGACAACCGCCCGGCCACGAGTCCGACGGCGCCGAGCGCCAGAACCAGCAAGAAGGCCCAGAAGCCACCGAAGTACGCGGCGAAACCCAGCGCCATTCCGGCGATCAGACCCACCACGGCTCTGTTCATCACGCGCTCCTCCACTCGGTAGCCGAACCCGCCCGGCTACTGGATCCGCTGCCGCTCTTCCCCTTCGTCCCCTTCGTCCTCCTCGTCAGGCAGCTTCACATCACTGACCAGGATGTTGACCTCGACGACTTCCCGCCCCGCCAACCGCTCCACCGCGGAGATGACGTTCTCCCGTACCGCACCGGCCACGTCCGTGATCGAGACGCCGTAGTCGACAACGATCTCCAGATCGATCGCCGCCTGCGTCTCTCCCACCTCGACACCGACCCCGCGGGTGGCGGACTTGCCGCTACCGGCTCCCGGCATCCGCTCTCGCATCGAGCCCATCGAGCGCGAGAATCCGCTGCCGAGAGCATGAACGCCGGGCACGTCGCGTGCCGCGATCCCGGCGATCTTCTCCACCACCACATCGGCGACAGTCGTTCGGCCACGAGAGCCGGGCGCACCACCGCGCTTTACGCCGTTCTCACTCATCAGGCCATTCCTCCCATAAGGGGTATACCTGACAACATGGGCTTTACTCTCATCTTATAGCGCTTCTTACGCGAGGGCCGTGAGCCGGGGTGGTCACGAGGCCGCCGTGGGCGTCCTGGCTGAGCTGCAGGAACAACCCTGGGAGAGGGTGGACAGGTGGAAACCGAGGCGTGGATGCAGGCAGTACGCGGCCGGCTCGACCTGGGTCGACTGCTCCCGCTCGGAGGGCCCGAAGACGGGACATGGATCACCGAGCAAGCGGCCGTACGGACCCTCTGGCCCACGGCCGCTGAGATTCCCGGCGTCGCGCTGAAGAGCATGCGCATCGGACCGGCACCGCACGAACCCGTATCCGAACCGGCCGTCCGCCCGCCGGCCAGCGCGCTACCGCCCGGACCGCTCAGGATCGAGGCGGCCTTCGCCGCATCCGTGACGCAGCCGGTACACGAGGCCGCCGAACAGTTGAGGACAACACTGCTCAGCGTGGCCACTGAACGGCTCGGTCTGACCGCCGTGGCGGTGGATCTGCGCGTCACCGATCTCCACGAAGGCCCGGAGACGCCCCGGACGGAAGCTCCACCCGCGCGAAGCTCTGCCCCCTCGACCGACACAACACCCCTGCGGGGGCCCATCGGGGAGCTGGCCGGCGTCGCGTCGGCCGTGCCAGGGGTCGCTCGCCTCACCACCTGGCTGGGAGGCCGCCCGGTCAAGGTGGAGCAACAGGGCGATCCACCCCGCCGACACATCCAGGTCCAGCTCGCGGTCGCGCCCGGACACCATCCTCTGGAAGTCGCCCGCGCCGTCCGAGCAGCCGTGACCGCCGCACCCTTCGGTGACACCCCGAGCCCGGCAACCGCTGCCGTCCTCGTCACAGAAACCGCCACCTAGCAGCGCGTCGGCGGTCGCGGACCGGGATACGTGGCGAGAGCTGTGGAACGCGGCCACAGCAGGCCTTCGGAATCACCCCGGGGCCCTTGGGGCCGCAGCGACCCCGGGTTCACGCTGCGGGTCTACACGCACCTCATGCCGAGCAGTGAGGGTCGCACCCGGAGGGCCGTGGACGGCTTGTACGAGGCCGCCGGTTCGTTGCCAGACGGCCCGCAGACGGCCCAGGCCGCGCGAGACGACTCAGGGCCGACGGTGCACCACCGTCGGCCCTGATCGTCGGTTCCGGGCTCCGCCCGTCCCGCCCTTCGGCTACAGCACCGGCAGGTTCTTCCGCAGCTCGAAGGCGGTGACCTCGGAGCGGTACTCCTCCCACTCCTGCTTCTTGTTGCGCAGGAAGAAGTCGAAGACGTGCTCGCCCAGCGTCTCCGCCACCAGTTCGCTCTTCTCCATCAGGGCGATCGCCTCTCCCAGGTTCTGCGGGAGCGGTTCGATGCCCATCGCCCGGCGTTCCGCGTCCGAGAGGGCCCAGACGTCGTCGTCGGCGCCGGCCGGGAGTTCGTAGCCCTCTTCGATGCCCTTGAGGCCGGCGGCCAGGAGGACCGCGTACGTCAGGTAGGGGTTCGCGCCCGAGTCGATGGAGCGGACCTCGACGCGGGAGGAGCCCGTCTTGCCCGGCTTGTACATGGGGACGCGGATCAGGGCCGAGCGGTTGTTGTGGCCCCAGCAGATGTACGAGGGGGCCTCGCCGCCCGAGCCCGCCGTGCGGGACGAGCCGCCCCAGATGCGCTTGTACGAGTTGACCCACTGGTTCGTCACGGCGGAGATCTCGCCCGCGTGCTTCAGCAGACCCGCGATGAACGAGCGGCCGACCTTGGACAGTTGGTACTCGGCGCCCGACTCGTAGAACGCGTTCCGGTCGCCCTCGAAGAGGGACAGGTGGGTGTGCATGCCCGAGCCCGGGTAGTCCGAGAACGGCTTCGGCATGAACGTGGCCTGCACGCCCTGCTCCAGCGCCACCTGCTTCATCACCAGGCGGAAGGTCATGATGTTGTCCGCCGTGGAGAGGGCGTCCGCGTAGCGGAGGTCGATCTCCTGCTGGCCCGGGGCTCCCTCGTGGTGGCTGAACTCCACCGAGATGCCCATGGATTCGAGCATCGTGATCGCCTGGCGGCGGAAGTCCATGCCCACGTTCTGCGGGGTGTGGTCGAAGTACCCCGAGTTGTCCGCCGGGGTGGGGCGGGTGCCGTCGAGCGGCTTGTCCTTGAGGAGGAAGAACTCGATCTCGGGGTGGGTGTAGAAGGTGAAGCCCAGGTCCGAGGTCTTGGCGAGCGCCCGCTTCAGGACGTACCGCGGGTCCGCGAAGGACGGCGAGCCGTCCGGCATCAGGATGTCGCAGAACATCCGCGCCGTCCCCGGCGCCTCGGCCCGCCACGGCAGGATCTGGAACGTTCCCGGATCCGGCTTGGCGATCATGTCCGACTCGTACACGCGGGCGAAGCCCTCGATCGCGGAGCCGTCGAACCCGATGCCCTCGTCGAAGGCCTGCTCAAGCTCGGCGGGCGCCACGGCCACCGACTTGAGGAAGCCCAGCACGTCGGTGAACCACAGACGTACGAAGCGGATGTCGCGCTCCTCGAGCGTACGGAGCACGAATTCCTGCTGCTTGTCCATTTCCACACCCATCCTCGCTGGTCAGGCCGCCTGCTCCCACCGCCTCAGAGCACATCGGGGGGCACCTGAGCATCCCACCACATGGTTTCGCGCACGTTGCACACCCATAGTGCCTGCTCGGGTGTGACTCAGGTAACGCGGGAACGGCGGCGTCCGGGTGTCCGTTCGCCCCTCCGCCGCCCACCTGTCGGTACCGAGTGGTACCCCGTTCGGCCCAAGGAGCCCCCGCGCCCACTACGATCTGCGCCCATGGGGGCCACACGGCTCGTACGCCCGTCCCAGCACGCGCGTCCCATGGCACTGGTGAGTGCCGTGGCGACGCTCCTCGCCGCGCTCTTCTTCTGTCTGGGCGCCGGACCGGGTCCCGAGGACCATCACGCGGGCACCGGGGCGGTGGCCGCGAGCGGGCCCGCCGCGAGCGGCACCACGGCCACCGGCACCAAGGCCGCCGGCCCCGCGGCCACCCGCACCGTCGTCGAGTACGTCTGCCCGTACGACCGCGGTGGCTGCTCCCTCTTCCCCTCGCTCTCCCCCGCGGTGCTCAGCGCGCCCCCGCTCGATCCGCCGCTGCACGCGGCCGACGGGCTCCCGCGCGTCGAGCCCCCGTCCGGTGACGGCGCCGCGCGCCGTTCCGGCGTCCGGCCGCGCGCGCCGGATCTGCACGTCCTTCAAGTTCTCCGGACGTAGCGGCGCCGGGCGTCCCGCCCCGCTCCGTCCACCCCCGAACTCCACCCCCATCCCTGAAGAAGGACGACATCACCATGGCCGCCAAGAGCTCCGCCAACGCCGACCGCCGCGCCCGAATAGAGGAGATGCGCCGCGCCGAGCAGGCCCGTGAGCGCCGCAACCGCCTCGTCACGATCTGCGTCTCGGGCGTCGTCGTCCTCGGTCTCGTCGGCTTCGGCACCTTCGTGCTGATGAAGAAGTCCGACGAGCAGGACAAGAAGGACGCGGCCGCGAAGGCCCCCATCGCCGCCGAGAAGTCCTGGGACGCCAAGAAGCTCGGGCGCAACCACGTCGAGACTGCCGTGAAGTACGAGATGAAGCCGCCGGTCGGCGGTGACCACCACCCGGTCTGGATGAACTGCGACGGCGTCGTCTACAAGAAGGCCGTCTCCGAGGTGAACGCCGTGCACTCCCTCGAGCACGGCGCCGTCTGGGTGACGTACAACAAGAAGGCCGCCGCCGACGACGTGAAGAAGCTCGAGGAGAAGGTCGGCAAGACCAAGTACACGCTGATCAGCCCCGTGGACGACCAGGCCGGCGCCATCATGCTGTCCGCCTGGGGCAAGCAGGTCACCGTGGACGGCGCGAGCGACCCCCGCATCGACGCCTTCCTCACCAAGTACGTCCAGGGCCCGCAGACCCCCGAGCCGGGCGCCGCCTGCACCGGCGGGATCGGCCAGTGAGCAGGGTCGGCGAGGACGACGGCGACGGCCACGACGTGCCGACGCCGCCGGCCCGGCGGCCGAACCGGACGCAGTGGGCGGCGATCACCGCCGTCGCGCTCGCCCTGCTGTTCGCCGGGGGCGCCGTCACCGTCGCCTCCGCCGAACGCGAAGAGGCGCCGGGTACGCCCTCTTCGCTCTCCGCGGACGCCGGCTTCGCCCGGGACATGGCCGTCCACCACCAGCAGGCCGTCGAGATGTCGTTCATCGTCCGGGACCGCACCCAGGACGAGGAGGTGCGCCGTCTCGCGTACGACATCGCCAACACCCAGGCCAACCAGCGGGGCATGATGCTCGGCTGGCTCGACCTGTGGGGGCTGCCCAAGATCGAGTCCGGCGTCGAGCCGATGACCTGGATGGGCATGGGCGGCTCCGGCGACACCGGGCCGCTCGACGGGGCGCTCATGCCCGGCATGGCGACCAACGCCCAGCTGGACGAGTTGCGCGAGGCCAGTGGCCGGGAGGCCGAGATCCTGTACCTGAAGCTCATGACCGAGCACCACAGGGGCGGGGTCCACATGGCCGAGGGCTGTGTCCAGAAGTGCTCGGTGGACATCGAGCGCGGTCTCGCGCAGGGCATGGTCGACGCCCAGAAGTCCGAGATGCTTCTGATGGCCGACATGCTGAAGAAGCGTGGCGCCTGACGGCTCGGGTCGGTGACCCGTCGGCCCCCGTGACCCGCCGCGGTCACGGGGGCCGCGTCGTACGCCGGCACGTCGCGACGGTAGGGCCGCGTCGTACGCCGGCCCTCGCGGCGGTCGCGCCACGTCGTACACCGACAAGTCGCGGCGGTCGATCCGTGCGCCGACAATGGATGGGGCTCGGGGACGTACGTGTGACCACGTCCGACGAAAGGTACGCACCCCATGACCACGGCGAAGGACATCATGCACCCCGGGGCCCAGTGGATCCCGGCTCACGAGACGCTCGACCGCGCCGCGCAGCTGATGCGCAACCTGAACGTCGGCGCGCTGCCCATCGCCGACGAGAACGAACGGCTCTGCGGCATCATCACGGACCGCGACATCGTGGTCGGCTGTGTGGCCATGGGCCACGACCCGTCGAAGATCACCTGCGGCGAGATGTCCAGGGGCACCCCCCGCTGGGTCGAGTCGGGCGCGGACGTGGGCGCCGTCCTGGAGGAGATGCAGAGCCATCAGATCCGGCGGCTGCCCGTCATCGAGGAGAAGCGGCTCGTCGGCATGATCAGTGAGGCCGATCTGGCCCAGCATCTGTCGGACGAGCAGCTCAAGGGGTTCTGCGAGAGCGTCTACGCGCCGTCCTGACCGGATCGCAGGATCACGGCCGCCACGGCTTCCGGGCGGTCCTTCATGACCAGATGGCCCGACGGCACGGCCGCCTCGTAGCGGGCGCCGAGCCGTCGGGCCAGCGCGCGTTGGCGCCGTTCCCAGCGGGCCGAGCCGTCGGGGGCGGCGAGGACGGTGACGGGAAGGCCCGGCGGGAGCGGGTGCGTGGTGCGCAGCGCGAGTACTCCGGCCGCGACGGCTCCGTAGTGGGCGTTCTCCCGGAGCGTGCCGCGCAGGACGCGTGAGGTGCGGTAGACGCGGTGGACGAGGGCGGTGGGGGCCGGGTCGTGGCGTACGGCCGCGCGGCGGACCGCGGGGCCGAGGGCCGCCGGGACTCCGGCCGCGGACAGGACGGCGCCGAGGACGCGGGCGACGGCGTCCGGGGACGGGCTCACCCGGGGGCGCTCCTCCACCGACGAGTCCACGAGGACGAGCGCGGTGGTCCGGTCGGGGTGGAGCCGGGCGAAGGCCTCGGCGTGGAACCCGGCGATCGAGTGCCCTACGACGGTGGCGGGACCGGGCAGCCCCAGCGCGTCGAGGAGCGCGGCGATCCGGTGGGCCTCGCCCGCGGCGGTGGGCGGGACGGCGGCGGGCTGGGAGAGGCCGTGCCCGGGGCGGTCGAAGCGGACGACCGTACGGTGCGGGGCGAGGAGCGGGACGACCGGGTCCCAGTCGAACCAGCTCATCCCGAGCCCCGCGCTCAGGACGCAGACGGGTCCCGAGCCCTCGACGACGACGTGGTGGGCGACGCCGTCGATCCGTACGAAGGTCGGCTTTCCGGTCATCGCTCCTCCTCCGAGGCCGGCCGGGACGTGAGGAGCGCGTACGCGAGGACAGCGAGCCACACCGCCACCAGGAGGACCTGGAGCCGCTGTCCGGCGCCGAGCGCCCACGTGCCCTTCCCCGCCTCGAAGGCGGCGACGGCGGCGAGGGTCCAGACGGTGGCGGCGAGCTCCAGGGCGACGACGACCTCGCCGGTACGGGCGAGGCGCCGCCCGCGGCCGTACCGGCGGGCGGCCACGGTCAGGGCGACGAGGGCGACGAGGGCGCCGGTCATGGCGAGACCGGAACTGAAGGCATGGGCCGTATGGGTGGCGGGCACGAGCCCGGCGGTCTCGCGCGCGGCGCACGCGGGGTCGGTGGTCGCGGCGCAGCTGAGCGGGAGGCGGGAGTCGGCGACGGTGGCGGCGCCGAAGAGGGCGAGCGCGCCCCAGCCGAGCAGCGCCCAGGGCTCACGGATCCGACGCGCCCTGCCGGGCCCCCCGGCGTCCGGCCGGCCGGCTCCCGGGACCCGGGGGTGACCGGACCCCCTCGGCCCCGTCCCACCAGGCCCCGGCGTCCGCGAGCGTCTCGTCCCCGCCCATCCCAGTACCGCCCCGGCCAGCACCAGCGTCCCCGACATCAGGTCGGTCGCCCGGAAGAAGGTGCCGAACGGCTGGTCCGACGCCGCCAGTTCGGAGACGTACGTCCGGACCGGGTCGAGCCCCGTCCGGAGGGGGACTTCGAGGATCCACGCGGTGTACGCGAGCGCACCGAGGGCCAGCAGGGCGGCCGAGGCTCGCGTCACGTTTCCGGGCATAGTGGGTCTGACGCTACGGCGTACGGGAGGGTTGCCGGTGGCCGGGGTGGATCCGGCCCGGTTCTGCCGGGCCGTCAGCGGCCGCCGCGGGAGCCATGGGAGCCGTGGGGGTCATGGGAGTCATGGGAGTCATGATCGACCGGGCGGGGCGGGGGCGCACGCGGGGCGGGAGGGACGGGTCACGCCCCGTTTCCCAGGACATCGCGTCGGTTTGACGATTACACTGGCCGGGTGCCTCAACTACGCCTCGCCCTGAATCAGATCGACTCGACCGTCGGAGACATCGCCGGGAACGCCGAGGCGATCGTGCACTGGACCCGGCACGCCGCCGGACAGGGCGCGCATCTCGTCGCGTTCCCCGAGATGGCGCTGACCGGATACCCCGTCGAGGACCTCGCGCTGCGCCCCTCGTTCGTCGAGGCCTCGCGGGTGGCCCTGCGCGGTCTCGCCCGCCGGCTCGCGGACGAGGGCTTCGGGGAGGTGCCGGTCGTCGTCGGCTACCTGGACCGCTCCGAGCGGGCGGAGCCGAAGCTCGGCCGGCCGGCCGGTTCGCCGGAGAACGCCGCCGCCGTGCTGCACCGGGGCGAGGTGGCGCTGCGCTTCGCCAAGCACCACCTGCCGAACTACGGCGTGTTCGACGAGTACCGCTACTTCGTCCAGGGCGACACCCTGCCGGTCGTCCGGGTCCACGGGGTCGACGTGGCCCTGGCCATCTGTGAGGACCTGTGGCAGGACGGCGGCCGGGTCCCGGCGGCGCGTCACGCGGGGGCGGGGCTGCTGCTGTCGGTCAACGCCTCGCCGTACGAGCGGGAGAAGGACGACACGCGCCTCGAACTGGTCCGCAGGCGGGCGCGGGAGGCCGGTTGCGTGACCGCGTACCTGGCGAGCACGGGCGGCCAGGACGAGCTGGTCTTCGACGGTGACTCGATCGTGGTGGACGCGGACGGCGAAGTGATCGCGCGGGCCCCGCAGTTCGTCGAGGGCAGTGTGATCCTGGACCTGGAGCTGCCGGCGGCCGACGCCGAGGCGCCGGAGGGCCGGGTCGACGACGGGCTGACGATCGACCGCGTGGTGCTCTCGGAGGAGCCGCTGCCGGCGTACGAACCGGAGCTGACGGGCGGTTACGCGCACCGGCTGGACGACGAGGAGGAGGTGTACTCGGCGCTGGTCATCGGTGTCCGGGCGTATGTCGCGAAGAACGGTTTCCGCTCGGTGATCGTCGGCCTCTCCGGGGGCATCGACTCGGCGCTGGTCGCCGCCATCGCGTGCGACGCGCTCGGCTCGGAGCACGTGTACGGGGTGTCGATGCCCTCGAAGTACTCCTCCGACCACTCGCGCGGCGACGCCGCCGAACTGGCCCGCCGCACCGGGCTCCACTACCGCACGGTGTCGATCGAGCCGATGTTCGACGCGTACATGGGCTCGCTCGGCCTCACCGGCCTCGCCGAGGAGAACCTCCAGTCGCGGCTGCGGGGCACGACGCTGATGGCGCTCTCCAACCAGGAGGGCCACATCGTCCTCGCGCCGGGCAACAAGTCCGAACTGGCGGTGGGCTATTCGACGCTGTACGGGGACTCCGTCGGCGCGTTCGGGCCCATCAAGGACGTCTACAAGTCGACCGTGTTCCGGCTGGCGCGCTGGCGCAACCGGGCGGCCGTGGAACGCGGCCAGACCCCGCCGATCCCGGAGAGCTCGATCAGCAAGGCGCCGAGCGCCGAGCTGCGCCCGGGGCAGGTCGACACGGACTCGCTGCCGGACTACGACACCCTGGACGCGATCCTCGCCCTGTACGTGGACCAGGACCGGGGCCGGGACGAGATCGTGGCCGCCGGCTTCGACGAGGAGCTGGTCACGCGGACGCTGCGGATGGTGGACACGGCGGAGTACAAGCGGCGCCAGTACCCGCCGGGCACCAAGATCTCGGCGAAGGGCTTCGGCAAGGACCGGCGCCTGCCGATCACGAACCGCTGGCGGGAGACGCCGAGCTGATCTGCTGCCCGGCGGCGACGGGACTCTCCGCGAGGGGGCTCTGCGCGACGACGCGCGAGGCCCCCTCCCCCGTACCCCGGTCGAGGAGGCCCGCAACCGCCGCGATCGCCAGGCCCACCACGGTGAGGCCCGCGCCGACCAGGGCCGGTGAGGTCCAGCCCCAGCCCGCGGCGACGGCCGCGCCGCCCGCCCAGGCGCCGCCGGCGTTGGCGAGGTTGAAGGCGGAGTGGTTGGAGGCGGAGGCGAGCGTCGGGGCGTCCTTGGCCTTGTTCATGACCAGCATCTGGAGCGGGGTGGTGGTCATGAAGCCGACGGCGCCGAGCACCACGACCGTGACCAGGGCCAGCCAGGGCACGTGGATCGTGAAGCGGAAGGCCACCAGGGCGAGGACGAGGGCGGCGAGCGAGCCGTACAGCGTCGGGCGGAGCGCCCGGTCGGTCAGCGGGCCCGCGGCGAGCGCCCCGCCGGTCATGCCGAGGCCGAAGAGGGCGAGGACGACGGTGACGGTGGAGTCGCCGAAGCCCATCACCTCGGTGGTCATCGAGGCGAGGTAGGAGTAGACGGCGAAGACGCCCGCGAAGCCGAAGACGGCGGTGAGCAGACCGAGCAGCACCTGCGGGCGGCCGAGCGCGCGCACCTCGCGGCCCAGGCTCTGCCGCTCGTCCACGGGGACGTGCGGCACGAGGCGGGCCAGCGCGGCCATGGCGAGCAGGCCGATGGCGGAGACGACGAGGAAGGTGGCCCGCCAGCCGAGGTGCTGTCCGAGCAGGGTCGCGGCGGGTACGCCGAGGATGTTGGCGACGGTCAGGCCGAGGAACATCGTGGCCACCGCCCGCGCCTGGCGGCCCTCGCGGACGAGCCGGGCGGCGACGACCGCGCCGAGCCCGAAGAACGCGCCGTGCGGGAGCCCCGCGAGCACCCGGCCGGCGATCAGCCAGCCGAAGCCGGGGGCGAGCGCGGAGGCCAGGTTGCCGACGGTGAAGAGGGCCATGAGCAGCAGCAGCATCCGCTTGCGCGGGATGCGGGAGCCGAGGGCGGTGAGCAGCGGGGCGCCGACGACGACGCCGATCGCGTACGCCGAGACGAGGTACCCGGCGGTGGGGACGGAGGTGCCGAGGTCGTCGGCGACCTGCGGGAGCAGGCCCATCATCACGAATTCGGTGGTGCCGATGCCGAAGGCGGAGACGGCGAGCGCGAACAGCGCCAGGGGCATGGGGAGGGCCTTTCCGGAAGATAGTTCTTCAACGGAACAAAGGCTCTCAGATGTTTTCTTCCCGACGGCCTCCGGGGAGTGAAGAGAAGATTTCGACCCGTGTGCTACGGGTCGCCGCGTCGTCAGAACGCCACGCGGGCCGCGACCGGGAGGTGGTCGCTCCTCGTCTCCGGGAGGGCCCAGGACGACATCGGCTCGACGCCCTTGACCAGGATCTGGTCGATGCGGGCCATCGGGAACGAGGCGGGCCAGCTGAAGCCGAAGCCGTCACCCGCCGCGCCCTGGGTGGAGCGGAGCTGCGAGGTGACGCCGTTGAGCGCGCGGTCGTTCATGGTGCCGTTGAGGTCGCCGAGGAGGACGATCCGCTCGTGGCGGTCGGCGGAGATGGCCTCGCCGAGGGCGTTGGCGCTGGCGTCGCGCTGGTTGGCGGTGAAGCCGGCGTTCAGCTTGACCCGGACGGACGGCAGGTGGGCGACGTACACGGCGACCTCGCCCTTGGGGGTCACCACGTCGGCGCGCATCGCGCGGGTCCAGCCCATCCGGATGTCGACGGGCTGCGGGTCGCGCAGGGGCAGCTTGCTCCAGAGCCCGACCGTGCCCTGGACGGAGTGGTACGGGTAGGCCTTGGCCAGGCCCTTCTCGTACGCCGGGACCATGTCGCCCTTCAGTTCCTCCAGGGCGAGGACGTCGGCGCCGGACGCGGCGAGCTGCTCGGCGGTGCCCGCGGGGTCCGGGTTGTCGGCGTTCACGTTGTGGGTCGCGACGGTCAGGTCGCCACCGGCCGTGGACTTGTCGGCGACGAGCCCGCCGAAGAGGTTCAACCACACCACGGCCGGCAGCACCAGGGCGATCAGCGCGGTGGCGGAGCGGCGCAGCAGGGCGAGGACGAGGAGGAGGGGGACGAAGATGCCGAGCCAGGGCAGGAAGGTCTCGGTGAGGCTGCCGAGGTTGCCGATCCGGTTGGGGATGTCGGCGTGGAGGACCATCAGCAGGGTCAGGGCCACCGCGAAGAGCGCGAGCAGGATGCCGCGGCGCCAGATCCCGGGGTCGTGGCGGAGTCCGCCGAGGGCGGTCCGGAAGCGGGAGGGGGTCTGCGGCTCGTTCCCCGTGCCGCCCTGCTCGGTCTCCGTCATGTCCACCCGCGCCATCGCCCGTCCTCACTGCCTTGCTGCCGTGCTGTCTTGCTGCCGTGCTCCGTGACCCGACGTCGACACTAGGGGATGACGGGGCCGTCGTACGTCCGGTGGGACGACGGCTACGGCGTGGCGGGTTCCTGCAGGTGGCGCCCTCGGGCGGGCTGTGACAGAACGCGCACATTTGGCCGGGTCCGGCCTTGTCGTGCGGGCGGCGGTCAGTCCCGGGGCCGCAGGCCCTCCATCACGGTGTCGACGACCCGCTCGGCGAGGCCGGGTTCCAGGGAGGCGCCGGGGCGGATGACGGTACGCATGAGCAGCGGGCCGGTGAGGAGGTCGGCGACGAACTCGACGTCGAGGTCGTCGCGGATCTCGCCCTGTTCCATCCCGCGCCGCACGGTGTCCAGGCTGAGGCGGCGGCGCGGTTCGATGACGGTGTGGTGGTAGACCTCCCACAGCCGGGGATAGAGCTGCATCTGCGCGAAGACGTTGTGGAGCAGGCTGGAGGTCCGCTTGGCGACGCCGCGTTCGCGCACCGACTCCAGGAGGACGACGAGGTCGCCCCGGACCGAGGTGCCGGAGAGCACCGGGTCCGGGGGTTCCACCGACCGGAGCAGGTCGACGAGGAGCTCTTCCTTGCCGGTCCAGCGGCGGTAGATGGTGGCCTTGCCGACGCCGGCGGTGCGGGCGATCCGTTCGATGGACAGCTCGGCGAGCGGGACGCCCTCGTCCAGGAGCCCGACGACGGCGTCGAAGACGGACTGCTCGACGCCCTCGCTCCGGGGCCGACCGCGCCGGGCGCCCGGCGCGGCACCGGACGAGGCCGCGGGGGTGACGCCGGGCGCGGACGCGGACGCAGCGCCGGCCGTCGCACCGGTCGCGGCCCCGCTGTCGTGGGTTTCCGGGGTTCCGGGGGTCCCGCCGTCCTGCCGCGCCACGTGCGCTCCACCTCTCGTTCGGGCCCGCGGACACCAGCGGCGCCCGGGGCGCCCCGCGTCCTACCGTCGGGCCGATTCTCCCGCCTCGGACGCCGGGCCCGGCACCGAGCCCCGCCGGGCGCCGGCGTGCGGTCCGGTTCCGGGTGCTGCGGCACCCGGTCCGGCCTCGCCCTGGCCCGCCGCACCCGGAGCCGTGGCGTCCGGTCCCGCCGCGCCCGGAGCCGCCGCACCCGGTCCCGCGGTGTCCGCCGGCGTACGGCCCGGGAGGAACACCGCGACCACCACCGCGCCGACCAGGCCGATCACCGCCGAGGCGAGCGCCGTGACGTGCATGGCGTCCAGGAAGGCGTCGTACGCCGGGGCCACCAGGTCCCGGCCCGCCGGGCCGAGCTTCTCCGCGACCGCGAGCGTCGCCTCGACGGACTCGCCCGCCGTGGCCCGCAGGGCCTCCGGGACCCCGCCGAGGTGCCCCTCGATCTCGCCGCGGTACGTGGAGGAGAGCAGCGAGCCGAGGACGGCGACGCCGAGCGCACCGCCGACCTGCCGGAAGGTGTTGTTGATCGCCGAACCGGAGCCCGCCTTCTCACGCGGCAGCGCCTGCATGATGGCGACCGTGACGGGCGGCATGATGTGCGCCATTCCCGCGCCCTGGACGAAGAAGACGACCTCCATGACCCAGACCGGGGTCGAGGCGTCGAAGAAGGCGAAGGCGGCGAGGCCGAGGGCGACGAGCAGCATGCCGGCGGTGCAGACGGCCTTGGCGCCGAAGCGTTCGACGACGAGCCGCGCGCGGGGCGCGAAGACCATCTGCGCGACGGCCAGCGGCAGGATGAGGAGCCCGGACTGCAGGGCGCTGTAGCCGCGGACGCTCTGCAGGTAGAAGGCGGAGAAGAAGGTCACGCCCATGAGCGCGAAGAAGACGAGCGCGATCGCGGCGACGGCGGCCGAGAACGCGGGCCTCTTGAAGTACGTCATGTCGATCGCCGGGTGGTCGCTGCGGCGCTCGTGGAGGACGAAGAGGACCAGGACGGCGAGGCCGCCGAGGACCGGGGCGAGGACGGTGGCCTCGGTGAAGTCGGCGAGTTCGCCGCCGCGGATGATCCCGTAGACGAGGAGGACGAGTCCGACGACGGAGAGCAGCACGCCGGGGATGTCGATCCGGCCGGGCCTGGGGTCGCGGGAGTCGGGAACCAGCCACATCATCAGGGCGAGGGCGACCAGCACGACGGGCACGTTGATGAGGAAGATCGATCCCCACCAGAAGTGTTCGAGCAGGATGCCGCCGGTGATCGGGCCGATCGCGATGGCGAGGCCGACGCTTCCGGCCCAGATGCCGATGGCCTTGGGCTGCTCCTCGCGCTCGAAGACGTTCATGAGGACGGCGAGCGTCGCGGGCATGACGAAGGCAGCGCCGAGGCCCATGACGGCCCGGAAGGCGATGAGCTCGCCCGGGGAGCCGGAGAACGCGGCGAGGGCGGAGCCCATGCCGAACACGGTGATGCCGAAGAGCAGCACCTTCTTGCGGCCGAGGCGGTCGCCGAGCAGGCCGGAGGTGAAGAGGAGGCCGGCGAAGACGAGCGTGTAGGAGTTGATCGCCCACTCCAGCTCGCTCTGGGTGGCGCCGATGCCGGTGGGCGCGGGGGCGGCGATCGTCTTGACGGCGACGTTCAGGATCGAGTTGTCGAGGACGACGATCAGCAGGCTGAGCATCAGGACGCCGAGGACGGCCCAGCGGCGCCGGTGGACGGCCTCGGGTATCCGGGGCCCGGAGGGCGCGGCGGGTGCGGCGGACGCGGAGGACGGCTGTGACATGCCCACCACCCTAGAGGCATTTCGATACGAGACCGTCTCGTATCGAAATTCCTGACCGAGCCTTTACGTGACGGGCGCGTGGCCGCCGGTCCGGGGGGGGGGACGAGGGGCACACAAAGCCCACCCAGTGCGGCTGGGGCGGGGTCCCCACACTTCCTGCCACCAGGTTGGAGAAGACCACCCCC
>NZ_JBVHZJ010000048.1:0-63673 GCF_055574655.1 Streptomyces sp. NPDC029956 | reverse complement strand
GTCAAGGGTGGGCGCAGCCCATCGCGCAGCGACGCCGAAGGCGCCCTTGACGCGGTGACGGAGGACGCCACACTCGGAAAGAGGGCGGCCGCACCAGAAGCCCACTCGAAACCCCCGCCCCCGTTCCCCTCCGTCCGGCACCCTGAGGAGCATGGGAATCGTCGAGCAGCTCTGGGACCGTGGCGAGATGCCGTACTGCGACGGGCTCTACCGGGCGGACGGCGTCAGTCGGGCGTTGTACGTCGACGGTCCCGGTGCGTACCACCCCGATGCCGGACAGCCGATTCCCTTCCGGATCGGGGAGCCCTTCGACGTGGCCGAGGCCGTCGCGGAGTACGGCACCTGCGAGGCGGACGTCTGGTTCGAGAGTCCCCTGCCCGACGGGTCGGGCTGGATCCTCGGTGGAGGCGGCGGGATGGGCAACATCGGTCACCTCGCCCGTCTCGACCGCGACCGCTCCCTGCGGTGGGTCGCCTTCATGGACCGCTCCAACCCGTTCCTCCGCGTGCGCCACGACGGCACCCTGGCCGTCTTCACCAACGACTGGTGCAATCTGCTCACCCTCGACCTCGCCGACCCCGCCCTCCGCTGACCCGCCCTCCACCGACCCCGCCCGCCGTCGGACTCAGTCGAACCAGCGGTCCCTCGCCAGTTCCGCCGTCCTCGACGGGTCCTCAAGCAGGGCCGCCACCTCGAAGCGGCGCGGCCACTGCCCCGCCGACCAGGCCAGGCCCGCCGCCACGCCCTCCAGCGTCGACGCGTGGACGACGCCGTCCGCCGTGCGGCGCCAGTCGAGTTCCGTGTCCGCCGCCCTGAGTTCCTCGTGCTCGATGTACGTGGTCGGCGTCGTCGGGCCGAGGAGCGTACGGACCGAGTCCGGCACCTCGTGCTCCTCGCCCACCGTCGCCACCTCCGCCTCCACCGCCTCGCTCAGCCGCCTCACCTGGAACAGCTCCGCCAGGTCCGCCGCCCGCGCCGGCGCCACCGGCAGCAGCGGCACCCCGCCCGCCAGCGGCAGCAGGTCCGGGGCGTCCGCCACCATCGCCTCCGCCGCGTCCACCACGACCACCTCGCCGTCCACCACCGCGCGCAGCTCGTCCGGCAGCGTCACCTGCTCCGGGTCCAGGTCCGCGAGGGCCGTGTACAGCGCGTGGAGTTGGGCGTCCGTGACCTCCCGCGAGGGGTCCGCGAGGCGCGTCAGGAGTTCCGCCGCCCCGCCCGGCTCGTCGAGCAGCGCCGCCACCGACGTGCGGACTCCCAGCGCCCTCAGGACCTGCTCGTCCTCGAAGCCGGTCGCGTCGGCGGAGTCGTACAGACCGATCAGGAGCGGGTCCGTGCCCGCCGCCCGCAGGCCCGCCGGGCGGCGGCCGTCCAGGACCGGGTGGTCACGGAGCCACCACGCCGTGTACGAGCGGACCGTCTCCGTCGTGCCGTCCGGCAGGAGGACCCGTACGGGCTGGGTCAGGGCGTCGCGCAGAGGGGGCTGCGCCAGGAGCGCCAGCGCCTGCGGCCAGGCGTCGTCGTCGACCAGGTCCAGATCCCGTACGGCCACGATCTCCGTCGCCACCGGCGGCACCGGCGTCTCCGGCAGCCGGTCCAGGACGTCCTCGCACCACACGTCGACCGCGTCCAGGAGCCCCGCGTCGTCCGGCTCCGGGTAGTCGCCCTCGCGCGGCTCGACCTCGTCCGGGTCGAGGAGGAGGTCGGTGGCCCGGACGAGGGCGAACGTGGCGAGCACTCCGCAGGCGGCCAGCGGCTGTTCGCCCCAGCGGGCGGCCAGTTCGGCGTCGACGTAGGCCAGTTCGTCCTCGCGCATGACGGCGGCGAACGCCGAGCCCGGCATCACCAGCTCGCCCGCCGGGGAGAGTTCGCCGTCCTCGTCGGGCAGCGCCAGCGCGCCCAGCCAGGGCTCCTCGCCCGCGTCGAGTTCCGCGTCCCTGACCAGGGCGAGGACGGTCTCGGCGAGTTCGTCCGCGTCCAGCGTGTCCGCGTCCTCGTCCCAGATCTCCCCCGCGTCGAGGGAGGCCGCGACCGCAGCCCGTACCTGCGGGGTCGTCAGGACCGCTCGGGGCGTGGCGGGCAGGGCGCCCAGCTTCTCCAGGAGCGGGTGCGCGGCCTCGGGGTGGGCCACCTTCAGGCCGAGCCGGGTCAGCTCGGCGGGGGTCCGGTCCTGGGGCAGGAGGACCTGGCGGGGGCCGATCGCGGTACGGACACGAGCCCCCTCCGCGGCTTCCGCGAGCGGGACCGGAAGGCCCGACAGGCGGTCCGGGTCGACGCCGGCGAGGGAGTCGTACAGGCGCCACCACCACGTCGGGGCGCGGTCCACCCCGGCGAGGCGGTCGATCGCCTCGGTCAGGGGCACGCGGCCGACGCCGAGGGTCCGGAGCTCCGGGCGGCGCTCCAGACCGGCGGGGAGCAGGGTCGGGAACACTTCGGCGAGGACCTCGACCGTGTCGGCGCCCGCGCCCTCCGCCACCTCGGCCTCGATCGGGCGGAGCGCCGGGAGTTCCTCGGTGGGGGCGGCGGGCGCCAGGAACGCGACCCTCGGCAGCCGGTCCAGGATCGCCTCGCGCAGCGCCCCGTCGAGGGGGCCCTTGCCGAGCGGGCCGGGGACGAGGTCGAGCGTGGCCGTCGTCACCGGCTGCCACTCGGCGAGGAGTTCGGCGTACGCGTCGGCCGCGCGCTGCACCAGGAAGTCGGTGAGCGGGCCGGGCGCCGGGTGCCGTCGCGCGGTGTCCAGGGGCAGGGAGGCGATGAGCAGCGCGGGGATGCCGAGGGGTTCGTCGGTGGGCGTGGGGGCGTGCACGACCGGGGTCGTCCGCGGGTGGCGCGGGGCTCCCTCCGGGTCCACGGGTACGGCCCAGGTGACGGACCAGTGGGGGCGCAGGCGCTCCTCGACCGGGCGGTCCTTGAGGAGTTCGGCGTCGAGGGGGCCGGCGTGAGAGACGGTCCGCCAGCGGTGGGTGCCGGTGGCGGAGTCGACGATCTGCACGTACCCGTCGTCCTCGGAGCGGCGGAGGGTCCGTACCTCTTCCGGGGTCTCCACGACGATCTCCGCGAGCCCCGGAAGAGTGAGGAGGAGCGCGTCGTCGACGGAGGCGAGGAGCCGCTCGGCGAGGTCGCGGGCGGCGGTGTCGCGGAGCGGGAGGACGACGACGGTGTCGTAGCCGTCGGGGGCGGTGCCCTCGGCGGGCAGCGGGAGCCGGAGGAGGGGTACGTGGCCGTCGCGGCGGCGCAGTTCGTCGCCGAGGCCGGGGCTGTACCGGGCGGAGTCGGCGGCGAGTTCGCGGGCCTCGGCGAGGGACCAGCGGACGCCGCCGTGGCGGCCGAGGACGGCGGGCTCGTCGGTGACGGCGAGGACGGCGGCGAATCCGACGCCGAACCGGCCGACCGCGCCGTGGGGCTGCTGCTCGCGCTTCGCGGAGGCGCGGAGGGTCGACAGGGACTCGACGCCGGTGGCGTCCAGCGGGGCGCCGGTGTTGGCGGCGGCGAGGAGGGCGGGGCTTTCGTGGTCCGCGGGGTGCAGGGTGAGCCTGAGGCGGCCGGGGACGCCGGCGCGGCGGGCGGCGTCGGCGGCGTTCTGGGCGAGTTCGACGACGAGGCGGTCGCGGTAGCCGCCGAGGGCGAGGTCCTCCTCGGCGTTGGCGTCCTCCCGGAACCGGGCGGGGGACGCGCCCCAGGCGTCGAGCACACCCCGCCGCAGCCGGGCGGTGCCGAAGGGATCGGTTCCGTCGGTCGTCGTCCGGACGCTGACGCTCACGTCTGACTCCACTCTGCGGGGCGCTGATGGTGCGGGACCCGGCCCTCGGGGCCGGGGGCCCGAAGGTACCGCGCTCGGGGGTGCGGGTTTTGCCGGGGCGCGTCTGTTCCTCACGGTCCAGGGTGCATCGGCGCGGGGGCGCTCGGCGTGCGGCGGGGGTGGGTCGGGCGTCGGGCCGCCGTTGCGGGTGGGCCGTGGCCGTGGCGGGCGGGTGTCGCGGGCCCGGGTGCGGCTCACTCGCCTGCGCGCGCTGCCGCGGGGCGCTGCCCGCCACCGCTGCCCCCTCGTTGTGGGCAGCTGTTCCTCCCCCAGACTCCGTCGGGGGCCCCAGGGCGGACCGGGTGGTCACACGGCGGGGGCTGCAGGCTCAGCCCGCGGGGGCGGGGGCCGGCGCGGCCCACCCGGGGGTGGGTGGAGGCGCGGCCCACCCGGGGGTGGGTGAAGGCGCGGCCCACCCGGGGGTGGGTGAAGGCGCAGCCCGCACTGGCGGTGGCGGGCGCGGGCCCGCACAGGTGGTGACCCGTGCAGCCCGCGCCGGTGGTGGCGGGCTCAGCCCGCATCCGTGGCGGCCCGCGCCCGACCCGTGGCGGCGTGTGCTCCTGGTCGGGTGGGTGGGCAGGGGGTTACGAGTGGCCCAGGTCTTCCGACAGGGCGTCCGGTTCTGTTGTCGAGCCGGAGTCCTTCGCCGGGCGGAGGGGGAACGCGTCCGCCCCCATCGAGTCCAGCACCGGCGGCGCCGGCCGTGGCGGCTTCGGCATGATGGCGGCCTCCGAGTGGCCCCCGCAGCCGTACGAGAGGGACACGACACGCCCGTCCGCCGGGGCGAACTCGTTGGCGCAGATGCCGAACGTCTGCTTCAGGGAGCCCGCCAGCGGCACCAGGAACGCGCAGGACTCGCAGGTGGCCGGGGCGGCCTGGGCCATCGGTGTGCGGGCACCGAAGGACTCCTCCCAGCGGTCCGCGGCCATGTGGAGCCCGTACCGGGAGAGGACCCTGGCCCGGCGCATGCCGAGCTCCTCGGCGACCGCGGCGATCGCGCCCCGCGAAGGGGTACGGGTGACGATCTCGGCGTCCTCGACGTCGAGGTGGTCGGCGAGCTCCTCCGACACCACGGAGTTCGGCGGGGGCGCGTCCTCGCCCGAGTAGCCGGGCTCCAGGCGCAGGTCGTCGGCCTCGGTCGGCAGCAGGTCGCCGGGACCCATGTCGCCGGGTCGCAGCCGCTCGCTCCACGGCACCCACTCGGGGGCGAGGAGCGCGTCGGAGCCGGGCAGCAGGACGGTTTCGTCAAGCGTGACGTTCTTGGCGCGGGAGGCGCGGGTGACCGTCACCGCCCAGCGCCAGCCCCGGTAGCCGGGTTCCTTGGACTCGAAGTAGTGGGTGACGACGCGGTCACCCTCGGCGATCACCTCGACGTGCGCGCCGACGATCCCGGGGGCGGCCGCCTCCTCGGCGGCCTCCCTCGCGAGTTCTACGGCCTCGGCACACAGGCGGTCGGGGGTACGCGTGGCTCGCGGGGTACGCGGGGTACCGCTTCGCGTCGTCGCAGCACTCACAGGTCTCGCTTCTCTCCTACGCCGTCTCACGGGTGCGCCGGCCGAGGGGCGGGAGCGAAGCCACGGGCGGCGGGCGGAGCGGACCTGTGGGCCGCATCGACGTCCGCGCACCCGACCTGTCTCGCGTGTCTCGGGCACACCTATCGCCATCCATTCTGCGGGATGCCGAAGAGGCGCGCGGCCGAGAGCTTCCGCCGGTGACGCGCTACGCACGCTACCCCGTTCGCGGGCCTCAGCCCACCTGCCCGTCCCAAGTGGCCCGGATCGCGGACGCCCGGGGGGCGGTCGGAGCAAGGCCGGAGCGCTGCCGGAGGGCTGCCGCAGCGCTGTCCTGTGAGGTGAACGGGTGGGTCCGAAAGCGACCCGCGCACCCCGTCGGCCCCCTTCGGCATCGTCCGAAGTCGCCCTTCACCGCCGCGCCACGGTTCGTCGGGCGCGCTGGTGGGGCACTATGACGGAGTGGCAGCCGCACGGTCCCCCGCACGATCCGAAGATCATGCCGGACCGCTCCGCCGAGCGGGCCGGAAGGTCGGCCGTGCCCTGCACCTGCCGTTCACGGGGACCGCGAAGGGCATCCGCAAGGCCACTCACGCCCATGGCGCGGGCGAGTCGGGGCTCGGGAAACTGATCGAGCTGCATGCGGTGAACGGCGCCGGTGACGTCATGATCACCGTCGCCCTCGCCTCCACCGTCTTCTTCTCCGTCCCCACCGACGAGGCGCGCGGCCGGGTGGCCCTGTACCTCGCCGTCACGATGGCTCCGTTCACCCTGCTCGCCCCGGTGATCGGTCCGCTCCTCGACCGCATTCCGCACGGGCGGCGGGCCGCGATGGCCGGCGCGATGCTGACCCGGGCCGTCCTCGCGATCATGATGTCGGCGGCGGTCGTCACCGGCGGTGTCGAGCTGTATCCGGCGGCGCTCGGGGTCCTGGTGGCCTCGAAGGCGTACGGGGTGGTGCGCAGTGCCGTCGTGCCCCGGCTCCTGCCACCGGACTTCTCTCTGGTGAAGGCGAACTCCCGGGTCACCCTGGCCGGGCTGCTCGCGACCGGTGTCGCCGCGCCCATCGGGGCGGGGCTCCAGATCCTGGGGCCTCGCTATCCGCTGTACGGCGCGTGTGCGCTGTTCCTGCTGGGGGCGTTCTGGGCGCTGCGGATGCCACCCAAGGTGGACTCGGCGAAGGGTGAGCGGCGGGCTCATCTGCTGACGCACGGCGAGCGGAAGCCGAGCCTGCGGACGGTGGGGCCCTCGGTCCTGCACGGTCTGCAGGCGAACGCGGCGCAGCGGATGCTGTCGGGTTTCCTGATCTTCTTCCTGGCGTTCCTGCTGCGCGAGCATCCGTTGTCGGGGCAGAGTGCCGCCGTGTCGCTGGGGATCGTGGGCGTGGCGGCGGGCGTGGGCAACGCGTGCGGCACGGCGATGGGCTCGCTCCTGCGGGACCGCGGGCACGGGCCGGAAGTGATCATCGCCACGATGATCAGCGTGGTCTGTGCCACGGCGATCTGTACGGCGATCTTCTTCGGCGGGCTGATGGTAGCCGTCCTGGGGGCGGTCGCGGGCCTCACCCAGGCCCTGTCGAAGCTGTCCCTCGACGCGCTGATCCAGCGGGACGTGCCGGAGGTCGTCCGTACGTCGGCGTTCGCGCGTTCCGAGACGGCGCTGCAGATGGCGTGGGTGGTGGGCGGCGGGATCGGTATCGCCCTGCCGCTGAACGGGACCCTGGGCATGGCCGTCGCGGCCGGAATCCTGGCCATCGGGGCGCTTCTCGCCGTACGGGGCCTGCTCGCGGAGGCGCGGCGGCGGCCGGGGTCGAAGGGGCGCTCGAAGACGCGGGTGGCGTAGGGATCGCCGTGCGCCCTCCGCTCCCGCGCCGTCCCGTCCCCGCTCACCTGCGCCCTCGTTCACCGTCCTCGTTCCGGTACCGGAGTGCGGCACGCCGTACCCCCGCGTGGCGCGGGCGCGGCGGCCCGATAGCCTTCGGCTCATGACCGTTGCGTTCTTCTCCGGCTCGCGCCGCCGGGCCGCCGTCGCCCTCGGGGCCGTCTCCGCCGGGCTCCTCGTTCTCTCCGCCTGCGACAAGCCGACTCCGATCGCGACCGTCACGGTCGGGTCCGACTCGATCCACTCCGAGGCCGCCTGCTACAACGACGGCGACGCCATCAAGGAGTCGCAGATCCAGCAGTGCCTCAACAAGAAGGCCGAGAAGTCCATCACCGTGGCGATGGACGACAAGATCCGCTTCGGGGTCGACCCCGAGATCGCGGACAACGGCTGGACCATCTTCCTCGGCGGCCAGCAGGCCGAGCCCGAGCCGTACAAGAAGACGTACCGGACCATTCCGGCCAGCGCCTTCTTCTCCAGCCAGACCGGCGAGGCCACCGACAACACCCAGGTGACCATCGTCGAGAACACCGGCAAGGAGCTGACCGGTGTCTGGCACTTCCAGCTGAAGAAGGAATCCTGATCCTCCGGTGGTCCACCGGATCCTGATCGTGACGGCCGTTGCGGCGGAGGCGGACTCCGTCTCCGCCGGCCTCGGCCTCCACCTCGGCAGCCCCGGCCCGGAACTCGTCGCGCTGCCGGGGGGTCTCTCCCTGCGCCGCCACACGGGCGGGGACGCCACCACCGGGGCACGCGTCGACGTGCTCGTCGGCGGGGTCGGGCCCGCTGCCGTCGCCGCCTCGACCGGGACCGCGCTCGCCTACGCCGCACTCGCCGGCACCGCCGAGCCGTGCGGCACCGCCGGTTCGTACGGCGCCGAGAGCCCGTACGGCCTCGTCGTCTCCGCCGGGATCGCCGGCGGGTTCCAGCCTCTCGCGCCCCTCGGGTCCGTCGTCGTCTCGTCGGCCGTCGTCGCCGCCGACCTCGGCGCACAGACCCCCGACGGGTACCTCACGGTCGACGAGCTCGGCTTCGGGCGGTCCGTCCATCCCGTGCCGGAGGCGCTGACCGGGAGGATCGCCGCAGCCCTGGACGCCGCCGACCGGCCGTGCACCGTCGCCCCCGTGCTCACCGTCTCCACCGTCACCGGCTCCGCCGACCGCGCCGCCGAACTGGCCGGTCGCCATCCCGGGGCCGCCGCCGAGGCGATGGAGGGCTTCGGTGTCGCCGAGGCCGCCGCCGCGTACGGCGTGCCCGTGGTCGAGATCCGGGCGGTGTCGAACGCCGTCGGACCCCGTGACCGCGCCGCCTGGCGCATCGGCGACGCCCTGGACGCGCTCCGGCACACCTTCGAGCTGCTCGGCCTCCAGCTGCTCGCCAGCACCGACTTCGTGGAGCCCTCCCCGTGACCAAGCTGAAGATCGCCTACTCGCCCTGCCCGAACGACACCTTCGTCTTCGACGCCTGGGCCCACGGCCGCGTCCCGGACGCCCCCCGGCTCGACGTCACGTTCGCCGACATCGACGTCACCAACGGCTGGGCCGAGAGCGGCACCGACGGCCATGACGTCCTCAAGGTGTCGTACGCGGTGCTGCCCTGGATCCTCGACGAGTACGCGCTGCTGCCCTGCGGCGGCGCCCTCGGCCGCGGCTGCGGGCCGCTCGTCCTCACCCGGGAGGACGCGACCGGTGCCGACCTCGCCGGGAAGACGGTCGCGGTGCCGAGCGAGCGCTCCACCGCGTATCTGCTGTTCCGGCTCTGGGCGGCGGAGAAAGTGCCGGGAGGGGTCGGGAACGTCGTCGTGATGCCGTTCCACGAGATCATGCCCGCCGTGCGCGACGGCAAGGTGGACGCCGGGCTCGTCATCCACGAGGCCCGCTTCACGTACAGGGACTACGGGCTGCACTGCCTCGCCGACATGGGCGAGCACTGGGAGTCCACGACCGGTCTGCCGATCCCGCTCGGTGCGATCGTCGCCCGCCGCTCCCTCGGTGCGGAGACCCTGCGGCGGCTCGCCGACTCGGCCCGTGCGTCGGTGCGGATGGCCTGGGACGACCCGGCGGCCTCCCGCCCGTACGTCATGGAGCACGCGCAGGAGATGGACCCGAAGGTCGCCGACCAGCACATCGGGCTCTACGTCAACGAGTTCACGGCCGACCTCGGCGAGCACGGGTACGCGGCGGTCCGCGGGCTGCTCACCCGAGCCGCGGCCGAGGGACTCGTACCGCCCCTCGGCCCTGACTCGCTCGCATTCCCGTAGCCGGGACCTTTCCCGTGGCCGGGACCGCCGGACGGCGTCCGGCCGGGAGGGTCAGACGTCCAGCTGGTCCGCGACCGCGCGCAGCAGGCCCGCGATCTTGGCGCCCTGCGTCTTGTCGGGGTAGCGGCCGCGCTCCAGCATCGGCGTGATGTTCTCCAGGAGCGTCGTCAGGTCCTGGACGATGGACGCCAGTTCGTCGGGCTTACGGCGCTGCGCCGCGGCGACGGACGGTGTCGGGTCGAGGATCGTGACGGACAGCGCCTGGTCGCCGCGCTGGCCTGCGACGACTCCGAACTCGACCCGCTGTCCCGGCTTCAGTGCGTCGACTCCGGCAGGGAGCACCGACGAGTGGACGAAGACGTCGCCGCCGTCGTCGCGGGAGAGAAAGCCGAAGCCCTTCTCGCTGTTGAACCATTTGACCTTGCCGGTAGGCACGTCTGTCCTCGTCCTCGTCCTCGTCGGGGGATAGCAAACAGCGGGTCGACCGACCCGCCGACACCAGGCTAATGGTCCGGAGGCCGGTGACAAGACGTCGCCGATGTGTTCCTTCGGCCTGGGAACTACCCTGGCCGGATGCGTAGTGAAACCCCTGCCGCACAGGCGAACGACAGCGCTCCGGGTGACGGCCTCGTCAAGGCCGGTGTCATCCTCTTCGCCATCGGCGCGGTGGCGACGCTGGTCACCGTGGCTCCGCTGTTCCTGGGTACGGATCCGTTCCCCACGGTCGCGTACACCGTCTCGATGCTCATGGGCGTCGGATTCGCCGTCGCCGCCGCCGGGGTGCTGCGGTCGATCGCGGCCCAGCGGCGGCAGGCGCGGGAGGGTGCGAGCGCTCCGGTTCAGGCCGGATAGCGCTCCCGTTCAGGCCTGACAGAGCTCCGGTTCAGGCCTGACAGAGCTCCCGTTCAGGCCGGACAGCTCTCCCGTTCAGGCCAGGTACCCCTCCCACCAGGCGCGGAAGTCCGTCAGGTCGGTGAGGACGACGTGGGCGCCGGCCTCCTTCAGTTCCTCGGGGGCGCAGGGGCCGGTCGCGACGGCCACCGAGAGGGCGCCGGCCGTGGCGGCGCCGCGGACGTCGCCGACGTGGTCGCCGACGTACACCTGGGCGCCGTGGGCGCGCAGGGCCTCCGCCTTGCCCTCGGCCCACAGGCTGCCGGCGAGCGCGTCCGGCTCCATGCCGAGGTGGGCGAGGTGCAGCTCGGCGTGCGGGCCGTTCTTCGCGGTGACGACGATGGTGCGGCCGCCCGCCTCGCGTACGGCGCGGATCGCGTCCCTCGCGCCCGGCATCGGCGGCGAGGGCTCGATCGCGTACGCCGGGTACAGCGCGCGGTAGCGGGCCACCATCTCGGTGACCCGGTCCGCGGGGACCCAGTGGGCCATCTCGTGCTCCAGGGGCGGACCGAGGCGGCTGACGACGAGGTCCGCGTCGACGGGGACGCCTGATTCGGCCGAGAACGCCTCCCAGGCGGCCTTGATGCCGGGGCGGGTGTCGACCAGGGTCAGGTCGAGGTCGAAGCCGACGGTGAGCGGGGCGGAGGCGTTTTCGGTGCGCGTCGTCATGGGGCCATTCTGGGGGACCTCCGGCCCAGGTGTTCGAATATGGGTGCTGCTTACACTGAGCCAAGCCTCACCAAACCCGCACCGCCCGCTCCCCGCACCACCCGATGGGTCCTGATGCCAGCCGCTTTCCGTTCCAGACGGGTCCTCGCGACCTCGGCGGCTCTCGTCGCCCTGCTCTTCGCCGTGCTCCTGAGCCTCGCCGTCGGCGCCCGCCCCATCGCCCCGTCCACGGTGTTCGACGCGCTGCTGCACGGCGGCACGAGCCCCGACGCCGAGGTCGTACGGCAGCTCCGTGTCCCCCGCACCCTCATCGGGCTGATGGTCGGCGCGGCGCTCGCGCTCGCCGGTACCGCCCTCCAGGGCATCACCCGCAACCCGATCGCCGACCCCGGCATCCTCGGCATCAGCCAGGGCTCCTCGGTCGGCGTCGTCCTCGCGATCGCCTTCTTCGGCGTGCACTCGCTCACCGGGTACGTGTGGTTCGCCTTCGCCGGTGCCGCGCTCGCCGCGGTCGCCGTCCACGCGATCGCCTCCAGCGGGCGCGGCGGGGCGACCCCCGTGAAGCTGGCGCTCGGCGGGGCCGCGATCAACGCGCTGCTGCTCTCCGTCACCACCGGCATCCTCACCACCAAGGCCTCCGCGCTCGACGAGTTCCGGTTCTGGCAGATCGGCTCCCTCGACGGGCGCGACGCCCAGATCGTCGGCCAGATCTGGCCCTTCCTGCTGCTCGGCGCGGTCCTCGTCGTCTCCGTGGCGCGCGGGCTCGACGCACTCGCGCTCGGCGAGGACGTCGCCAAGGGGCTCGGGCAGCGGGTCGCGACCGTGCGGATCGTCGGCGGGATCGGCGCGACCGTCCTCACCGGCGCGGGAGTGGCCGCCGCCGGGCCCGTCGCCTTCGTCGGCCTCGCCGTCCCGCACATCGCGCGGGCCGTCGTCGGCTCCGACCACCGTTGGGTGCTGCCGATGGCCGCGGTCGTCGGACCGGTCATGCTCCTCGTGGCGGACGTCGCCGGGCGGATCGTGTTCCCGCCGGGCGAAGTGCCGGCCGGGGTGATGACCGCGCTGATCGGGGTGCCGTTCCTCGTGACACTCGTGCGGCGCAAGGCGGTGGCGGCGTGAGCACCCTCTCCCCCGTCCGGCCCGCCAAGGGCAGGCCGCGGCCCGCCGGATACGGGCTCGTGCGCGCCGGCGGCGCCTCGTTCCTGGTGCACCGGCGGTCCGCCTTCGTCACCGTGGGCCTGCTGCTGCTCCTGGCCGCGTCCTCCGTCGCGTACCTCTGCGTCGGTGAGCGGTTCGTCGACCCCTCCGAGGTCGTGCGCATCCTCCTCGGGGAGTCGTCGCCCTCGACGTTCGTCGTGACGGAGCTGCGGGAGCCGCGGCTCGTCGTCGCCCTGGCCGTCGGCGCCGCGTTCGGGGTCGCGGGCGCGCTGATCCAGACCGTGGCCCGCAACCCGCTGGCCAGCCCCGACATCATCGGCATCAGCCAGGGCGCGGGGGCGGTCACCGTCGCCGCGATGACCTTCGGGATCGGCTCGTACACCGTGCTGCCGTACCTCTCGATCGCCGGCGGTGTCGTCGCCGCGGCGCTCGTGTACGTGTTCGCGTGGCGCGGCGGGCTGCACGCGACGCGGTTCGTCCTCATCGGCATCGGCTTCGCGATCGCGCTGCGGTCGCTCACCACGCTCTTCCTGACCAAGGGCGACTTCCTCGTCGCCCAGCAGGCCCAGATCTGGATGACCGGCTCGCTCAACGGGCGCGGCTGGGACGAGTCCGCGCCGATCCGCTGGACGCTGCTGCTCATGCTGCCCGCCGTGCTGTGGGCGGCCCGCGCGCAGCGGACCGTCTCCCTCGACGACGACACGGCGACGGCGCTCGGCGTCCGGCTCGGGCGGGTCCGGCTCGGGCTCGTCGCGGTGGGGGTCGTGCTCGCGTCCGTGGCGACGGGTGTCGCGGGCCCGGTCGACTTCGTGGCGCTGCTCGCGCCGCAGATCGCCCGCCGGATGACCCGTACCGCGCAGATCCCGCTGCTCGCCTCGGCGCTGACCGGCGCCGCGGTGGTCGTCCTCGCCGACCTGCTCGGCCGGCGGCTCCTGTCGCCCGTCGAACTTCCGGTGGGCGTCCTCACGGCGGCCGTCGGCGCCCCGTATCTGATCTGGCTCATCGTCCGGAGCCGTACCGCAGCATCCGCAGGAGGCAAGGCGTGAGCAGGCTGACCGCGCGCGAGCTGACGCTCGCCTACGAGGACCGCACCGTGGTCCACGAGCTGGACCTGGCGATCCCCGACGGCAAGGTGACCGTGATCGTCGGCCCCAACGCCTGCGGCAAGTCCACCACCCTCCGGGCGCTCGGCCGGCTCCTCAGGCCGGCGGGCGGCGCGGTCCTCCTCGACGGGGTGGAGCTGGCGAAGCTCCCGACGAAGCGGATCGCCCGCTCGATCGGGCTGCTTCCGCAGACGCCGGTCGCGCCGGAGGCGATCACCGTCGCCGACCTGGTGTCGCGCGGCCGCCAGCCGCACCAGGCCTGGTGGAAGCAGTGGTCGGAGGAGGACGAGCGGGCGGTCGTCGAGGCGATGGACCGCACGGACGTGGCCGCGCTCGCCGACCGCTCCGTGGACGAGCTGTCGGGCGGGCAGCGGCAGCGGGTGTGGATCGCGATGGCCCTCGCCCAGGAGACGGACCTGCTGCTCCTCGACGAGCCGACCACCTATCTGGACATCTCCCACCAGGTGGAGGTCCTCGACCTGGTCCGCCGTCTCAACCGGCTGCGCGGCCGCACGGTCGTCCTCGTCCTCCACGACCTGAACCAGGCGGCCCGGTACGCCGACCACCTCATCGCGATGAAGGCGGGCCGGGTGGTGGCGGAGGGGCCGCCGGGGGAGATCGTGACGGAGGAGCTCGTACGGGATGTCTTCGGGCTGGCGTCGGTCGTGGTCCCGGACCCGGTGACGGGGTCGCCGCTGGTGGTGCCGGGGGCGCCGTGGCACGCGGACGCGGACGCGGATCTGGACGACGAAGCCGAGGTTCCCGCGGGCTGAGCCGAGCCCACCCGGTCAGTGCCTGCGGGACCGCCAGAGCAGGAACAGGGCCGACGCGACCGCCGCGCCCCGGAGGACCCAGGGCCAGGTCTCCGAGATCGCCGCGCCCATCGCCTCGCCGCCCGCGGCCACCGGCTCGCCCCAGCGGCCCTCCACGCGGCCCCACAGCCAGGCGATGCCCGACGCGGCGGCCAGGCCGGGGATCACCAGGACGGCGCCCTTGATCTCGCCGGGGGTCAGCCGGCGGGAGGCGTAGGCGATGAGCCAGCCCGCGGCCAGGGCGACGAGGGAGCCGAAGAGCGCGCCGCCGAGCAGGAGGAGCGCGGCGAGCAGGACGAAGGGGTTGGCGAGGCGGAGACGGGGGACCGGGGCCGCCTCGGGCTCCATGTCCGCGCCCGGCTCGGCCGCGGGGGCCGTCTCCTTGCGGCGGAGGAGACGGGCGAGGCGGCGGCGCTTCCCGGGGGACGGGGCCGGTCCGCCTTCGGCGCCCTCGCGGTCCTCGTGGCCGTCCTCGGCGTCCTCGGCGTCTTCGTAGCCTTCGTCGTCCTCGTCGTCCTCCGCGACGGGTTCCTTGAAGAGGTCCGGTCGCTCGACGCCGCCCACGAAGCCGGGGAGACCGTCGGCGGGGTCGGCGGCGTCGACCTGCCACCAGTCCGTACCGGCACCGGCGAGGCCCAGGGCGTCGGTGCCGTCGGTGGCCGCGGCGTCCGGGGCCGGAGTCGGCTTCGGCACCGCCACCGGGGCCGTTCCCTCGCGGGACCGACGGCTGCCCGGCACCCACCCGAGGCGCTTCCCCTCCCGCTTCGCCGTCCGGTCCCCCGCGCGCGGCTGCGGCACGGGCTTCGGCGCGGCCTTCCTCGCCGGCTTCTTCACCGGCTTCCTCGCCGGACCGCTCGCCGGACCGCTCGCCGCCTGCGGGGCCTGCGTCGACGGTTGCGGCGCGCCCGGGCCCTCCGCCCGTTCCACCACCTCGTCCGGGGTTCCCAGCGCACCGAGGATGCCTCGTATCGCCGCCGGGCTCTCCTCGCCGTGCGTGGCGCGGCGGCGGTCGATCTCGTTGCGGAGGGTGGACACCAGCCGCATCCGGTCGCTCGCCGGCAGCTGCCGCTGCTGGGCCAGATCGCCGACCCGGCTCAGATAGTCGTAGACCAACTGGTCGCTCTCGATCCCCACGATGCCCCTCCACGGCCGGTTCGCCCGGTACGGCCCGACGTTAGCGCCTGCGCAGCGGCTAACGTGGTCCGGATGGGGATCGGTGAGCTCGACCGGGAGGCGCACGTGCCCGAGGTAACTGGCGCCGCCGCGGCGCCCCGCACACTCGCTGAGGCGCTGCGCGCACGGGGCGACGAGGGGCTCGCCGCGCTGTTGCGGGCCCGGCCCGATCTGCTGAATCCGGTGCCGAACGACCTGACGCAGCTGGCGACGCGCGCCGGGACGCGCGGTTCGGTGGTGCGGGCCGTGGAGCGGCTCGACCGGTTCGCTCTCCAGACGGCGGAAGCGCTCGCGGTGGCTCAGGACCCGGCGCCGTACCCCGTGCTCCTGGGGCTGCTCACCGGCGACGAGGGTGACGCGGAGATCGAGGCGGCGCTGCCGGGCGCGGTGGCGCTGCTGCGCGAGCAGGCGCTGGTGTGGGGCGAGGACGACCGGTTGCGGCTGGTGCGGACGGCGCGGGAGCTGCTCGCTCCGTCGGCACAGCATCCGTCGCCTACGGGTCTCGGGCCGACGGTGGCCGAGGCGACGTCGGGGATGTCGCCGGGCCGGGTGCAGGAGATCATCGCGGCGGCGGGGCTGCCGGCCACGCACGATCCGGTGTCGGCGGTGGCGGCGCTGACGGGGCTGTTCACGGACCGGGACCGGATGGGGGCGCTGCTCGACACGGCGTCGCCGGACGCGTTGTCCGTGCTCGACCGGCTGGTGTGGGGTCCGCCGTACGGCGAGGTGACGGCGAAGCCGGCGGCTCCGGTGCAGTGGCTTCGCGATCACGGCCTGCTGCTTCCGGTGTCGCCGCGGACGATGGTGCTGCCGCGTGAGGTGGCGCTGCATCTGCGGGGCGGGCGGGCGCACCGGGCGCCGGAGCCGCTGGCGCCGGTGCCGGAGGTGCTGCGGGAGTACCGCCCGCAGGTGGTCGACAGTGCGGCGGCCGGGCAGGCGCAGCTGGCGCTCGCGACGGTCGAGGAGCTGCTGAAGTCCTGGGACCGGGGCGGGCCGCAGGTGCTGCGGGCGGGCGGTCTGTCCGTACGGGATCTCAAGCGGACGGCGACGGCGCTGGACGTCTCGGAGGAGACGGCGGCGTTCTGGCTTGAGCTCTGTTACGGAGCGGGTCTGCTGGCGTCGGACGGCGAGGCGGACGAGCGGTACGCGCCGACGCCGGCGTACGACGACTGGCTCGATCTGCCGCCGGCGGAGCGCTGGGCGCTGCTCGTCACGCCGTGGCTGACGGCGACCCGTACGTCGGGTCTGGTCGGCGGCCAGGACTCGAAGGGCCGGACGCTGTCGGTGCTCGGCCCGGATCTGGACCGGTCGCCCGCGCCGGAGGTCCGGCACCGGGTGCTCGGGCTGCTCGCGACGCTGCCGCCGGGTTCGTCGGTGGAGCCGGAGTCGCTGTTCGCGCGGCTGCGGTGGGAGCGGCCGCTGCGGGGTGCGGCGGCCGCGGACGAGGGCGGCGACCTGCGGTCGCGGCTGGCCCGCTGGGCGCTGGCGGAGGCGGAGCTCCTCGGTCTCACGGGGCGGGGTGCCCTGTCGGGACCGGCACGTGCGCTGCTGAACCTTCCGCTGGCGGAGGCTGCGTCCGCCGAGGAGCTGGGTGGCGGTGTGGAGCAGTCGGTGGCGGCGGGGCGGGCGGCGACGCTCCTGGCCCCGCTGCTTCCGGAGGCGGTCGACCACGTCCTCCTCCAGGCGGACCTGACGGCGGTGGCGCCGGGGCCGCTGCGGCGGCCGCTGGCCGACGCGCTCGCGGTGCTCGCGGACGTGGAATCGAAGGGTGGCGCGACGGTCTACCGGTTCACGCCCGGTTCCGTTCGGCGCGCGCTGGACTCCGGTCAGACCGCGACCGACCTGCACGAATTCCTCAAGGCTCACGCCCGGACGCCGGTCCCGCAGCCGCTCGCCTACCTGATCGACGACGTGGCGAGACGTCACGGCCATCTGCGGGTGGGAGCTGCGTCGGCGTATGTGCGCTGCGACGACGACACCGTGCTCGGCGAGATCCTGGCGGACCGCCGCTCGTCCTCCCTCGGCCTGCGGCGCCTCGCGCCGACGGTGCTCGCGGCGCAGACGGACCCGGCGTCGCTGCTCGACGGGCTGCGGTCGATGGGGTACGCGCCGGCGGCCGAGTCGACGACGGGCGACGTCCTGATCACGCGGGCGGACGCGTACCGCACGGGTGCGCGTACGGCCCCGGTGCCGGTGCCGGACGGCCCGCCGGCCCCCGACACGACGCTGCTCGGCGCGGCGGTCAAGGCGATCCGCGCGGGCGACCGGGCGGCGACTGCGGTCCGCAAGGAGCCGGCGGCCCCGACGGCGGCGGGCGCCCTGCCGCGCACGTCGGCGGCGGAGACCCTGGCGACGGTCCAGGCGGCGGCGATGACGGGCTCGGCGGTCTGGATCGGTTACGTGAACGCGGAGGGCGGCGCGAGCCAGCGGGTGATCGCCCCGGTGCGGGTGGAGGGCGGCTTCGTGACGGCCTACGACCATACGGCGGACGAGGTCCGCACGTATCCGCTGCACCGGATCACGGGTGTGGCGGAGCTGGCGGACGACCAGGTGTAGCGGGGCGTGCCGGGAGCGGGCGCGCCCGGGGCGGAGTGGCGGGAGCAGGCCGTCAGGCCTGGATGTTCCCCGTCAGGAACATGACGACGATGATCGCCACACCGATGCTGACGATCAGCGCCTGGTACGTCACCGCGAGGAAGCAGGCGAGGGCCGCGAGGATGGTCCGCGCCTGTCGGCGACGGCGCGTCCGGGCGAGGCACCAGCTCGGCACGACGAGCGCGAGGGGCAGGACGAAGCCGCCGATGAGGAAGACGGGGAGGGCGGTGAACAGGTCTCCCCACAGCGCCGCCAGGAACGACAGCAGCGGCGCGGCCACGGTCGCGACGAGCGGCGCCACCCACCACCGCGGGTCCGCCTCGTCACCGGGAGCCTGGACGGCGGGCCCGACGAGCCCGGCGGCGGTGGACGCCCCGGCGGTGACGGCGGCGGTGGCCGTGACGGAGGGGTCGGTGCCGGCGGTGGCCGTGACGGCGGCGGGCTGTCGGGTGCTGTTCGTCATGCCCTCATCCCACCGCCCCGGCGGGTCCGGCCCCAGCGCGCGGGTACTCATCCGGCGCGGGCGGGGTACTCAGGTGTGGCGGGCGTCGGGCGGGGCGGTCGGCGGTGACCGCGCCCGTCAGCCGACGAGCAGGGCGCCCCGCCCCGAGGCCATCGCAGGAAGGGGCCGCCAGTCGGCGGGAACGTTCCGCATGATCAGGACGCAGTCCAGGGTCGCGCTCCCCGGCGGGAAGCGGTCCGGGTCGTCGAAGAAGGACGACGTGGCGGCGCGGACCCGGCCGGCTTCCACGTGCCAGGCGTCGGTGTGCAGCTCCATGCCTTCCAGCCGGCCCGAGCCGGTGGGCGAGAAGCCCTTCGCCCCCGCTCGGAAGAAGCGGGAGGCCGCCGCGAGGTCGGGGAAGAGCTCGCTGCCGTGCAGCTCGTCGGCCGGCTCGACGGTGACGTCCACGTGCAGGTCGCCGTCCCAGGTGGCCAGGGCGACCCGCGTCCGGTCGGGGGTCTCGTGCACCTCGAAATCGGCGCGGCCGTGTGCACCGGGGAAGACGCGGCCTCCGGCCCAGGCGTTGAGCCGCGAGGCCGTGTCGCGGCGGGGTATGTAGACGCCGGTCTCGACGCCGTCCGGTCCGTCCCATTCGACGGCGATCCGGTGCGCCGCGTTCTCGCTCCTGGGCCCGAACGCCTCGGGTGCCCAGGTCGGCCGCACCTTTCCCAGGCGCAGGAGGCAGATGCCGGCGACCGCGTGGCCGTTCACCACCTGCGGGCGCAGGGGCTCGGGGAGCAGGCGCGCCGCAGCGTCCGGGGCGACCCGGTAGTTCACCAGCAGTCTTCGTTCGATGACGCTGGACAGTCGTGGCTGCCTCATGATCCCTCGCTCTGCGCCCCGGGGCGCCATGTGGTGTGGCGGAGCACGATCTGCTCGGGGCAGACGGTGCTGAGGAACCGACCGATGCACAGGGCCAGGCGTCCCTCGGCCAGCGTGTAGAGGATCCGGTTGCCCTCACGCCGCTCGGTGACCAGACCGGCACCCTTGAGCACGCCGAGGTGGCGTGAGATGGAGGGCGCGCTGATCTCGAACCTGGCGGCGATCTCACCGGCGGCCAGCTCTCCGCCTCTGAGGTCCTCGAGGATCTGGCGCCTCGTCGGATCGGCGAGGGCCCGGAAGGCCCCTGCCTCGTCCTGAGCATCTGTCATGGCCCATGTTTAGCACTTTAGCTAAAGAGCTAACAAGCCCCCCGGGGCGGCCCTGCCCAGGGCCCCGCGGCGACCCCCGCGGCGACCTCGCCCCGGACGGGAGGGCGCACGGCACCGCAGGCGTCTCCCGTGTCAGGCACACTGGAGGATTGGCCGTTACGGGAACGGCACGGGTGTCGGAAGGACCTGATCACGTGAATGGACCTCTTATCGTCCAGAGCGACAAGACGCTGCTCCTGGAGGTCGACCACGAGCTCGCCGATGCCTGTCGGCGGGCCATCGCGCCCTTCGCGGAGCTGGAGCGGGCGCCCGAGCACATTCATACGTACCGGCTGACGCCCCTCGGGCTGTGGAACGCGCGGGCCGCCGGCCACGACGCCGAGCAGGTCGTCGACGCGCTCGTCGAGTACTCGCGCTACCCCGTCCCGCACGCGCTGCTCGTCGACATCGCCGAGACCATGGCCCGCTACGGGCGCCTCACGCTGTCCAAGCACCCGACGCACGGCCTCGTGCTGACCAGCACCGACCGGCCCGTGCTGGAAGAGATCCTGCGGTCGCGGAAGGTGCAGCCGCTCGTCGGGGAGCGGATCGACCCCGACACCGTCGTCGTGCACCCCTCCGAGCGCGGGCAGATCAAACAGACGCTGCTGAAGCTGGGGTGGCCCGCCGAGGACCTCGCCGGGTACGTCGACGGCGAGGCCCACCGGATCGACCTCGCCGAGGACGGCTGGGCGCTGCGGCCCTACCAGAAGCAGGCCGTCGAGGGCTTCTGGCACGGCGGGTCCGGAGTCGTCGTGCTGCCCTGTGGGGCGGGGAAGACACTGGTCGGGGCCGGGGCCATGGCGCAGGCCAAGGCGACCACGCTGATTCTCGTCACCAACACCGTCTCCGCCCGCCAGTGGAAGCACGAGCTGGTCAAGCGGACCTCGCTCACCGAGGACGAGATCGGCGAGTACAGCGGTACGAAGAAGGAGATCCGGCCGGTCACCATCGCCACGTACCAGGTTCTCACCACCAAGCGGAAGGGGATCTATCCCCACCTGGAGCTGTTCGACTCCCGGGACTGGGGACTGATCGTCTACGACGAGGTGCACCTGCTGCCCGCGCCCGTCTTCAAGTTCACCGCCGATCTGCAGGCCCGGCGCCGTCTCGGGCTCACCGCCACCCTCGTCCGCGAGGACGGCCGCGAGTCCGACGTCTTCTCGCTCATCGGGCCCAAGCGGTTCGACGCGCCCTGGAAGGAGATCGAGGCGCAGGGGTACATCGCGCCCGCCGACTGCGTCGAGGTCCGGGTGAACCTGACCGACTCCGAGCGACTCGCCTACGCCACCGCCGAGGCCGAGGAGAAGTACCGCTTCTGCGCCACGACCGCGACGAAGCGGAAGGTGACCGAGGCCCTCGTGAAGAAGTTCGAGGGGCAGCAGATCCTCGTCATCGGCCAGTACATCGACCAGCTCGACGAGCTCGGCGAGCACCTGGACGCGCCCGTCATCAAGGGCGAGACCCCGAACGCCCAGCGCGAGAAGCTCTTCGACGCCTTCCGGACCGGCGAGATCAGCGTGCTCGTCGTGTCGAAGGTCGCGAACTTCTCCATCGACCTGCCCGAGGCGACCGTCGCCATCCAGGTGTCCGGCACCTTCGGCTCCCGCCAGGAGGAGGCGCAGCGCCTCGGCCGGGTGCTCCGGCCGAAGTCGGACGGCCACCAGGCGCACTTCTACTCGGTGGTCGCCCGCGACACCATCGACCAGGACTTCGCCGCCCACCGGCAGCGGTTCCTCGCCGAGCAGGGGTACGCGTACCGGATCGTCGACGCGGACGAGCTGCTCGCACCGTAGGGGCGGGGCGGCGGGCCGGCCCCTTCAGTCCATCAGCGCGAGGAGTGGGCCGGCGGCCCCCAGGCAGTACTGGGCGGTGACGAGCGCGCGGCGTGGCACGACGAGGGCCGCCACGCCCGCGACGGCCCCGAGGGCCACGGACCAGAACCCCGCGGCGATGAGGACGCCGCCGGAGCCGTCGCCCTCGACGGCGTCACGGAGGGTGATCATGGCGGTGAACACCAGGCAGGCGACAAGGAAGAGCAGTCCGCAGGCGGCGGCGAGGCGCAGGCCGAACGTGTAGGTCTCGGTCGTGGCCGGACCCGGGCCCGGGTCCGTGGAGGGTGGCGTCGTCATGGATCGATCACATCAGTGGGCGGTCCCGTGGCGGCAGGCGTTCTCGTACTCAGTCGGGGCCGGGGGCGTACTCAGGGCGGGGGTTCCTGACCCCGGCCTCCGGAGGGCCGTAGTCGCCGAGGAGGACGACGCCGGCCGCGGCGCCGCCGAAGGCGCGTATCGCGCGCAGGGCGGTGTTCAGCGGGCGGACGCGGGGGCGGGGCACGGTGGTCACGAGGGTGAAGGTCGTCGCGGTCATGTGTCCATGATGGAATCCGGACATTCCGAACACATCGCTCTCGGGGGTGAACCGGGGGCGCGCCCGGGTCCGACGTGAGACGGACCCCGTCCCCTACGGGGTGGATGCGGGTCGAATTCGTTCGCTCCCTGCCCCGCCCAGGAGTTACACTCGCCAGCTTCCCCGCCTCCCTCCGCGGAGTGCCGCCGCCCGGTCGGTAACCGGCGGCCACCTCTACGTGTCCGTGTATCCGCGTATCCGCGCATTCGCCCCGGAGGCTCCGCCGTGTCCGTGTCCGTGCCCGTGTCCGACGATCCCCTCTCGCGCGAGCGTGCCCATCTGGCCTCCTCCCGCGCCGCCCTGCGTGCGATGCGCGAGGACGTGGAGGCGCTCGACATCACGGACGTCACCGCGAACTGGGTCAACGCGGAGGTGCTGGGCCGGCAGATCGAGGACCGGATCAAGGCGCTCGCCGATCTGTCCCACACCCCGCTGTTCTTCGGGCGGCTGGACTATCTGCACACCACGCAGGAGGGGCAGCGCTTCTACATCGGGCGCCGGCACGTGCACGACGCCGAGGGCGATCCGATGGTGATCGACTGGCGTGCGCCGGTCTCGCAGCCGTACTACCAGGCGTCGAGGAAGGACCCGCAGGACGTCGGGCTGCGCCGGCGCTTCGGCTACACGGGCGGCGAACTCACCGCGTACGAGGACGAGCACCTCTCCGACCCCGGGGAGCTCGAGCGGACCAGTCGGCTGCTCCAGGCCGAGATCGAGCGGCCCCGTGTCGGCCCCATGCGGGACATCGTGGCCACGATCCAGCCCGAGCAGGACGGGATCGTCCGGTCCGACCTCTCCGGGACCGTGTGCGTGCAGGGAGGGCCCGGCACCGGCAAGACCGCCGTCGGTCTGCACCGTGTCGCCTATCTGCTGTACGCGCACCGTGAGCGCCTCGCCCGGACCGGGACGCTGGTCATCGGCCCCAACCGCTCCTTCCTGCACTACATCGAGCAGGTCCTTCCCGCCCTTGGCGAGCTGGAGGTCAAGCAGGCCACCGTCGACGATCTCGTCGGCGGGCAGGTCGAGGTACGGGGCACGGACGAGGCCGCCACCGCCGTCGTCAAGGGCGACGCCCGGATGGCGGAGCTGCTGCGGCGCGCGGTGCGTTCGCACGTGGCGCTGCCCAAGGAGTCCCTCATGGTGGTGCGCGGGTCACGCCGCTGGCGGGTGCCCGCGTACGAACTGGAGGAGATCGTCCAGGAGTTGCTGGACCGCGACATCCGGTACGGGGCCGCCCGCGAGGCGCTGCCCCAGCGCATCGCGCACTCGGTCCTGGTGCGGATGGAGGAGGCCGGTGAGGCGCCCGACGACCGGGTGCAGAACGCCGTCGCCCGCAACACGGCGGTGAAGGCCGTCGTGAAGGAGTGCTGGCCGCTGGTGGAGCCCGCGAAGCTGGTGCTCCGGCTGCTCGGCGACGCGGAGTTCCTCGCGGAGCACGCCGAGGGGCTGTTCACCGAGGACGAGCAGAAGCTGCTGCTCTGGGCGAAGCCCGCCCGGAGCGTGAGGGCGGCGAAGTGGTCGGCGGCGGACGCGGTCCTCGTCGACGAGGCGCGGGACCTGGTGGAGCGGACGCACTCGCTCGGCCATGTCGTCCTCGACGAGGCGCAGGACCTGTCGCCGATGCAGTACCGGGCGGTGGGCCGGCGCTGCACGACCGGCTCGGCGACCGTCCTCGGCGACCTCGCGCAGGGCACGACGCCGTGGGCGACGGCGAGCTGGGCGGAGGCGCTCGGGCACCTGGGGAAGCCGGAGGCGGTGGTGGAGGAGCTGACCGCCGGTTTCCGTGTGCCGCGTGAGGTCATCGCGTACGCCTCCCGGCTCCTTCCGCACATGTCGCCGGGGCTCGCGGCCGTGGAGTCGGTGCGTGAGAATCCGGGTTCGCTGGACGTACGGCACACGGACGCGCTCGACCGGGACGTCGTCGCGGCCTGCGTCGAGGCGCTGGCCCACGACGGGTCCATCGGGCTGATCGCCGCCGACGCGCGGATCGCCCCGCTCGCGGAGGCGCTGACGGCCGCCGGGCTCGCGTACCTCTCCCCCGGTGAGGAGACCACGGCCGAGTCCCGGCTGACGCTGGTCCCGGCCTCGCTCGCGAAGGGCCTGGAGTACGACTACGTGGTCCTGGACGAGCCCGCGGCCGTCGTCGACGGCGAGCCGGACGAGCGGACCGGTCTGCGCCGGCTGTACGTGGCGCTGACGCGCGCCGTGTCCGGTCTGACCGTCCTTCACTCGGCCCCGATCCCCTCGCAGTTGGAGCAGGCGTGAGCCGTCCGGCCCGGGCCGGGGCGCTCCATCACGCCGAGGTGCGGGTGGGGGATCCGGCGCGCGCCGAGGCGAGCTTCGGCCGACTCCTCGGCGCCCTCGGGTACGAGGTGGAGCTCGTCGCCGCACCGGAGGAAGACGCGAGGGCGCGATGAGTTTCCGCCCGGCCGCCGGTCTATAGGTTGTACTCGCTGCTGAGCGCCAGTGCTCAGTGGCCGTCACGAACCTCACGGGAGAACCCGGATGCGCACCCTGATCAGCTCTGCCTTCGTCTCGCTCGACGGTGTCGTGGAGGCCCCCGGCGGTGAGCCCGGCTACCGGAACTCCGGCTGGACCTTCAAGGAGGTGGAGTTCGTTCCCGAGGCGTACGCGATGAAGGGCCAGGAGCAGGAGGAGGCCGGCGCGATGCTGCTCGGCCGGGCGAGCTACGAGGCGTTCAGCGCCGTGTGGCCGGACATGGAGGACTTCGCCCGCTACAGGACGCTGCCGAAGTACGTCGTGTCCACGACCCTCACCGAGGACGATCTGGTCGACAACTGGGGCGAGATCACGATCCTGCGCTCGCTCGACGAGGTCGCCGCCCTGAAGGAGACCGAGGGCGGCCCGATCATCATGCACGGCAGCGCCTCGCTGGGTCGTGCGCTCTCGGACGCCGGTCTGATCGACCGGTACAACCTGCTCGTCTTCCCGCTGCTGCTCGGCGCGGGCAAGCGGCTGTTCAGCCAGACGGACAAGGACACGCAGAAGCTGGAGCTCGTGGAGCACGAGACGTACTCCAACGGCATCCAGAAGAACGTCTTCGACGTCGTCCGCTGAAGCTGCTGAGCTGCTGAACTGCTGAAGCTGCTTGAGCGGCCGGTGCCGCCGATGCCGCCGGTCTACAGCGTCGCGTACTCCGCGAGCGCCTCGGCGCGGGTGCGGCGGGCGACGGCCGCGAGCACCGGGTTCGTCTCGCGGAAGTAGTGCTCGGTCACCAGGCCCCAGGCCAGGGCCCAGCCGCGTCCCCGCGCCCAGGTCGCGTCGTCGACGCGGGCCTCCTCGCGGAAGAGCGGGCGGGTGTCGGCGGTGAACAGGGTCCAGGCGGGCATCATGTCGCAGGCCGGGTCGCCCGTACCGACGCCGCCGAAGTCGATGACGGCGCTGAGGCGGCCCTCGCGGCCGAGCAGGTTGCCGGGCAGCAGGTCGCCGTGGACCCAGACGGGCGCGCCGTCCCACTGCGGGAGCCGCAGGACGGCTTCCCAGGAGGCCGTGGCCAGTTCCGCGTCGATCAGGCCCTCGGCGCCGAAGTCGCGGATCGCGCCCGGGAGATGACCGTCCTCCCAGGAGGTGACGTGGCCGCCCCGGAAGGAGGCGGGCCCGTCGCTCGCGTCGACGGTGCGCAGGGCCGCGCCGAAGCGGCCCAGCGTCGCGGCCGCGTGGGCGAGGTCGGTGAGCGGGACGTCGTACGTGTCGTCGCCGTCGAGCCAGCGGTAGACCGACCAGGGTCGCGGGAACTCCGCGCTCGCCCCGGCCCGCCCCACCGGGACCGGGACGTCCAGCGGCAGGTGCGGGGCGAGCAGGGGCAGCCAGCGCTGTTCCTTCTCGACGTGGCGCGCGGCGTACGGGGCCCGGGGCAGCCGTACGACGAGGTCGTCCCCGAGCCGGAACATGTCGTTGTCCGTGCCGGCCGACCGTACGGCGCGGACCGGGAGGCCGGCCCACTCGGGGAACCGCCCGGCGACGAGCCTCTCGACGAGCGCGGTGTCGATGTCGGGTTCGTCGGGTCGGGTCGGGGTGGCTGTCATACGGGGGAGGCTAGCGAGCCCCCTCGCGGCGGGCCACACGATTTCCGCGGACCCCCGCGCGTGGTGGTTACGCGTCCAGTGCCTCGCGCCACGCCCGTACCGCGTCCGCCGAGACCGGGGCCGCCCAGCCCCGGGGGCGGGCCGCGCCACCGATGTGGAAGGCGTCCAGGCCTGCCGCGCGCAGTTCGGGGAGGTGGTCGAGGCGGAGGCCGCCGCCGACGAGGATGCGGGCCTCGTAGCCGGGCTCGCCCGCGCGGGTGGCCTCGGCCTTGAGGGTGGCGAGGCCGTCGTCGACGCCGGTGGCTGCGCCGGCCGTCAGGTAGGTGTCGAGGCCGGGCAGGTCGGCGAGCCGCTTGCGCAGTCCGTCGCGGTCGTCGGCGCGGTCGATCGCCCGGTGGAAGGTCCAGCGGCAGCCGTCGAGGACGGCGATGAGGCGCTCGACGGCCACCAGGTCGGGCTCGCCGTCGGGGGTGAGGAAGCCGAGGACGAACTCGTCGGCGCCCGCCTCGCGCAGGTCGAGGGCCCGGGCCACCAGGGCGTCGACGCCGTCGGGGCCGCCGGCCGCGAAGCCGTCGGTGAGGCGGAGCATCACGCGCAGCGGGATGTCGACGGCGGAACGGATGGCCGCGAAGCCGGTCCGGGACGGGGTGAGTCCGTCCGCGGCCATGTCGGTGACGAGTTCGAGCCGGTCGGCTCCACCGGTCTGGGCAGCGACCGCGTCTTCCTCGTCGAGGGCGATCACCTCAAGGACTGCACGGTTGCTCATCGAGCCCATTCCTCCATGAATGCGTCTCTACAGGTCTAGTCCAATGCCAGCCTAGCCGTGTGCGTGGTCTCCCGCATCGTGCGTGGCCTCACCGGCTGCGGGAGCCGGCACCTTCTCGCCGGCCGCGGACCCGGCCGTGGACCCCGTGGACCCTGCCCCGGACCCGCCCGCCGTCACCGTGAAGGCCGCGGTCCGGACCTTGCCCTCGTGCTGGAAGTCGAGGAAGAGGCGGTACGTGCCCGCGCTGGGCGCCGTCGCCGTGAAGGAGACGTCGGGGCCGGGGCCGCCCCCGTTCGGGTGCACGTGGAGGTAGGCGAGGTCACCGGCGCGCAGGGCGACGAGGTGCCCGTACGCCCCGAGGTACGGCTCCAGGTCGGTGACCGGCTTTCCGGCCTTGGTGACGGTGAGCCGGAGCTCGCCGGCCTTGCCGGGGTCCAGGGTGCCGCCGAGGCGGACCTGGTAGCCGTCGACGGTGGCGGTCGGGGCGACGGCGGGCAGCGGCTTCGGCGCGTACGCCCCCGGTACGGAGAGGTCGACGCCGAGCGTGATGCCCCGGGCGCCGGGCGCGGCGGGCTTGAAGTCGGCGAAGGCCTTGTAGCCGCCGGCGCGGGGCAGGTCGGCGGTCACCGACCAGGTGCCGTCGGCCCCTTTCACGGGGTGCAGGTGGCGGAAGGTGCCGAGGTCGCGCGAGGCGACGATGAAGTGGAGTTCCTTGCCGTGCTCGGTGGTGAACGCGGTGACCTTCCTGCCGGCCGAGTCCTTGACGGAGAACTTCAGGGTGCTCCTGCCCACGGCGGGGGCGGGGGTCTCCATGGCCAGGGTGTAGCCGCCCTCGGAGACCTGGAGGCCGCCGGGGGTGTCCGCGGCGGCGGGCGCGTCCGCGGGGGCGGGGGTGTCCGCGGGGGCGGGGGTGTCCGCGGGGGCGCCCTCCTCGTGCCCGGCGTGGCCGTCGGCCGCCGCGCTCCTCGACGGCGCGGGCGCGGCCGCGTGCTCCCCGTGCCCGGCCTTCTTCGGCTCCTCGACGGGGCCGACGCCCGCGCCCACCCCGTAGGCGGCCCCGAAGGTCGCGGCGAGTGCGGCGGCATAGGCAGTGATCTTCACTCCGGTGTTCATGGCTGCTCTCCCGTACGTGGGTGGTGGCGGCGTCGGTAGCCGTTCGATGCACTTCACCATACCCCTGGGGGGTATCAAGTCAAGCCGGGGGGCTGCTTGCGTCGAATACGGGAGGGGGGTATACATGGAACCGAAGCAGATACCCCCCGAGGGTATCCCGTCCCGCCGGAACCGACCGAGGAGAAGCCATGGGCTCCTGCTGCACCCCCGACAACAGCTGCTCGACCACCACGGAGACCACCGCCGTCGCGGTCGCCGACAGCACCGTCACGGTCTACGCCGTCTCCGGCATGACCTGCGGCCACTGCAAGACCGCGATCACCAAGTCCGTCAGCGCGCTCGCCGGCGTCATCTCCGTCGACGTCGACGTCACCGGCGGCCTCGTCACCGTGACCACCGGCGGCGAGCCCGACGACGCGGCGATCACCGCGGCGGTCGACGACGCGGGCTACGAGCTCACCGGCCGCGCCTGACCGACAGCCCCCTCGGCCGCCCGGCTCGAGAACCGCCGCCCCGCACACCAGCGCCTCCACCCCCGGGACCGGCGAGTGAGCCGAAGGGGCGCGCCGGGGAACGGACCCGAGCGCGCGGAGCCTCCCGAGGTACGAGGGAGGCGAGCACGGTCGGGTCCGTGAGCCCGGCTCCGGCGCCCCGGAGGCAGACCGAGCCCCAAGAAAGAGGAGCAGGAAGAGCTAATGACAACGACGACACCGGGCACCGCCCAGGTCGAGCTCGCCATCGGCGGCATGACCTGCGCCTCGTGTGCGGCCCGCATCGAGAAGAAGCTCAACCGGATGGACGGGGTCGAGGCCACCGTCAACTACGCCACCGAGAAGGCGAAGGTCACCTTCGACGCCGACATCGACGTCGCCGACCTCATCGCCACCGTCGAGGCCACCGGCTACACCGCGGCCGAGCCCGCGCCCCCACGCTCCGAGACCTCCGGCGCCCCCGACGGCCCCTCCGACGAGGAGAAGGCCGACGAGGAGCTGCGCCCCCTCAAGCAGCGGCTGGTCACCGCCGTCGCCCTCGCCGTGCCGGTCATCGCCATGGCGATGGTCCCGGTGCTCCAGATCGAGTACTGGCAGTGGCTGAGCCTGACGCTCGCCGCGCCGGTCGTCGTCTACGCCGCCTGGCCGTTCCACCGCGCCGCGTGGACCAACGCCAGGCACGGCGCCGCCACCATGGACACGCTGATCTCGGTCGGCACGATCGCCGCGTTCCTGTGGTCCCTGTGGGCGCTGTTCTTCGGGACCGCCGGCACGCCGGGGATGACCCACCCCTTCGAGTTCACGATCGCCCGCACCGACGGCGCCGGGAACATCTACCTGGAGGCCGCGGCCGGCGTCACCGCCTTCATCCTCGCCGGCCGGTACTTCGAGGCCCGCTCGAAGCGCAAGGCGGGCGCCGCGCTCAAGGCGCTGATGCACCTGGGCGCCAAGGAGGTCACCGTCCTGCGCGGGGGCCGCGAGGTCACCGTGCCCACCGCGGAACTCCAGGTCGGCGACCGCTTCCTGGTCCGCCCCGGCGAGAAGATCGCCACCGACGGCACCGTGGTCGAGGGCTCCTCCGCCGTCGACGCCTCGATGCTCACCGGCGAGTCCGTCCCGGTCGAGGTCTCCGTCGGCGACTCCGTCACCGGCGCCACCCTGAACGCCGGCGGCCGCCTCGTCGTCGAGGCCACCCGTGTCGGCGCCGACACCCAGCTCGCCCGGATGGCCAAGCTCGTCGAGGACGCGCAGAACGGCAAGGCCGCCGCCCAGCGCCTCGCCGACCGGATCTCGGCCGTCTTCGTCCCCGTCGTCATCGCCCTCGCGCTCGGCACGCTCGGCTTCTGGCTGGGCACCGGACAGGGGCTGACCGCCGCCTTCACCGCCGCCGTCGCCGTCCTGATCATCGCCTGCCCCTGCGCCCTCGGCCTGGCCACCCCGACCGCCCTCATGGTCGGCACCGGCCGCGGCGCGCAGCTCGGCATCCTCATCAAGGGGCCCGAGGTCCTGGAGACCACCCGCAAGGTCGACACGATCGTGCTCGACAAGACCGGCACCGTCACCACCGGCCGGATGACGCTCATCAAGGTCCACACCGCCGAAGGAGTCGACGACAAGGACGTCCTGCGGCTCGCGGGCGCCCTGGAGCACTCCTCCGAGCACCCGATCGCCCAGGCCGTCGCCACCGGCGCCGCCGCCAGAGTGGGCACCCTGCCCACCCCCGAGGACTTCGCCAACATCCCCGGCCTCGGCGTCCAGGGCATCGTCGACGGCCACGCCGTCCTCGTCGGCCGCGAGAAGCTCCTCGACGAGTGGGCCATGGCGCTGCCCGCCGACCTCAAGTCCGCGAAGGACACCGCGGAGAAGGCCGGCAGGACCGCGATCGCGGTGGCCTGGGACGGCGAGGCCCGCGCGGTCCTGGAGGTCGCCGACGCGGTGAAGGAGACCAGCGCGGAGGCCATCCGGCGGCTTCGCGGGCTCGGCCTCACCCCGATCCTGCTCACCGGTGACAACAAGGCGGTCGCCGAAGCCGTCGCCGCCGAGGTCGGCATCGACGAGGTGATCGCCGAGGTCATGCCGCAGGACAAGGTCGACGTCGTCAAGAGGCTCCAGGCGGAGGGCCGTTCGGTCGCCATGGTCGGCGACGGCGTCAACGACGCCGCCGCGCTCGCCCAGGCCGACCTGGGCCTGGCGATGGGCACCGGAACGGACGCCGCCATCGAGGCCGGCGACCTGACCCTGGTACGGGGAGACCTGCGGGCCGCGGCCGACGCGATCCGGCTCTCCCGCAAGACGCTCGGCACGATCCGCTCGAACCTCTTCTGGGCCTTCGCCTACAACGTGGCGGCCCTGCCGCTCGCCGCGGCCGGACTGCTCAACCCGATGATCGCGGGCGCGGCCATGGCCTTCTCCTCGGTCTTCGTGGTCGGCAACAGCCTCCGCCTGCGGGGCTTCCAGGCCGCCGACCGCTGAGGGACCTCCACCGATCGACGGGTCCGCCGGTGAATCCACCGGCGGACCCACCCTTCCCCGCCGAATCTCCGAGGAGCCCGTCGTGGCCGGTTACGGACAGCACAAGGAAGACGTCATCAGACGCCTGCGCCGGATCGAGGGGCAGGTCAGGGGGGTGCAGCGGATGGTCGACGAGGACGTCTACTGCATCGACGTCCTCACCCAGGTCTCCGCGATCAACGCGGCCCTCCAGTCCTGTGCGGTGGCCCTGCTCGACGAGCACCTGAGCTGCTGCGTCACGGAGGCCATCGCACAGGGCGGGGAGCAGGCGAAGGAGAAGGTGGGCGAGGCGTCGAAGGCGATCGCCCGGCTGATCCGGACGTGACCGGGCGACCTGACGGACTCGTGACGGACCGGCAGGGGAGTGTCAACCGCCCTTGCGCGAGGGACAGTCGGCGGACAGCGTGAGACTCAGCCGGAGACAGAGGCCGAGCAGCTGCCGGAGGAGCGCCAGCTCCACCGTTCCGGGAGGGCCGGAGTCGCAGACCTTCGCGCAGGGGCGGTTCCGCGGAGGGATCTTCAGCAGGGTCGACATCCCCTCAGCGTACCCCTGGGGGGTATATCTGAGCGAGGGGGGCGGCCCGTACGATGAGCCGCCCGTAGGGGGAGGGGATGCACGTGCGCCGGCTGGGAGAGCTGGAGGCCGAGATCATGGACCGACTGTGGGCCTGGCAGCGGCCCGCCACGGTCCGCGAGATCGTCGACGACATCAACCGCGGCCGCCGGGTCGCCTACACGACCGTCATGACCGTCGCGGACATCCTGCACCGCAAGGGCTGGCTCCGCCGCGAGAAGGCCGGCCGGGCCTGGCTGTACGAACCCGTCCGCAGCCGCGAGGAGTACACCGCCGGCCTGATGCGGGACGCCCTCGGCGACAGCCAGGACCGCCCCGCCGCCCTCCTCCGGTTCGTCGAGGTCATCTCGGACGAGGACATGGACGCCCTCGACGCGGCCCTCCGCGCCGCCCGCGGCGAGCACGACCCGCACCTCGGCGGCGGGAGCGGAGCGTGAACGTGAACCATCACGTCCTCGTCCCGCTCGGCCTCGTCGTCGTCACCGGCTTCCTCGTCCCCTGGCTGCTCGTCCGGGCGCGCTGGGCCCAGCAGGCACCCCGGCTCGCCCTCGGCGTGTGGGCCGCGTGCGGCACCGCCTTCGCCGCCGCGATCGCCCTGCTGCCGGCCCAGTTGATCCTGCCGAGCGCCGGCAGCCACCGTCTCGCGGACATGATGTTCGCGCTCGAACCGCCCACGGTCGAGCAGCTCCTGGGCCTCGACGGGCGCGAGCGGCTCGCCTTCGCGGCCTCCCTCGCCGTGCTCTCGACGCCCGCCGCCGCGTTCGCCCTCCGGCTGGTCAGGGCCCGCCGGGTGCGGGTGCGGCACGCGGGGGTGCTGCGGCTCGTCGGCCGGTACGACCCCGCGCTGCGGGCCACCGTCCTCGACGACGCGCGCCCCGCCGTGTACTGCCTGCCGGGCCGCTCGCGCCGGGTCGTCGTCTCCTCCGGCGCGGTGGACGCCCTCACGCCCGCCCAGCTCGCGGCGGCGCTCGCGCACGAGCGGGCCCACATCGCGGGGCGGCACCATCTCCTCGTCGCCGCGTCGGAGGCCTTCGCCGCCGTCTTCTCGCGCCTGCCGCTCGCCCGGCACGGGGTGGACTCCGTACCGCTGCTGCTCGAAATGGCGGCGGACGACCGGGCGTTGCGCCGGTGCACGCGCGACGCGCTGGCCACGGCGCTGTACGCGCTCGCGTCGGGGCGGGCGCCACGGTCGGCGTTCGCGGCGGGCGGGCCGTCGGCGGCGCTGCGGATGCGCCGCATCCTCACCCCGCACAGTGCCGGGCATCCCGTCCTGCGCGGCCTGATGACCATCATGGCCGCCGGTCTCGCGATGACGCCCTTGATCGTCGCGTGCTGTTCCTTCCCCGGTTAATTGACTCGCTTCAGCACGTCCGACAGGCCGAACCGCGCTATTTACTAAGCGAATTCGTAGATTTCGCATCGGTCACGAACAACTGAATTCCCCGCTATCGTGGGTATGTTGGGGCTCGGGTTCGGCACGTCGAAGGGTACAAAACCGATGCAGCTGGCTGGCGTTCGGACGGCCGCGGCCGGCGATGCGACGACGATATCCAGGCTGCTCGCCGACGCCATTCGGAGCAGCTACGCGGGAATCCTGGACGAAATCCCGATGCGTCGACTGATCTCCGCACAATGCGCACTCCCCCGCATACGCGCGGAAATTGAAATTCCCGGGGGCGCACCCGGCTGGCTCGGCTGGCTCGTCGCGACGGACTCGGAGGGCACGGTCGTCGGTGTCGCCGCGGGCGGTGTCCCGGTGCCGGGCGAGGGCGAGGTGTACGCCCTCGCCGTGGCGTCCGGCTCCCGCCGCCGGGGTGTGGGTACGGCCCTGCTGGCGGCGGCCACGGAACGGATGCGGAGCTTCGGGGCACGGGACCAGCGGGTGGAGCTCCCCGCGGAGGCGGACCCCGCACTGCCGTTCTACAGCCACCTGGGCTTCGTCGCCCTCTCCGCCCGGCGCTGGAGCAGAACGCTGTAGCGACCGCCGTACTCCAGGGCGTGGCAGATCCACGCCATCGCGTGTTCACGCAGCCCGATCCGGTGGATCGGGGTTCCTCCCCCAGGTCAGGATGGGTTCAGCGGCGCGGTCCCGGCGGCACGGGTGCGCGTCCGGACGGCATGGACCGAGCGAGCCCCTGGAGGAGCGATGCACACACCGAGCGGCACTTCCCTGCCCGTCGTGCCCGCAGCGTTCGCTCCGGTCCTGCCGTCCCGATACGGCCAGGAGCCGGGACCCGCCCCCGGGGCCGGCGTCCGGGTCACCTCGGACACCCTGCCCGGGCTCGAATCCGTCTCCTCCGCCGACGAGAACTCCGTCTGGCTGCACGACGCCCTGCTCGGCCCGCACAGCGCGGACATCGTCCGGTACCTCAGCCTCGCCCGCTCCACCGGCGGACCCGTTCTGGACCTCGGCTCCGGCGCCGGGCGGCTCGCCGTCCCGTTCGCCCGGCACGGCTTCGCCGTGGAAGCCGTGGACCGGGACGCCTCGGCCCTCGAGCGCCTCGACAGCTGGGCCCGCCGGATCGGTCCGCAGGTGGCCGGGCTCGTCGTCACCCACCGGTCGGACCTCGCCGAGCTCCGGCTTGACGGCAGCTACCGGCTCGCGCTGCTCGCGGGTGCGATGGTCACCGCCGTACCCCCGGCGCGGCGGCCCGGGCTGCTGCGGGAGGTGGCGTCCCATCTGCAGTCGGGCGGGGCGCTCGCCCTCGACTACACGGCGCACCGGCTGCCGGGGCTCATCACGGAGCCGCAGCGGACCTGGGCGTTCCAGGTGCCCCGCTTCGACGGCATCGACGAGTGGGTGGTGGCGCGGCAGGTCTTCGACCTGCAGTCGATGAGCGAACGGATCACGTACTACGCGGCGCGGACCGGGAAGCTGTCCACCGAGCGGGTCGTGCTGACCACCGACAAGTGGATCGTCGACCCCGAGCGGCTCGCGGCGGAACTGCACTCGGCGGGCCTGCACATCGAGGGCCGGCGGCGGCACCGGATCGACGAGCGGACCGAGTCCGTCCTGCTGGTGTGCCGGACGGACGACTGACCGGCGGCCGACCGGACGGCCGGACGGCCGGACGGCCGTCGGCGGGCGGTCGACGCACAGCTGACCGGACGACCGCGGCCGACGGACGGCGACCGGACGGACGAAGAGCCCTGACGAGGTTGACGAGCAAGAGGTACGATGCCCACAAAAGTTTGAGCCGACCAGATGGCGGGCGGGCGGAGAAGATGGCGGGCGTGGAAGAGCTGACGGGCCGCGAGGCGGTGATCCAGCGCCTGCGGGACGTCGGGCTGCGGGTCACGGGCCCGCGCCTGGAGGTGCTCACGGTGCTCGCCGCCGGCGGCCATCTCGACGTCGAGGCGATCACCACCACGGCCCGCGAGCGGCTCGGCACGCTGACCAGCCAGGCCGTGTACGAGATGCTGCGGCACTTCCAGGAGACGGGCCTGGTCAGCAAGTTCGACCGGCCCGGCCTGCCCGCGGTCTTCGAGGTCTCGGGCCCCGCGCACCAGCACGCGCTGTGCACGGTGTGCGGCCGCGTGGAGAACGTCGCGGCGGCCGCTCCTGCGGCGCCCGAGGGCGCCCTTCCGGAGTGGCGCGTGGACGACGCGGAGGTCGTCTTCAAGGGCCTGTGCCCCGACTGCCGGGCGAGCGCCCCCGCCGCCTGAGCACCGTTCAACTCCGTGCGTGTCGTTCGATTCTGTGGCAGGGTCTAGCGGGGCGATTCAACAGGATCCGCGTGGATCCGAGGGGAGTCTGCTGCGCCGTGTCCAGAAACGCCGCCGTGTCCCGCGCGGGCAGCGAGCAGGCTCTCGCCGTCTACCAGGAACTCCGCACCCGCCCCGGCACCACCTTCGACCAGGTCGCGGACGGCCTGCAGCTCTCCGCCGAGGAGCGGGAGCGATGTCGCGAGGAGCTCGCCTCCTTAGGACTCACCGCCTCGGGCCCCTCCGGCGACCGGACCGTCGTCGACCCCGACGTCGCCCTGCTGCGACTGCTCCGCCGGGAGCGTGACCGGCTCCAGCAGCGTCTCGCCGCGACCAGCCGCGCGCACACCGCCCTCGAATCCCTCGCCGGACCGTTCCTGCGTGCCGGGGCCGTGCCCCGTTCCGAGGTCGAGGTCGAGATCGTCACCGACCCGCAGCGGGTGCTGCGCGAGCTGACCGAGCTCACCGAGTCCGTCCGCACCGCCGTCCACGTCATGCACACGGGGTCCGTACGGCGTGAGGACATGGCCGCCGAGCTGGACCGGGACCGCTGCCGGGCAGCCCGCGGGGTGCGGGTCCGCGCCATGTACAGCCGGCGGGTCGGCACCGTGCCCGAGATGACCCAGCATCTGGCCGACCGGGCCGCGCTCGGCGTGGAACTGCGGCTCTCCCCTGTCGTCCCGATGAACATGGTCCTCGCCGACGAGAACTTCGCCCTGCTGCCCACGGACCCGCACGACCCGGACTCGCCCACCATCCTGGCCCGCGGTCCCGGCCTCGTCCGCTCCTATCTCGCCCTGTACGAGTACTGCTGGCAGGCGGCCTCCCGGTACGGCGAGGAGCCCGGCGGGAGCGGCGGTGACGGCGACGGACTGTCCGACCAGCAGCGGGCCGCACTGCACATGCTGGCCTCGGGCATCAAGGACGAGCAGATCGCGCGGAGTCTCGGGGTGTCGCTCCGGACCGTCAGCCGTCTGCTGTCGGAGGTCATGCAGGAACTGGGCGCGGCGAGCCGCTTCGAGGCCGGGGTGAAGGCGGCGCGGCTCGGTCTGCTCGACGGTGAGGGCTCCGAACAGGGGGCCTAGTACGAGGAGTTCCGGTGCGACACGGTAAGCGCAGCCACGGGTACGGGCACAGCACGACGGACTCCCGCCGAGCCGTATGACAAGGTGAGGGCGGGGCGACTCGGAGGATGAGGGGGTCACTTCGCCATGGTCACTGCGGGCGACGGCATCGGGGACGGCACGACCGAGGTCCTGCTTGCCGTGTACCAGGAGCTGCGCCGACGGGGCGTCTCGGACTTCGAGGAGGTCCGCAGAGAACTCGGGCTCGCGCCGGAGGAGTACGAGCGATGTCGCGGCGAACTCCTCACCCTGGGACTGATCGTGCCGACCGGCCAGGCGCACGCCACCATCACGGCGGTCCAGGACGGCAGTTGGCGTTCGGAGACGGACACGGTGGCGGCGATCGACCCGGAGATCGCGCTGCTCCGGCTCCTGGAGCGGGAGCGGGAGCGGCTGCGGGAGCACCTGGCGGAGGCGGACGAGGCCTACAGCACGCTGGAGATCCTCGCGGGTTCCTATCTGCGGGCCGAGGCGCTGACGAAGGCGGGGGCGCACGTCGAGGCGCTGACCGACTACCGCCGGATCCAGCAGGCCATCGAGGACATCACCGATGTGATGCAGGAGAGTTCGGCGGCGCTGCACCCGGGGACGCCGGGCCGGCAGAACCCGGACCGGATGCTCGACCGGGACCGGCGGCAGATCGCCAACGGGGTGCGGGTGCGGGCCATCTACGGCCGACAGGAGGCCACGGACCCGCAGATGGAGAAGTTCCTGGGGCAGCGGGCGGAGCTGGGCGTGGAGATCCGCCTGGCGCCCGTCGTCCCGATGAACCTGATCATCGCCGACCAGCAGTTCGCCCTGGTGCCGATCCGGCCCGAGGAGCCCGGCGAGGGCGCGATCCTGGCGCGGGGCAGCGCGCTCGTGCGGCCGTATCTGAGCCTGTACGAGCACTGCTGGCACACGGCGACGCCGTACGGCAACGAGACGACGGCGGAGGCGGGCGGCGACGGTCTTTCGGAGCAGCAGCGGGCGGCGCTGCACATGCTCGCCTCGGGAATGAAGGACGAGCGGATCGCGCGCACCCTCGGGGTGTCGCTGCGGACGGTCAGCCGGATGATCTCGGAGCTGATGCAGGAGCTGGGTGCGACGAGCCGTTTCGAGGCGGGGGCGCGTGCGGTGCGGCTCGGCTGGCTGGACTGACCGCCGGAATTCGGGCGGCGTCCGAAAATACCGGGGCCCCACAATCGTGGCAGCGATTGCGGGGCCCGGCGCGAGGAATTGTCTGGTGAAATTCCCGGTGTTCGACGTCAGTTGGTCGGGGTCGGCTTCGGCGGAACGACCGGCCAGCCGTTGTCCTCGGCGATGCCGGCGACGGTCTGCGGGGTGACCGGGTGGTCGGCGTCGGAGCCGACGGCGAAGGTGGCGCCGCCCGCGACGGCGGTACAGGCGGCCACCGCGACCAGGAGCTGACGGACGGTCTTACGGATTCCGGTGTTCTGCGCAACGGACATGATTCCTCCAGGACTTGGAATGTGAATTCCGCCTTCCGGGGCCCGTGCCGCCGGGCGTTCCCTGAAGACATCTCCATTCTGTCCCGGCCCTCGAATCGGATCCATAGTTCTTCTCTGCGTGGACTCGCCATGGCGTGGATGCGTCAATCCGCCGTCGCCGCAACGGAATTGACGCATCCGGAGCTCTCCATATCTTTGGTCGAACCAAAAGAGATGCTAGACTCGTGCTACGGCCTTCTCGTTCCTCCAGGAGAGAGGGGCCGTCGGGGGGGGGGGGGGGCGGCGCCCCCCCCCCCCCCCCCCCCCCCCCCCCCCCCCACCGCCCGCTCCCCACCCGGGAACACCGGCCGGCGCGTCTCCGCCAGCGCCCCCCGGTACACCTCGACGGTCCGCGCGGCCGACGCCCGCCAGCTCATCCCGTGCGCATGCCGCACCGCCGCCTCCCCCATCGTCCCCACCACCTCCGGGTGCGCCGCGAACCGGCCCAGCAGACGCGCGTACTCCGCCGGGTCGTGACCCTGCACCAGCAGACCCGTCACCCCGTCCCACACCGCCGTCGGCAGCCCGCCCACCGCGGCCGCGAGCACCGGGGTCCCACAGGCCTGCGCCTCCAGGGCCACAAGACCGAAGGACTCGCTCCGCGAGGGCACCACGAGCACGTCCGCCGCCCGGTACCAGTCCGCGAGCCGTGCCTGCGGTACGGGAGGGAAGGGCCGCAGCACATCCGTCACCCCGAGATCCGCGGCGAGCTGCCACGCCGACCCCTCGCGGGTCGCGCCCGAATGACCGCCGACCACCGGCACCAGCAGCCGGCGGCGCAGGTCCGGTGACTCCCGCAGCAGCTCGGCGACCGCCCGTACGAGCACGTCCGGGCCCTTCAACGGCTGTATGCGGCCCGCGTACAGCGGCACGAACGCGTCGGCCGGAAGTCCCAGCCGGGCCCGCGCCGCCGCCCGCCCGTCCCCCGGGCGGAAGGTCCGCAGATCGACCCCCGGACGCACCACCTCGGTCCGCTCCCCCGCCGCCCCGTACAGCGACCGCAAGGCCTCCGCCTCGTCCGCCGTGTTCGCGATCAGCCGGTCCGCGGCGCCCGCCACCTGGTGCTCGCCCCTGACCCGCAGCTCCGGCTCGGGGGTGTCACCGGCGGCCAGCGAGGCGTTCTTCACCAGGGCCAGGGTGTGGGCGGTGTGCACCAGCGGGATCCGCCAGCCCACCGAGGCGATCCGGCCCGCCTGCCCGGAGAGCCAGTAGTGCGAGTGGACCAGGTCGTACCGCCGCTCCTCCTTGAGCAGGGCCAGCGAGAACGGCACCACCAGATCGGGCATGGCCTCCTTGGGCAGCGCCCGGCGCGGCCCCGCGTGCAGATGCCGGACCCGCACTCCGGGGGCGAGCTCGACGAGCGGGGGCAGCCCCTCGCCCCGGCAGCGGGTGAACAGATCCACCTCCACGCCCTGTTCGGCCAGGGCGCGGGAGAGCTCGACCATGTAGACGTTCATGCCGCCGGCGTCCCCCGTCCCGGGCTGGTGGAGCGGGGAGGTGTGGACGCTGAGCATGGCGACGCGCAGGGACACGAGGGGCTCCTGAGGGGAGGCCGCGTGCCCCTGCGCGTCGCTCGCGCGCGCACGGTCACGCGGCGGGGTGGGGGATCTACGGGGTTACTTAGTTGCTTAGTAGTAAGAGAGCGGACGAAACGTCAGAATCCGAAGACCGGACCCGACGGGGGCGCCAGACGGGTACCCGGGAGGGGCGCCGTCAGGGCATGCCAGTCGACCGGGCGGCCCGGCGCCGCGTGGAGCGCCGCCGCCAGCCGGTCCGCCCCCTCCGGCATCACCGGCCGCGACCACGCCGACAGGGCCGAAGCCACTGCCAACTGGGCCGCGAGCGCCGGGAGATGACGGCAGGAGGTGCTGGGCCGGCAGCGTTCGTGGGCGTTCACGTGACCGAAGTCGGCGGCCGAGCGGACCATCTCGTCCAGGACGGCGACCGCCCTGCGCGGGTCGAAGGCGTCGGGGCCGTACGCCTCACGCAGGTCGTCGACGCCCCGGTGCAGCCGCCGCTCCAGGACCTCCCAGCCGGTGCCGCCGGGCAGCGCCTGCGGGGCGAGGCCGCCGCACTCCTCCCGTACGGCGGCGAAGAGCCGGGACAGCCAGCTGTTCCAGTTCTCGTCCAGCTCGCGGCGGGCGGTGGCGAGCCGCTCCCGGTGGAAGACGGTGCGGCGGCCCAGCGGGCGGGCCTGCAGGACATGACGGCGCAGGGTGTCGGAGCCGTACTCGGTGAGCAGGTCGAGCGCCCAGACGTTGCCCTCCTGGATGCCCTCCTCGATGACGTACGACTCGTTGACGTTGAATTCCTGCGGCAGCTTGACGTCCTGTGCGAGGAGCAGCACCGGCAGCAGCACGGCATGGCAGAAGGCGTGCCCGAAGCCGCAGAAGTGGATCGCGCGGCGGGGCAGCGGGCCCGTCACGTCGTAGCCGAAGAGGTGCATCGCGGCGGACTCGAAGCAGCCGTCGATCCGGTGGTCGGGGAAGCCCTCGACGGGCACCTGGAGGCCCCACTCGGCGGGGTGGCCGACCGCGATGTCCGGCAGCCCGTCCTCGACGAGCGACTCGCACAGCGCCGCGAGCCGCGGCGGCAGCCCGGCCGTCGCCCAGTAGTCGGCGAGCGTCTCCCGGAACGGCTCCAGGGGCACGTAGAGCCGGCGGCAGCGGCGGGCCACCGCCGGGGTGTCGCAGAGCGCGCAGCGGGCGCCGATGAGGTCGCCGCCGTCGTTCGGCCGCGCGCACTCGTGGCACATGCCGCCCTCGCTGACCGCGCCGCAGTGCGGGCAGGTGCCGGTGGCGTGCGCCCCGTACAGCCAGCGGTCGCACGGCTCGCAGAACGGCAGGAGGCGGGTGCGCGGGGCGATGACGCCCTGCGCGAAGAGCCGCCCGAAGAGGTCCTGCACCCAGCGTCCGTATCCCTTGTCGCGGCGCGGACGCACGATGTGGTCGAACTCCACGCCCGACCGCAGCCAGTCCGCGGTGATCGCGGCCCGGTAGCCCTCCGCGACCTCCTCCGGCTTGCGGTGGTGGCGCAGCGCCCGGACCTCGACCGAACTGGCGTGATCGGCGGTGCCGGTGGTGAACCGGACGGCCTCGCCCTCGGCGCGCAGATAGCGGGTGAGGACGTCGGCGGCGACGTACGGCCCGGCGAGGTGGCCGATGTGGAGTTCGCCGTGGGTGGCGGGAGGGGTCGCGGTGATCCAGACAGGGGTGCTCATGGGACCTCCTTGACGCTGTGGTGCGGTGGGCTTCAGCGGTCGCGCGCGGCGGAGCGCTGTCGGCGCAGGGCGGGTCAGCGGGCTCGGGCTCGAAGGGGTGGCGGGGTCAGCGGGGCTCGAAGTGGAAGGAGCGGATGAAGCAGTCGCGGGGCTGCTCGACCGCGTAGACGATGCATTCGAAGAGCGCCTGCGTCGTGAGTTTCTCGTCGGGTGCCACGCCGTCCGGATTCGAGCCGTCCCATTCCGCGAACCGCGGGTCGGAGGTCGAGAAGTCGGGCGGGAAGAGGGAGAACACACGGACGCCGGAGGGGCGGAGGCGCCGCGAGAGGATGTCGGCGAATCCGGCCTGGGCGCTCTTCGCCGCCCAGAAGGCCTCGTGGGCGGCGCCGGCGGCCGCGGCGGAGGCGCCCTCGGCGTCGCGGACGGCGACCATGTTGACGATGTCGGGCCGCAGCGAGCCGCGCAGCAGGGGCAGGAAGTGCTTCACCATGAGGACCGTGCCGCCGGCCGTCGACTCGATCGTCTCGACGATCTCGGCGTCGCTGGCCGCTTCCAGGTCCATGCCGTCGAGCCAGCGGGCGCCGTTGTTGACCAACAGGTCGACCCGGTCGGTGCGTTCGCCGACCCGGGCGGCGAACTCCCGGATCTCGGCCGGCCTGCTGAGGTCGCAGCCGAAGGCGTGGATCCGGTCACGGGCCGAGCCCATGACGTCGGTACGGGTGCGTTCGGCTGCCTCGACGGTCCGCGCCGAGACATAGACCTCGGCGCCGAGATGCGCGAATCCGACGGCGAGCGCGCGACCGAAATAGCGGGACGCCCCGGTCACGACGACACGCAGATTCTCGAATTTCATGTGTGTCTGCTCTCCCCACGGATACCGATTGCCGGTCCATTTCAGCGTGGCAGAGGAAAAGGACTCCGGGCCTGGTGAGAGGGGTGCGCGTTCACGCCGTTGCGTGGACACGCCACGGCAGTTCGAGCCTTTCCAGCACGTCGGCGCGCTTGTGGTGGACGCGGACGCGGTCGGGCGCGGTGGAGACCGTGACGGTACCGCCCGGGGTACGGACCTCGCCGTCCACGGGCGGCACGACGGTCCCGTCGAGCGCACCGGCGGCGGCGAGGGCGGCGGCGCCGGTGAGCGCGAGCCGGGGGTGCCAGCCGTCGACGGTGAGCGCCCGCACGGCGATCCCGCCGGGGCCTGCGGTGAAGGCGGCGATCTTGGGCAGGGCGGAGTGGGGTGGATGGCCGAGGAGCCGTGCGGCGTGGGCGCGGAGCCCTTCGAGCCGCTCCCGGAGTCCCTCCCCGGGAAGGTGCCGGGCATCGACGAAGACGTACGGGTTGCCGTACCGGACGAGCGAGACGGGAACGCCGTGGAGGACGTCGACGGCGCGGCCGGTGGGGAGGGTTCCGGGGGAGGTGGGGGCGCGGAGGAAGCTGAGGGTGTACGCGCCCTCGTCCGGCTCGCGCTCGCACAGGACGGTGTCGCCGGTGGTCACGGCGCGGACGGTGACGGGCCCGGGCCTGCCTTCGGCGACCACACAGGCGAGGAGGGAGTGTCCGCAACCGGCGCGGAAGTCGAAACCGCCGTCGGGGAGGGCCTGGACGAAGCGGTAGTCGAGCCTGCCGCGGCCGGTGACCCCGTACAGCGCGATCTTGCCGATCCCGGCGTGGGCCGTGCCGGCGAGCGCGTGGCGCAGCCGTGCCAGCTCCCCGCCGAGCGCGAGCGCGCCGAGGGGGAGCTGGTCGAGCCGGAGGACGAGGGTGGGACCGGGGGCGTCGTGCGCCCGGACGGCGGCGGCGCGGGCGGGGGCGCCCCGCGCTCGGTCGGGGCGGGGCGCTCCCGGGGGGTCAGGCCGCACAGCCGACCGGGATGCGCATGCCCTGGACGACCTCCGTCCACAGTTCGTGGACCGCCAGGGCCCACAGCGCCTGGGCGTCGCGCTGGGTGGGGCGTTCGCCGTGGCGGGTGAGGAGTTTCTGCACGCGGTCCGCGCGGACCTTTCCGCCCAGGACCAGGCGGGCCGGGGACAGCAGTTCCCTGACCGTGTCCAGGAGCGGGCTGCCCGGTGCGAGCATCGCCGACAGCGGCAGGGTGAAGGGCTGCTTGGGGCGGCGCAGGACCGCCGGGGGCAGGAGTTCCGCACCCGCCTCGTACAGGGCCCGCTTCCCCGTCCGTGCCGCCGCCGGCAGCGCCCGCGCGTGTGTCACCACCGACGGCTGGCAGAACGGCATCCGCGCCTCGACCGCCCACGCCATCGACAGGTGGTCCACGCGCCGCAGGTGGTACGCGGGCAGCCGCCAGCGCGTCTCGAAGGCCGTCATCGCGGTGAGCCGGTCCTCGCCGACGGCCTCGGCCGAGCGCAGCTCCTGCTCGATCCGGTCGGCCGCCGACCCCTGATCGGCGACGTGTGCACGGTAGTCGGCGGTGTACAGGTGCTCGCGGAGCAGCCGCGGCGCCGCCGAGAGCGCGTCCGCGTACGTCCCCGCCCAGTCCGTGCCCGCCGGCGCGGCGAGCGCCGCGCGCATCCGGTCGTACCCGCCGAAGAGTTCGTCGGCGCCGTCGCCGGTCAGTGCGACGGTGAAGCCGTTCTCACGGACGGCGCGGAACAGCGCGTACGTGGAGAGGGTGATGGGGTCGGCGTTGGGCTGGCCGAGGTGGCGGACGGTGCGGGTGAGGAGCGAGCCGAACTCGTCGGGATCGACGGCGACCTCGTGGTGCACGGTCCGGGTCCGGCGCGCGACGGAACGGGCGTACGCCGCCTCGGAGTCGGGCCACCGGCCCCGGTAGGTGAGGTGGAAGGTGTGCAGCGGCGGCGCGTCGGTCTCGCGGGCGTGTTCGGCGGCGAGCGCGGTGACGAGCCCGGAGTCGAGGCCGCCGCTGGTGATGGCGCAGACGGGCACCTCGGCCTCGGCGAGCCGTCGCACCTCGTGCCGCAGGACGTCCTGGGTGTCGCCGGCGGGCGTGATCCGGTGCGGCCCGCGGCGGCGTACGACGGGTGCGGCGCCGGGCCGGACGAAGGCGGTGGCCCCGGGCGGCAGGACGCTGACGCCGTCGAGCGCGGTGTGCGTGGAGAAGGACGTACGGGTGGCGAGGACCGTGTCGAGGGAGTCCTCGCGCGGGGAGATCCGTACCCCCTCGAAGGCGAGGAGCGCGGGGATCTCGGAGGCGAACCGGGTGGAGCCGTCGTGCGGGTCGTGGTGGAGGTGGATCGGCTTCATGCCCATGTCGTCGACGGCGAGGACGAGTCGGGTGCTGCCGGGTCGCAGATCGACGATCGCGACGGCGAACATGCCGTCGAGGTGCTCGGCGAAGGCGGGCCCGTGCTCGGCGTAGAGCGCGGGCAGCAGCGTGCCGTCGCAGCGGTCGGGGAAGCGGTGACCGCGGGCGGCGAGGGTGCGGCGCAGTTCGGCGTGGTTGTAGATCTCGCCGTTGAGGACGGCGAGGACGCCGGGGAGGTGCGGCAGCCGGTAGGGCTGCTGTCCGCCGCAGGGGTCGGTGACGGCGAGCCGGTCGCACCCGAGGGACCAGCCGGGTCCGGTGAGCACGGCGTGCTCGTCGGGTCCGCCGTGGCGCTGTCGGGCCGACACGGCGGCGAGTTGCGCCGGGTCGGGGCGGTCGGCGTGGGCCGCCGCTCCGGCGGCGAAGGAGCCGAGAATCCTGCACACAGCGGTCACCCTCCAAGCACGTTCACTCACCAGAACAACCCAATGATTTGAATCTACCAACTTTTTGAATGGCGCGTAAGTGCCATGTCCTGTTCACGCCACGACGTGGCCTTGCGACGCCCCCGCCACCCCAACAGGCTGACCACATGAGGGACATGGAGGACCACGACCACACCGCCGACCACCCCGCCGGCAGCGCCGCCGACCGCACGGTCGACCACAGCGCCCGCACCGCGCCCGCATCGCTGCTCGTCGTGGCCGCGCACCCCGACGACATCGAGTTCTGCGTCAGCGGCACCGTCATGCAGTGGATCGAGCGCGGCACCCGCGTCACGTACTGCATCGTCACGGACGGCGGCGCCGGCGGCTACGACGACCGGCTCCCCCGTCAGGCGATGGCGGATCTGCGCCGCGCCGAACAAGTCCACTCCGCCAAGCTCAGCGGCGTCGCCGACGTCCGCTTCCTCGGCTACCCCGACAGCTTCGTGGAGGCCTCCGTGGAACTCCGCCGCGACCTGTGCCGGGTGATACGGGAGGTACGGCCGCAGCGCGCGATCATCCCCTCCCCCGAGATCAACTGGGCGCGGGTCGCCGACCTCCACCCCGACCACCGCGCCGTCGGCGACGCCTGCCTGCGCGCCGTCTACCCCGAGGCCCGCAACCCCTTCGCCCACCCCTCCCTGCTGAAGGAGGAGGGCCTGGAGCCGTGGACCGTCCACGAACTGTGGATGATGACCGGCCCCACCCCGAACCAGTACGTGGACGTCACCCCGGTCTTCGACCGCAAGGTCGAGGCCCTGCGCATCCACACCTCCCAGACGGCCCACTTCGACGACCTCGCGGGCCTCCTGCGCACCTGGCTCGGCGAACACGCGACGGCGGGCGGACTGCCCCCCGGGCGGATGGCGGAGGCCTTCCAGATCGTGCGCATCGACTGACCGCCGGGCACCGCGGGCCACTGCCGGTCGACCTTGTGGCCTTCGGGGGCGCATGAGACCGTGAGCGCCACACGTGGGGGCGCGTGGGACCAACGCGCGCGTGACAAGCGGGAGTTGAAGGCATGGGGATCGAGCTCGACAGCACATCCCGGCTTGCGGTCCAGAAGTACGGCCCGTCCTGGCCGGAGGTCGACGAGGACCGATACGCCCTCCTGTCAGCCGGCCTGGAATCGTTCGCCGCGCTCGTCGAAGAGGACACCACGGCCGCCGACAGGCACATGGAGCGCCTGATCCCCTCCGGACAGGGCGAAGCCGTCAACGCACTGGCGGAGCACTGGGACCGGGTCAAGAGGGACGACATGACCCCCCTGGGCGCCTCGGCCCGGGCACTGGTGCTCAGGGTGAAGGACCTGCCGGCCACGATCGCCGCCGTCAAGGCGTCCGTCGTGAGCACGGCCGTCCTGCTCGCCGCGGAAGATGCCGAGGCCGCACTCGCGGCGGGCCTCAACCCGGCGGCCCCGGCCGTGGCCGCGAAGGCGAACGCGGAGAGGGCGCGGCGGGCCGAGGCCGAGTACCGGTCGGACGTCCAGAGCATCTGGAAGGCGCTCCGGTCCGTGCTCACCGACCCGGCCGTGACCGCCCTGGAGAAGGTCCCGAACGATCTCGCGGGCACGTCCGGGGACGGTGGGGGCGGCTCCGGCGGGTCCCCCTGGAAAGAGGTCTTCGACAGAGCGGGGAGCGGGGCCGGGAAGGGGATCGGCGGCATCGCGGGCGGCTCCACGGGCGGCGCGGCCACCGGCCGTGCGATCGGCGGCGCCCTGAAGGTGGACCACGAGGAACACCAGCTCGCGGCCCGCAAGATCGCCGAGGTCGGCGGCGCGATCCGCGGCGACACCACCGACAGGCTGAACGCGGCCGTCGCGGATCACGACGCCATCAGGAGCAGCGGCGCCCTCGGCGCCGACCTGGCCGAGACCGTCGATCTGGTCCTCGACCGGCTGAGCGCGGCCACCGCCGCCGTCGGCGACCATCTGAGCGGTGCGCTGCCCGACGCGATCCTGCTGGTGTCGACCAGCCAGCGGGACACCGACGAGGCCAACAGGCAGCGCATGGCACAGCTGGATTGAGGGGCACAGCCGGATCGGGGAAGGAAGCGGTTCCTCCGCGTGAGCCCCGGGCACTTGGCGTACATGTCAAAGGGCTGGCGCTGGTTGTTCCTTGCCGTCTTCGTCGTCTGGACCGTCCTCGCGCTCCAGTGGACGGACGTCGGCTGCGACTACCCGGAGGCCTACCTCGCCGTGGTGCGCTACGGGACCCCGGAAGGCCTGGAGTTCCTGCCGGCCTGCGCGGGCTAGGGTCGCTCGTCCGCGCACCCGCATCGCACGCGCACACTCCCCCGAACGCCCCTACGATCGAGGTATGACCTCTCGCCACGGTTCGGCCCTGTCGCTCTGGTCGCGGGACTCGTTCCTGTCCGTCGCCTCGGTGGGATCGACGCTCTCGATCGGCTCCGTGGGGTCGTTCCTGTCCATCGGCTCCGTCGGTTCCGCGATGTCGGCCGGCTCCGTGGGCTCCTGGGCGAGTGTCGGCTCCCTGCTCTCGGCCCAGTCGTGCTGGTCGGTGCTCTCCTGGCGCTCCCGCCGGGGCGTGCTCGCGGCGGGTGCGGTGCTCGCGGTCGCCGGAGCCGCCGCGGGAGCCGTCGCCGGAACCGTGGCGGTGTCGGCCCGGACGTCGCCGTCCGCGTCGGGCCCGCTCAGGCCGTCGCGTCGATCTTGTTCTTGAGTGCGGTCAACAGCCCCTGCAGGAGTCCGATCGTCGCCTCGTCGACCAGGTTGCCGTCGCTGTCGAAGCGGTCGTTCGACTGGAAGACGTGCACCTCGGGCTTCACCACGACATCGGCGTCGACGCAGACGAAGATCTGCCGGAGCGCCAGCTGCGCCCGGACCGTGCCGAACGCGCCCGGTCCGGCGCCGAGGATCGCGGTGGGCTTGCCGCGCAGGGGGACGCCCTCGGTGCGGGTCCAGTCGGTGCTGAGCCAGTCGATCGCGTTCTTGAGGACGCCGGGGATGGAGTAGTTGAACTCCGGGGTGGCGATGAGCACGCCGTCCGCCTCCGTCACGCGGCGGCGGAGCTCGTCGACGACGGCGGGGCGGCGGTCGGGGGTGTCGATGTCGGCGTCGTACGGCGGGATGTCACGCAGGCCCTCGTAGATCTCGATCTCCAGACCGCCGGGGTTGAACTTCTGCGCGGCGTGCAGCAGTTGCGTGTTGTGCGAGTCGGCGCGGAGCGAGCCGGAGATGGCGAAGATCGTGGACTCGGTCATGGAGTGCCCCCTGTACGTCGGTGATCGGTGGATCGATGGATCGACGGATCGGTCGATGGGTCGGTGAACGAGCGGATCGATGGATCCGGTCGGTCGGCCGACGGCTGCTGCCGTGGCCCGACGACCAGAAAGCTAAACCGATCGGTTCAGTCTGTCAACGAAACGGTTCAGTCTTGACACTGAACCGACTGGTGTAGTTCCGTCCCTCCGTGACCCCGCCACGGCTCGCTTTACAGACCAAACCGTTCAGTTCATATACTGGCGGTCCCGCCACCACACCTAAGGAACACCCATGGGAGCCGGAGCCGAGATCAAGGACGACGCGACCGACGAGTACGGCATCCCGATCATCCCGAACCCCGCCGACGCCGCCTCGCGCAAACGTCAGGCGATCATCGACGCCGCCCTCTCCGAGTTCCTCGCCGAGGGCTACTCCGCGGCCTCGATGGACGCGATCACCCGCGGCTCCGGCGTCTCCAAGGCGACGATCTACAAGCACTTCGGCAGCAAGGAGCGGCTGTTCCTCGCCGTCATCGGCGGCGTGCTGCCGAAGACGTACGCGGACCTGGAGCCGTCCAACTCCACCCTCGCCGACGCCCCCGACCTGCGCGCCGCCCTCGTCCGGCTCACCACCGACTGGGCCCGCATCCTCCTGCGCCCCGACATCATGTCGCTGCGCCGGCTGGTGATCGGCGAGATAGACCGATTCCCGCAGCTCGGGCAGCTCTGGTACCGGGTCAGCTACGACATGAACAACGGCCCGCTCGTCGAGGCCTTCACCGAACTCGACGCCCGCGGCACCCTCGACGCGCCCGATCCGGCGCTCGCCGTACAGCAGTTGGTCGCCGCCACCGTGGGGGTCCCCCAGCTCGTCCGTACCTTCTCGCCCGACGCCGAGATCAGCGACGCGGAGCTGACGCGGGTGATCGGCTCGGGAGTGGACCTGTTCCTGGCTCGGTACGCCGTCCGCCCCTGAGGTCCGAGACGCCGACGGCGCCCGGGACGTCTCCGCTGTCCGTGGCGCCTCCGGTGTCTGTGGCGTCTATGGCGTTCCCGGCGTCTGCGGCGTCTATGGCGTCTGTGGCGTTCCCGGCACTCCCGCTCCTGGGCGTCCGCGCCCGACCGGCCCTCCTCCACCACGCCCACACCAGCAGCGCCGCCGCCCAGCTCCCCGTCGTGAGGAGCTGGGTGCGGCTGGTCGGGTCGCCCAGCATGAAGAGCAGCACCCCGCCGACCCCCGCGAGCGCGAGCACCGCACGTGCGGAGGGGCCGTGCAGGCGCAGGTGGGAGGCGGCGATCAGGGCCCAGACGAGCAGGATCGCGGCGCCGATGGAGTTGAGCAGGAACGGGAAGACCGTACGCGGCCAGAGCAGGCTGAGGACGACCGAGACGAAGCCGAACGCGGCGGAGGCGAGGACGGCCGCGTACGGGACACCGGCGCCGGTGCTCACGCGACCGAGCGCGCGGGGTGCGTCGCCGCGTCCGACCAGGGCGAACAGCATGCGCGACGAGCCGTAGATGTTGGCGTTCATCGCCGACAGGAGTGCGACCAGGACGACCGCCTTCATCAGATCGGCGGCGCCGGGGACACCGGTGCTCGCGACCACGGCGGCGTACGGGCCCTCGGCGACGCCCGGGGCGTTCCACGGCACGAGGGTGACGATGACCGCCATCGAACCGAGGTAGCAGACCGCGACCCGCCACATGACGGCCCGTACGCCGTTGCGGACGGCCCGGACCGGGTCGTCGCACTCGGCCGCGGCGATGGTCACCGTCTCCAGGCCGCCGAACGCGAAGACGGCCGCCACCATGCCGACGGCGACGCCGTACCAGCCGTGCGGCAGGAACCCTCCGTCGCCGGTGAGATGGGTGGTGCCGGGGGACGGGTGGCCGGGCAGCAGGCCCGCGAGGACCACCGCTCCGAGCAGCAGGAACCCGGCGATCGCGGCGATCTTCAGGCCGGCGAACCAGAACTCCAGCTCGCCGAAGTTCCGTACGCCCGCCAGGTTGCTCACGGTGAAGACGCTCATGAAGACGGCCACCCACATCCAGCCGGGCACGGCCGGCACCCAGCCGCCGACGATGTGCGCGGCCCCGACGGCCTCGGCGGCGACGCTCACGACGAGCAGCGCCCAGTACATCCACCCGGTGAGCAGCCCGGCCCACGGCCCGAACGCCCGGCGCGCGTGCTCGGCGAACGAGCCGGTGACCGGGTGGGCCGCCGACATCTCGCCGAGCATCCGCATCACCAGGACGGTCAGAGCTCCGGCGCACGCGTACGAGACGAGGATGCCGGGACCTGCGGCGGCGATCCCGAACCCCGAACCGACGAAGAGCCCGGCGCCGATCGCACCGCCCAACGCGATCATGGCCAGATGTCGTTGCCGCAGACCGGCGCCGAGTACCCGCCCTGTCATGTTTCCCCCCGAATCACAGACGACCAGCGGAGGAGCTTCGCCGATGATCATCCCGGAGGCAAGCCGGATCCGGACATTGAGACATCCCGCGGTGCGGCCGTCAGCCGTCTTCCGCGCGGCGCTTGACGTCCGCGAGGCGTCGGTCCCAGTCGGCGGCCAGGGCCGACATCCAGCGAGCCGTCGCGTCGAGCGCGGCCGGGCGGACCGCGTAGCGGACCTCCCGGCCGACCCGGGTGGCGGAGACGAGCCCGGCGGTGTCGAGCACGGTCAGGTGCTTGACGATCGCCTGACGTGAGACGGGGAGGCGGGTGGCGAGAGCGGTCGCGGTGGCCTCCCCCTGCGCGGCGAGCAGGTCGAGCAGCCGACGCCGGGTGGGATCGGCGAGGGCGCCGAGCACACTGTCGGTGGAGGAGCCGGCCGCCCCCGAGCCCGTCCCTTCGGGCGGCTCCACCCGCTCCTGCGTCACGACGACGGGGCCTGCTCGGCGCGCTTCCTGAACGCGTCGAGCACCTGGGGCCAGCCGCCGGTGTTGTCCCGCACGGCCTGGGCGCGCAGGTCGTCCGAACCCGGCAGCGACGCGAAGCCGCTCTCGACGACGCGGAGCCGGGTGCCGCCGTCCTCCTCGGTCAGGGTGAACTCGACGAGGGTGGTGTTGTCGTCGGTCAACTCACGCCCGGAGAAGGCGCTGGCCCAGCGGTAGGCGACGTAGGTCGGCGGCTCGACCTTCTCGACGCGTACGGGGAAGGTGCCGTGCACGGAGTTCTTCGCGACCATCGACTCCCCCTCCCGGGCCACGGTCCCGGCCAGGCTCGCTTCGTCTGCCACCCAGAACCCGGGCTGCGCGACGAGGGTCCAGACGCGCTCCAGGGGCGCGTCGATCAGGGTTTCGCGCTCGATCCGGTCCTCACTCATGGGGGACTCCTTCTTCGCGTAGGAAGCGTCACACGGAAGTGACTGCAACCCCAGGGTTGCACGTAGGGGCTTCGCCCGCAACCGTACGGTTGCACAACCACCCGCCGAGGAAGAAGACGGACGACCCGGGGAGCGATGCGACCCCCGCGCTCACCCCCGCCCACCGGCCGGATCGGACACGGGATCGGCAGCCGGATCGGGCACGGGGTCGGCGGCCGGATCGGACACCGACTCGGCGGGCGGCTCCGTCACCGGCCAGGCGATTTCCAGGCGGTTGTCCGGGTGGTCCGGTGCGCCGGTCCAGCGGAGGAAGGTGGCGCGGACCGGGCCCGCGAACGCGAAGCCGTGCTCGGCGATCCAGTTCGCCACGGCGTCGTACGCGGTGAGGACCGCGGGGAAGGCGGCCGCCTCGCCCTCCACCACCGTGCAGGCGTACGTACACTCCGGGACGTCCCGTACGGACATCCCCTCGTCCAGCTCCCCGGGCTGCGCGCCCGACTCCCAGAACGGCAGGCACGCCTCGACCAGCGTTCCGTTCTCCTCGTCGCACAGCCCGTGGTACCGGACGAACGCGGGCCCGGTGAAGGTGAGCGGCCCCCGTCCCGCGACCGCGTACAACTCCTCGTACGCGGAGCGCAGGAACGGGTCCAGGCCGTGGTGGTCGACCGTCGCACCGCACAGAAGGACCCGTTCCGGGATGGCCTGGCGGAGGGTGACACGGTGGTTCATCTCGGCTCCTTCGGCAGATCTCGTCAACAGGCTGCGGACGAGGGACCGCTGGACGTCGAGCTTGCGCTCGGCCGCCGCGATCTGCGCGCGCAGCGCCGCCGCCAGCTCGGCAGAGCCGACGGCACCGCCCTCGCCGCCTCCTGCGCCTCCCGGGCCTCCCGGGCCGCTCGCGAGCAGCTCCCGTACCCGCTCGATCGGCATGTCCAGCTGCCGCAGCTCGCGGACGAGCTGCGCGCGGCGGAGCTGGTCCCGCCGGAAGTAGCGGTAGCCGGTGGCCGGGTCGACGAAGGCCGGGGTGAGCACACCGCTCGCGTCGTAGTGCCGCAGCGCCGTCACCGAAAGGCCACTGGCCTGTGCGAACTGCCCGATCGGCAGCAGGTTCGTCTTGTCCACGGGGGAGACTGTGCCGTCTCCGGTGACCCGAGAGTCAACCCCCGGCAGAACTCACTCCGCACGGGCGCCGGTTCAGGAGCGCGCCACGAGCCGTACCGCCAGGACGACGATCAGCGTGCTCGACGCGAGCACCGTGGTCAGCCGGCCCCGGGCCCCCGTCAGGGTCCGGCCGAGCAGCGTTCCGCCCAGGGCGAGGAGCAGCTGCCAGCTCGCCGAGGCGACCAGGGCCGCGAGGACGAAGGCCGTCCGGTCGGGGAGGGTCGCGGGCGCCGAGGGGCCCGTCGCGAGGATGAGCGCGGCGAAGTAGATCACCGTCATCGGGTTGAGGATCGTGATCCCCAGGAAGGTGAGGTACGCGCGGGCCGGGCCGAGGGCCGTCCCGTCGTCGCGGGAGGCGAGCCCGCCCGTCCGGTACGTGGAGAGGGCCACGTACGCCGCCCGCAGCGCGAGCACCACGAGCACCACGGCCGAGGCCCACCGCAGCGGGGTCATCACGGGCGTCAGCAGCGGAACGAGCGCGGAACCGCCCGCCACCGCGAGCACGGCGTACACGCCGTCCGCCGTGGCGACCCCGAGCGCCGCACCCGCGCCCGTACGCCAGCCGGTACGGGCCGTCACGGCCACCAGGTACGCCCCGACCGCGCCGACCGGGATCGCGATTCCGTAGCCGGCGAGCAGGCCGGCCACCACCGCGGCGGTCACGCGACGGCGGGGATCGCGCCTCCGGGGGAGCCGGGCTGCTGCTGTCGGCGGTACGCCGAGCCGTCCTTGGTCCGGGCGAGGAACCCGCCGATCACGAGATACCGCCGCAGGGCGGAGAAGTCCTCGTGGACGGTGAGCAGCGCCTGGTTGACCTCGGGCTCTCGGTAGTCCCGGTCGGGAGCGAAGAGGCTCTCGGTGAGGTGCGCGAGGAGGGCCTCGCGGCGGACCGGCCTGCGCGGGATCGCCTTGAGGCGCCCGTCGGCGGAGAACAGGTCCGCGACCGGGCGGGGCGGAAGGTCCGCGGCCGGGCGGTCGGGAAGGTCCGCGCCGGAGGGGCGGGAAGGATGACTGGTCATGGCGGAGAAGCCTGACGGCCACCGGCCCGCCCCGCAAAGGGTTTTCGGCCCGTCCGTACCCGCCCGGTCACTTCACCATGACGTTCACGGCCTCCTGCACCGTGGGCAGGATCGACCGGATGCCGGCCTGTTCGAAGATCGGCCGGGCCTTCTCCACGAAGGCGAGGAAGGAGTCCTCGGAGTCCCAGAAGTCCACGACCCGCCATCCCCCGCTCCCGTCGGGCCCGGCAGCGTGCGCGAGGAACCCCTCCGCAGGGAACCAGTCGGTGGCCTCCAGGAGCCGGATGGTCTCCTCGTACTGCTTCTGCGTGCCGCCGGGGATCTCGACCGTGACGATGACAGCCATGCCGCTGCTCCTGTACGTGGGGGATTCGGGCGCGGGCGCGGGGAATCCCGACCAGCACACCAGCGGGCAGGGCACCCCGCACGCCGGCACGCCCCGAACGGGCGACGCCACCGGCCCGGCGGCCGTCAGCCGGCCGGGAGGATCTCGACGCCCCGCGTCGTGAGCTGCTCGATCACCGGGTCGTGGGGGTCGGCGTCGGTGATCAGTCCGCTGATCTCGCCCCATGGCAGGACACGGAAGCGCGAGGCGGTGCCGATCTTCTCGTGGGACGCGAGGACGTACGTGTCCGCGGCCCGGGCCGCGAGGGCGCGCTTCATCGCGGCCTCCTCCGCGTCGCCGGTGGTCAGTCCCGCGTCGGGGTGCACGCCGGTGACGCCGAGGAGGCAGAGGTCGGCGGAGACGTTCTGCGCGGCCTCGACGGCTGCGGCGCCGCAGGCGACCGCGGAGTGCCGGTAGATGCGCCCGCCGATGAGGAAGACCTCCACCCGCCGGTGGTCGAGGAGGGCGGCGGCGATCGTCGGGCTGTGGGTGATCACGGTGCAGGCCAGGTCCTGCGGGAGGGCGCGGACGACGGCGAGCGCGGTGGTGCCGCCGTCGAGGATCACCGCGCCGCCCGGCCGTACGAGCCCGGCGGCCACCGCGGCGACCCGCCGTTTGCCGCCGGGGGCGACGGACTGCCGGGACCGGTAGTCCACGACGGCCGGCGAGACGGGCAGCGCTCCGCCGTACACCCGTTGGCACAGCCCCTCGCTCGCGAGATCACGCAGGTCGCGCCGCACGCTGTCCTCGGAGATCCCCAGGTCGGCGGCGACGTCCTTGGCGACGATCTTGCCCTCGCGGGCGAGCAGTTCCAGCAGGTGATCACGCCGTTCGGCAGCCAGCATCCGCACTCTCTCCTGTTCTTGCACGTTTCTGCATGTATTGTAGCGCGCCATGGACGCCCAGCAGACGCTCGACAAGCCCATGCTCATCCTCATCGCCGGCCCCTACCGGTCCGGAACCGACGGCGACCCGGAGGCCATGGCGGCCAACCTCGCCCGCCTCGAAGCCGCGGCGTGGCCGGTCTTCGCCGCGGGCCACCTCCCCGTGATCGGGGAATGGATCGCCCTGCCCGTCCTGCACTCGGCCGGCGCGGGCCCCACGGACCCCCTCGCCGAGCAGGTGCTGTACCCGGTCGCCGACCGCCTGCTCGCCCACTGCGACGCCGTACTGCGCCTGCCCGGCGACTCCACCGGAGCCGACCAGGACGTCGCCACCGCCCGCCGCCGCGGCCTGCCGGTCTACCACGACGTGACCGAGATCCCCGGTCGCACGCTGCGGGAGAACGCGTGAGCACGCGCGCGGCGGACGGCCGGCTGCCGGGCGTCGACGCCCCCGACCACCGGGGCCGGACCCGCCTCGACCGTGCAGGACGCGGCCTCGACCGGAACCCGGACGTCGTGATCCGCGACGTCGAGCTCACCTCCCGGGGCTGGCACGTCCTGCGACGGACCACCTTCGACTACCGCCGCCGCGACGGGCGTTGGGTCACCGAGCAGCGCGAGACGTACGACCGGGGGAACGGCGCCGTCGTCCTGCCGTACGACACCGGACGCCGCACCGTCCTGCTCACCCGGCAGTTCCGCTACCCGGCCTACGTCAACGACCATCCCGACGGCATGCTCGTCGAGGCCGCGGCGGGGCTGCTCGACTCCGACGACCCGCTGACCGCGGTCCGCCGCGAGAGCGCCGAGGAACTCGGCGTCACCCTCGGTCCCCTCACCCACGTCCTCGACGCGTACATGAGCCCCGGGTCCGTCACCGAGCGCCTCCACTTCTTCGCCGCCCCCTACACCCCGGCCGACCGCACCGGGAGCGGCGGCGGACTCGAGGAGGACGGCGAGGACATCGAGGTCCTCGAACTGCCCTTCACCGAGGCCCTCGCGATGACCCGGGACGGCCGGATCGCCGACGGCAAGACCATCCTGCTGCTGCAGTGGGCGGCGTTGGACGGCCCGTTCGCCGCCGACTGATGCACCCGTCGGGTCACGGGCGCAGGACGGGGAAGTCGACGCCGGTCCACGGGGCACGGAGGGAGACCGTCCGACCGGTCTCCGGATCGCCGTCGGCACGCCACACCTTGGCCTGCGCCGTGGAGCTCCCGTCGAGCGACGGCCAGCCGGGGTCCCCGTCGGCGGCGAAGTCGGCCCAGGCGCGCACCATGCGGCGCGACAGCTCGTGGTCGGCAGGGGTGGGCGTACCGCCGACGAGGAAGGCCACGGCGTCGTGGTCCAGGGTGCCGAAGGCGAAGGGGACGTCCGCGCAGTGCCAGGCCCGCACGGTCCCGTCGGGCCCGGTGCGGCGGCGGTCGAAGCGCGAGAGGAACGCCCGGCCGCCCGCCCGGGCGTGCGCCTCGGCGAGCCGGTTGCCGTACTCGCCGAACAGCAGGTCGCCGAAGACGGCGAGGTGGACGTCGCGCACCGGGGCATCGGGCATCGCGGCGCGATAGTCGGCGACGAGACCGCCGGGAAGGCCGAAGTCCTTTGCGAAGAGGGCGAGTTGTTCGTCAGTGGTGATCTTCGCGCAGCTGTCGACGGCGTCGAACAGCCAGTACTCCTCCGTGGTGTGGCAGACCAGCAGGTCCACCCCCCGGGTCGCGCCGGCGGCCATCCCTTCGAGCGGGTCGACGGGCAGGACGTCGCCGTCGAGGACCGGGGCGAAGAGCGAGGGGTCGTAGTGGCGGGAGCCGGAGGCGGGGTCCCGCCGGTAGTCGTCGACGACCTGGTCCGCGGCCGCGACCAGGGCCTGCGGCGTCAGGGAGGCCAGACCCTCCGGCGTGGCGGGGCAGCCCGCGGCCGCGGCGATCTCGCGGGTGGTCGCCTCGGCGATCTCGGGCGTGCGGCAAGGACTGGCGGGGCTGTGGGCGATCGCGCGGCGGAACAGTCCGCGGGCACGGTCCATCACCATCAGACAGACGACGGAGGCGGCACCGGAGGACTGGCCGGCGATCGTGACGTTGCCGGGGTCGCCACCGAAGGCGGCGATGTTCTCGCGCACCCACCGCAGCGCCTCGACCTGGTCGAGCAGCCCCCGGTTGTCAGGGTGACCGGCCGCCGCACCGCCCGGGACGCGGCCGAAGCCCTCGAAGCCGACGCGGTGGTTGAAGGTGACCACGACCAGACCGGCGCGGGCGAGGACGGTGCCGTCGAAGTCGGGCTGCGCCGAGGAGCCGAAGGTGTACGCGCCGCCGTGGATCCAGACCAGGACGGGAAGCCGGCCGCCACCGGGAGCAGGGGTCCAGACGTTGAGGGTCAGGACGTCCTCGTCACCGGGAGACCAGACGGGCGAGCCGGGGAGCTCCGCCGACTGCGGTGCTATCGGGCCGAACTCCGTACAGTCCCGCACCCCGCTCCACGCGGGCGCCGGGAGGGGCGCGCGGAACCGGTCGACACCGAAGGGCGGGGCGGCGTACGGGATTCCGAGCGCGGCGACGACGTCGACGGAAGCCCGAAAGCCCCGGACCGGACCGCTCTTCGTCCTGAAGATCTCCATGGCCGGAGCCTCGCATCGTGCGGAGCGCGAGGGCCAACACCAAGATCGAGAAGACTGACGCACCTCCGATGTCAATCCGGCGCGCACGGGTCTGACGCGGCGCGACGCGGAGCCGGCTCGGCCCTGACGTGGGGGTCGACGCGGCCCCGATGCGGCCCGACGCGACCCGACACCGACCCGCATGGATGTGACCGGCGTCACATCGGGCTCCTGTCAGCAATCGGCACGCCGTCTCGTTCAAGGGGCGCCCGAACGAGACAGGAGCATCGCCATGAAGCACCGCATCGTCGTACTCGGCGCCGGATACGCCGGGGCCTACGCCGCCGGAACGCTGGCGCGCCGGCTCTCCCCCGCCGACACCGAGATCACCGTCGTCAACGCCTCCCCCGACTTCGTCGAGCGGATGCGGCTCCACCAGCTCGCCAGCGGCCACGACCTCGCGGCCCGCAAGCTCACCGACGTCTTCGCGGGCACGGGGGTACGCGTGCACCTGGCCCGCATCACCGGCATCGACCCGGAACGCAGGACGGTCGCCGTGAGCGCCGTGGACGCGGCGACCGGCGCGAACGCCGAGCACGACACCGACACCGACACCGCTGCCGGTGCCGATGCCCGCACCGACGAGATCGCGTACGACACCCTCCTCTACGCCCTCGGCAGCTCCGTGGCCCACCACGGCGTCCCCGGCGCGGCCGAGCACGCCTTCGACGTGGCCGGCCGCTCCTCAGCGCTGCGCCTGCGCGAGCGCATCGCCGCCCTCGGCGCGGGCGGCACCGTGCTGGTCGTCGGCGAAGGGCTGACCGGCATCGAGACCGCCACCGAACTCGCCGAGTCCCGGCCCGACCTCACGATCGCCCTCGCCGCCCGCGGCGAGCTGGGCGCCTGGCTCTCCCCGAAGGCCCGCCGGCACCTGCGCCAGGCCTTCGACCGGCTCGGCATCACCGTCCACGAGCACACCGCCGTCGAGGCCGTCGAGCCGACCCGGGCGATCGCCGCCGGCGGAGCGCCCCTCCCCGCCGACGTGACCGTGTGGACGGCAGGCTTCGCCGTGCACCCCCTCGCGGCCACCGCCGGCCTCGAGGTCGCCGAGACCGGCCGGATCGTCGTCGACCGCACCATGCGCTCCGTCACGCACCCGGAGATCTACGCCGCCGGGGACTCCGTCCACGCCATCGGCGACAACGGCCGGCCGCTCCCGATGTCCTGCGCCTCGGCCGGCTTCACCACCATGCAGGCGACCGCCGCGATCATCGCGCGCCTGACGGGCGGCGAGGTCCCGACCGTCGGACTGAAGTACCACGGCAACCACATCAGCCTCGGACGGCGGGACGCCATCTTCCAGATGGTCGACGGCGACGTCCGGTCGAAAGCCTGGTACCTGGGCGGCCGGACGGCCGCGCGGCTCAAGGCGGGCGTGCTCAAGGGAGCCGGCTGGAACATCGCCCACCCCACCCTCGGCATGCCGAAGCGCAGGCGCCGCCTGACCACCGCGCCGACACCCGCCCGGACCGGCGCGAGGGTCACCGCCTAACAGTGTCTCGCCGATCACGCCGAGGGCCCGGCATGATCGGCGAGGCACCCCTAGGGTGTCCCGCATGGAGAGCGCAGCCGTCGATCGCTTCGAGGCCGGCCGTGGCCGGCTGGCCTCGCTGGCGTACCGCCTGCTCGGCTCGGCCGCCGACGCCGAGGACGCCGTGCAGGACACGTTCCTGCGCTGGCAGGCCGCGGACCGCGAACGGATCGAGGTCCCGGAGGCATGGCTGACCAAGGTCCTCACCAACCTCTGCCTCGACCGGCTCCGTTCGGCGCACGTACGCCACGAACGCGCGGCCGGCGCATGGCTGCCCGAGCCGCTCCTCGAAGGCGACCCGATGCTCGGCCCCGCCGACACCTTCGAGCAGCGCGAATCGGTCTCGCTGGCCGTACTGACCCTCCTGGAACGCCTCTCGCCGGTCGAGCGGGCCGTCTACGTCCTGCGTGAGGCCTTCTCGTACGGCCACACCGAGATCGCCGGGATCCTCGACATCACCGAGTCCGCGAGTCAGCAGCACCTCCACCGGTCCCGGATCCGGGTCGCCGCCGAGCGCCGCCGCGGTGGCGTCCAGGCCGACCCCGCGTCCGCGCGCCGGGTCGTCGAGGAGTTCCTGGCCGCCGCCGTGTCGGGGCGCACCGAACGGCTGGTGGCGCTGCTCACCGACGACGTGACGGCGGTCTCGGACGGCGCAGGGCTGGCCAAGCGGCTGCTGCGGATCACGACGCGCGAGCGGGTCGCCTCCTTCGTGCGGGCCGGTTTCAGGCCCACGCCGGCGAAGCGGCGACTGGCCGGCGGCACGCCCTCGATGCACATCGCGGTGGTCAACGGCACCCCGGCCGTCCTCGCCGTGGTCGACGGCCGGGTCCTGGGCGCGGTGGTGTTCGCGGTCAGCGACGGCAGGGTCACGTCCCTGCACGGCGTCGCCACCGCGGACCGGCTCACGCGACTCGACGAGGCCTGGCGGCGGCGCGCGCACGGGGCGCCGGTGATCGAGGCGTGGTGAGCGGGCCGAGCGGTCCTCGACGTACCGGACCGGACACCGGGGGTAGGCGAAGGGGTGCGCGATCGGCGGCCCGGTCCGGCCCCGGAACCGCTGTCGCCCGGGCCGCCGACGTCCGGGCCTCCGTCGTCTAGACGGCCGGCTTCGCCTTCCACTCCTCGACGAGGAGTCCGAGGACGACCTCGTCCAGGAACTCGCCCATCACCCAGGCCGAGGAGCGCAGGACGCCCTCGCGGACGAAGCCGTTGCTCTCGGCGGAGCGGAGCATCGCGGTGTTGTCCGCCAGTGTCTCGATCTGCAGCCGCCGGAGGCTGCGTACGACGAAGCCGTAGTGGCACAGCGTCGCGACGACGTCGGTGCCGTAGCCCTTGCCGCGGGCGGACGGCAGCAGTCCCAGCCCGATGTGCGCGGCCCGGCTGTGGGTGTCGATGCCCCAGAGGTTCGCGGAGCCGATCAGGGTGCCGCCCTCCAACTCGATCACGGAGAACGGGACATGACCCTCCGCCGTGTCGTCCACAACGAGCCGCCGGTCCTTCGAGCCGGGCGTGATCGGCCGCCAGGGCCCGGCTTCGGCCCGTGAGGCGTTGACCACGTCGTCGTAGAGCTCGGCCCGCAGGATCGGGATGTCTTCGTCGTGTCGAGCCCTGAGCCCGACCTTGCCACCTCTCAGCATGCGAGCTTCCTATCCGACCCGGCTCGGCGACGGCAAGCGGATAAGACGCCGGTGCGGAAGGCGGCGATATCGCTTCGCCGATCTCCCGGAGTACGGGAATCATGGCCGGGGCGAGGCGGACATGGAACGGAGGCCGTGTGAGCGACGGCTGGTGGCCCTATCTGGACGAGCGGACCAGACAGGAGCTCGACGAGAACGTGCTGTGCGACCGCCGGTTGCCGGCGCTCAGGGTCGTGTGGCTCGCCCTGCGTCCCCTGGGGTTGGGTCTGTACGAGGCCGAGCGGGTGGTGCACGCGCGCTACGAGGCGCTGGGTGAACGCGTGCGGTACACGCCACCGGATCCTCTCGACCTCCCCTCGCTCGCCGCCCGTGCCGCGGCGCTGCCGGGCCGGGTGGCCGCCGTGGAGGCCCTGTGGGACGGGGACACGGTCCACGGCTGGTTCGTCGTGATGGTCGCGGTCCTGGACGACCCGATCGGGGAGGGGCATCTGGCGACCGTCCACCGACGCCGTGACGGCCGGCCGCCGGGCCCCGCAGCTGCCGACGCGGGCCGGGCTCTCGCCGAACACCTCGGTGTGCCCTTCCACTTCGCCTCCCCGGACGTGCCCGACGACGAGGCCCCCCGCTGGCGGACGACGCGGCCCCGGCCCGAAGGTCGCCGCCGAGGTGCCCTTCGGGATCGCCGAGGGTGACATGACGCCCGACGGGTTCGGCCGGCTCAACGCGGTGCTGGAAGCCGCGGGCGTCCGCCACGGCAACAAGATCTGCCCCGGCACCGTCCACGGCTCACGATGCCCGACACGAGCGCCTACAGCCCGGACGGGACGCAGCGCCACCGGGACCGCCTGCTGTTCCTCCCCGAGCTGACCGGACACGTCTCGGGCGGTCCCCCCGTCGGCCGGAAGGGCCCGCGTCACTGCGGGTAGAGGGCCGACTGCGCGCTCTCCGAGTCCGACCGCCAGTACGACACCCGCGCCGTCCTGACGTCCACGTGGATGCCCGGCTCCGGGACTTCGAGGAGGGCGCCCTCGCCCGTGTCCCTGGGCTCGTTCCTGCCCGCCGGGGCGAGGATCAGCTCCTTCTCCAGCGGGCTGACCTCCTTGTTGCCCACCCGGGCGAGGAGACCCGCGTACGCCTCCTTGCCCGGCGCGAGCACGATCGGGTTCTGCGGCTTCGAGCTCTTCACCGGCGGCAGGAAGAGCTGGTCCGCGCCGAACTTCACCGCCGGATACTGGTACAGCTTGCACGGCCGCTTACCGGTGTTGGTGATGACGAGTTCGAGCCTCGCGTCGTCCTTCACCGGCGGCAGCGCCCAGTCCACCTTCACCTCGGTGTTCAGGTCCTGGCAGATGCCGTCCTTCGGCTCCCAGTCCGTCTCGCCCGTCGTGCCCGGGGGCTCGCTCGCGGTCGCGGAGGGCCCGCCGTCGGTGCTGCCCGAGTCGCCCGGCTGCGTCGACGGCGACGCGGGGCCGGTGGTGGGAGGCGTCGCGGGATCGGTCGTCGGGTGGGTCGGGCCGGACGCCGTCGGCCGGGTCGCCGACGGCGCCGTTCCGCCCGCCTCGTCGTCCGACGGCCCACAGGCCGTGGCCGAAAGGAGCGCGGCGGCGGTCAGCCCCAGGGCGCCGAGCTTCCACGGACGACGGGTGCGATGGGTGCGAGGAGTGCTCCTGCGGACGGTGCTCATTTCACGTTCCCCCGTGACTCTCGGCCTGCGTTCCTGCACGCTGCGTCGCCCAGAATGGGGCTCCCCGTCGGCGAAATCACGACCCCCGGGGGGATCGTTACCGATCGCGGACAAGGAACGAACCCTTCCGGGCCGTGGCCGGATTCCGCAGGCCCTACTACCCCAGCCGGTACCTGATCTTCTTGATCAGTTCGTTCAGATCCGGCTGCCGCAGCAGGCTGTAGTGGTCGGCGTCCAACTCCACCACCGTCGGCGGACGCGTCGACCGGCCCTCCGCGCCCTCCAGGAACGAGTAGTCGTCACCCGCGGCCCTGAAGAGCGTCACGGGGCACCTCGCCTGGCGCTCCGCCAGCTCCCAGGGAGCGCAGGTACTGGCCGAGGACCAGGGCGCCCTCCGAGAGCTCGCGGAACGTGAGGGTCTCGCCCTCGTGGGCGACTGCGGTGGCCTCGGGGCGGTGCAGGGTCTCGGCGTAGAGGAGCCGGTCGAGCGTGCACATGATGATCCCTTCTGTGTACGGCCCCTCGCCCCCTCGTTGGGGGCAGCGGTCCCGCCGCCGCCCTGCCCACCCCCGTTGTGGGCATTCGTCCCGTGTGCCCACCCGTCCCTCCCCCAAGGACTTCGTCCAGGGGGGAGGCGCGGGCGGGCGCCCGCACGGCCGGGGGGCGGGGTGTGGGCGCACGCACGGTGCGGGTGGTGGGTGGTGGGGTCAGCGGTAGATCAGGAGTTCCTGTTCCGTCGCGCCCCTCAGTTCGTAGCGCGTCCTCACCAGCGGGCGGCCCGCGTAGATGCGGATCAGCGTCGACGCGTCGCCCTTGAAGGTGGCCGGGGGCCGGCCCTCGATCTCGTTGCCCAGGGAGACCCGGGACGTCGTGCCGTCCTCCAGGACTCCCACGAGGCGCGGAGTCTCGCGCTTGCGGCTCGTCACGGTCAGGAGCGGGAGCGCCAGCTCCAGCGCCTTGCCGCAGTACGCCCCCGGTTCGCCGAAGGCCTCCCGTACGTCGCCCGCGTGGACCCATTCGCCGAGCGCCACGGCGTCGAGCCGGCCGTCGTCGCGTTCGGCGATCACCGGGCCCGCCTCCGTCAGGCCGCGTTCCAGTTCGTCGAGGATCCGGCCCAGCGGCCAGTCCTCGCGTTCGGCTACGTCGCAGGCGTTCGCCTCGGGCAGGAACACGCCCTCCTCCAGGCGGTCCTCGACGATTCTGACCAGGGCCGCGCCGCAGTGGGCGAGGACCTGCCGTGCCGTCCACCCGGGGCAGGCGGTACGAAGCTCGTACGCCTCCTCGGGTGTCCGGCGCAGCAGCGGCATCAGCAGGTCCCGTTCCGTCCGCAGGAGACGGTCGGGGAGCCACGGGTCGCGCCCGTCATCGTGCGTACACATCATCAGTAGCGGTAGTGGTCCGGCTTGTACGGGCCCTCGACCGGGACTCCGATGTACGAGGCCTGCTCGGGGCGGAGGGTCGTGAGGCGGACGCCGA
>NZ_JBVHZJ010000047.1:47924-65150 GCF_055574655.1 Streptomyces sp. NPDC029956 | reverse complement strand
GGGGGTTCCCCCCCCTCCCTCCAACCCCCCCCCTGCGCGGCACGATGTTCCCCCCCCCCCCTTGGCAGGGGCCCCCCCCCTGGAGAAAAACCCCGGCCCGGCACTCGTCGACGCCCTCCTCCTGGAGCGTGCGGTGTGTACGTCCCGGGTCGGCTAGAAGACGGAGACCCCGTACGCGCTCAGCGCCTCCGTCACGGGCTGGAAGAAGGTCGTCCCGCCCGTGGAGCAGTTGCCGCTGCCGCCCGAGGTGAGGCCGACGGCACGGCTGCCCGAGTAGAGCGGGCCACCGGAGTCGCCGGGCTCGGCGCAGACGTTCGTGCGGATCAGGCCGGAGACGATGTCGCCGCCCCCGTAGTTCACGGTGGCGTTGAGGCCCGTCACGGAGCCGCTGTGGGTGCCGGTGGTGGAGCCGCGACGGGTGACGGACATGCCGACGGTGGCGTTGACGGCGCTCGTGATGTCCACGTTGCCGACCGTGCCGGACTTGGTGACGGAGGTGTTGGTGTAGCGCACCAGGCCGTAGTCGTTGCCCGGGAAGCTGGACCCGGCGGTGGTTCCGAGGACGGTGGTCCGGGAGGAGTTGGAGTACCAGGTGCCCGCGCCGTCGGTGCAGTGCCCGGCGGTCAGGAAGTAGTAGTTGCCCGCGCCGTCCCGGACGTTGAAGCCCAGTGAGCAGCGCCAGCTGGTGGCGTACGTCGCGTCGCCGCCGGATATCAGCTTGCTGAACCTTCCGGGGGTGCGCTCGACCCGGATGGCGTCCGCGTTCGCGCCGGCCTGGCGCTTGATCTTCGCGAGTTCGGCCTGGCTGACGGTGGAGTCGGCGGTGACGACCAGCGTGCCGGCGGCGGTGTCGGCGTACCAGGCGGTACCGGCCACGTCCGCGGCGCGGACGGCGTCGCCGGTCGCCGAGAGGGCGGCGGCGTCGAAGGTGCGGGTGCTTCCCGCGGTGGAGGCGGTGCCCGCGCTCGCGGTGGGGGCGGCGAGCGCGGCTGCGGCGGCGAGGCCTGCCGCGACGGCGAGCAGCCGGACGGTTCTCGTGGGGGTGGTGCGCATGGTCCTCACTTCTGTTCCTCCCGAGGGGAATCGGGGGCCCGCCGTGGGGTGCCGGGCCCGTGAGGCGCGGCCTGGGGCCGGCGCTGTGGGGGAGTCTCGGGCCGTACGACTTCACGCCGCAAGGGCGCGATCCGGCCGTACGGACCCTCGACTCGTCGTCCCACAACTGCCAGAAGTTACGGACCAGTTGGAAGGAGCCGTCCTTCTCCCGGCGCTCGCTCAGCGCTCGCTCAGCCGCCGCTCCCCCGCCGCGACGGCGGTGTCGAGCGTGTTCCCGGGCGGCGGGAACGGGCAGATGAAGTGGTCGGCGAAGGCGCACGGCGGCAGCAGCGCCCGGTTGAGGTCGACCGTCACCGAGCCGTCCGCCGCCGGCGCCGACGGGCGCAGGAAGCGGAAGCGGTAGCTGTCCCGGCCGCTGGTGGCGTCCGCGAAGACCGCCCACAGCGAGCCGTCGTCCTCGACGGCCACCTGGAGGGTGTGCTCGCCGCCGTGCAGTTCGAAGACCAGCTCCCCGGAGAGCCCGAGACCGCGCTCGCGACCGTCGGCGTTCTCCACCCGTACGCTGCGCGTCCGCTCGTACGGCCGGAAGACTCCGGGCACCACCCAGCGCTCGTCGTACGGGGTGGCCTCGATGCCCCGGAAGGCGGTACGGGCCTCGGAGCCGGGGTCGAAGTCCCGTACGGCCCAGAGCCCTTCGCGCCGCAGCACCACGAGCCGCCGGCCCGCCGACTCGACGCGGGACTCGTGGATCGGGCCGTGGTCGGCGGTGAGCCGGACCGTGCCGGTGAAGGGCTTGCCGTCGACGGTGATCCCGTCCTCGGCGCCGGCGCTGAGCAGCACCTCGTCGCCGTCCTCCCGCCACTCCCCCGGAACGGCCGGAATTCGCCCCTCCGGGAAGTCCGAGAGCCAGTGGGTGCCCGTGAGGGAGAGCGGACCGTACGAGGAGGAGACCGCGGCCTCCCGCTGCTCGTGCCAGTGCTGCCACTCCTGCCGCGGTCCGGCCCCCGCGTCCGTACCCGCGTCGCTGTCGTTGTCCGTGCTCATGGTGCTCAACCTTTCCACACGGGCTCGGGAAGCCCGAGGTGCGACCGGAGCGTCGTGCCGGAGTACTCCGTACGGAAGACCCCCCGCTCCTGGAGGAGCGGGACGACCCGGTCGACGAAGTCGTCGAGGCCGCCGGGGGTGAGGTGGGGGACGAGGATGAAGCCGTCGGCGGCGTCCGTGGCGACGAACTCCTCCAGGGCCGCCGCGACCGTCCCCGGGCTGCCGACGAAGGACTGCCGGCTCGTGGACTCGACGACCGTCTGACGGATCGACAGGCCCTTGGCCTCGGAGAGAGCCCGCCACTTCCTGGCCACCCCGACCGGGTCGGCGACCCGCACCCGCCCCTGGACCAGGGTCGAGTCGGGATCGGGGTCGACGTCCGGGAGCGGTCCGTCCGGGTCGTAGCCGGACAGGTCGCGGCCCCAGATCTGCTCCAGGGCGAGGATCGCGTTCTGCGGGGAGACCTGCAGGCGGCGGATCTCGCCGGCGCGCTCCTGCGCCTCGGCGTCGGTGTCCCCGAGGACGTACGTCACCCCGGGCATGATCTTCAGGTCGCCGGGCTCCCTCCCGTACCGGGCGAGTCGCCCCTTGACGTCGGCGTAGAACTCCCGGCCCGCCTCCGGGGTCGAGTGCCGGGTGAAGATCACGTCGGCGGCCGAGGCCGCGAACTCCCGGCCCTCGACGGAGTCGCCGGCCTGGATGACGACCGGGTGACCCTGCGGGGAGCGCGGGACGGTGAACTCGCCCTCGATCCCGAACTGCGGCCCGCTGTGGACGAAGGGCCGCTGCCGGCCCTCCGGGGTCCAGGAGTCCCACAGCTCCCGGGCCGTGGCGAGGAACTCGGCGGCCCGGGTGTACCGGTCGGCCCGGTCCAGGAAGCCGCCGCGCCGGAAGTTCTCGCCGGTGAAGGCGTCCGACGAGGTGACGATGTTCCAGGCGGCCCGGCCCGCGCTCAGGTGGTCGAGCGAGGCGAGGCGCCGGGCCAGTTCGTAGGGCTCGTTGAAGGTGGCGTTGACCGTGCCGGCCAGGCCCAGCCGGTCGGTGACGGCGGCGAGCGCGTTCAGGACGGTGATCGACTCGGGCCTGCCGACGACGTCCAGGTCGTGGATGCGGCCGTTGTGCTCGCGCAGCCGCAGCCCCTCGGCCAGGAAGAAGAAGTCGAAGAGGCCGCGCTCCGCGGTCCTGGCGAGATGCTCGAAGGAGGAGAAGTCGATCTGCGAACCGGAGCGCGGATCGGTCCAGACGGTGGTGGAGTTGACGCCGGGGAAGTGCGCGGCGAGATGGATCTGCTTCCGGCCCTGAGTCGTGGTCATGCGCGTGCTCCCGTCGTCACCCGTGCCTCGGCGGCGTACTGGCTGACGGGGCGTTCGAGCCCCAGGTGGTCGCGGAGGGTGGCGCCCTCGTAGGCCGTACGGAAGAGCCCGCGGTCGCGCAGCCGGGTCACGGTCCCGGCGGTGAACCGCTCCAGGTCCCGCTCGGGCACGGCCGGCACGAGATGGAAGCCGTCGATGGCGCCGCCGCCGTGCCAGCCCGCGATCAGTTCGGCGAGCGCCCCGGGCCCGCCCTCGTACGCGTCGAGGTCGACGGTCGCCGAGAGCAGGACGCGCAGCTGTCCGGGGTCGCGGCCGTGGGCGCGGGCCCCCTGCCGCAGTTCGGCGCGCAGGGCCGCGGCCTCCTCGGCGGAGGAAGCCCTGATCAGGGCGACGTCGGCGTGGTGGGCGGCGGTGTCCCGGGCGGCCGGGCGGGTGGCGTCGACGACGGTCACCGGGTTGCCCTGCGGGGGCCGGGGGACGATCGAGGGGCCCGTGACCGAGAAGGTCGCACCCTGAAAGTTCACATGGTGCAGTTTGCGGCGGTCGACGAACCGTCCGGTCACCACGTCCCGTATCTCGGCGTCGTCCTCCCAGCTGTCCCACAGTTTGCGGGAGACCTCGGCGACCTCGCCCGCCTCCTGCCAGAGCTCGGCGGTGGGCGGGACCGGACGGCGGCCGAAGAGCCGGGCCTCGGCCCCGGTCGGGGAGACCGCGATCCGCCAGCCCGCCCGGCCCCGGCTCACCCAGTCGAGGGTGGCGACGGCGGCCTGGACGTGGAAGGGCTCGGTGTGGGTGGTGGTCACGGTCGGTACGAGGCCGATGGAGCGGGTCTCGGGGGCGACCCGGGCCAGGACGGCGAGCGCGTCGAGGCCGGGCCGGGTGAAGGAGTCGTCGTGGGTGACGAAGTCGAGCGCGGCGGCCTCGGCGATCCGGGCGAGCGCGACGGTACGGGCGGCGGTGTCGGCGACGGTGGACGCGGCGGCACGGGCGGCGGCGGAGGAGAGGGCGCCCGGGACGTCACCCGCGCCCGGGGCGAGTTCTGCGGCGAGGTGGAGCGTTCGGCTGCTGGTCATGCGGTCTCTCTCGAAGCGATGTGGAGCGGACGGAGCGGGGCGCGGTCAGTTCTTGGTGCGGGGCAGCCCGGGCGGGTTGATCTCCGACTTCGTCACGGCCTCGCTGTCGAGGCCCCACCGCTCGAGGACCTGGGCGTAGGTGCCGTTCTCGACGATGTGGTCGATCGCGGCGGCGTAGGCGGCGACGAGTCCGCTGTCCTTCTTCGTGGTGGCCGCGATCTTGCCCTGGAGTCCGGCGCCCGCCCCGGAGAACTTGCCGACGATCTCGGTCTGTCCGGCGGAGAGCACGTGGTAGGCGGCGACGGGGTTGGGCCCGAGGTAGCCGTCGATCCGGCCGGACTGGAGCGCCAGGTAGTAGTCCGAGGTGTTCTGGTAGTACTTGATGTCGACCGGCTTGCGGCCTGCCTTCTCGTTCTGCGCGGACCAGTCGACGAGGATCTTCTCCTGGTTGGTGCCGGAGCCGACGGCGATCGCCTTGCCCGCCACGTCCTCGGGGCCCTTGACCTTCCAGCCGGAGCCCTTCTTCGCCTCGAAGGCGAGGTCGTCCAGGCGGTAGGTGGCGAAGTCGTACTTGTCCTTGCGCTCCTCGGTGACGGTGACGTTGGAGAAGACGGCGTCGTACTTGCCGCTGTCGAGGCCGACGAAGAGGTTCTCCCAGGAGACCGGGTTGAACTCGGGCTTCAGGCCGAGTGCGTCGGCGACCAGGGTCGCGAGGTCGACCTCGACGCCGATCAGCGTCTTGTCGTCGGTGGCGTGGAAGGCGAGCGGCGGATTGCTCGTCGCGGAGACGCCGAGGATCAGGGTGCCTCTCTTGCGGACGGCCTCGGGGAGCTGGGCGGCGAGCGCGTCGACCTTGGGGGTGTGGACGCGGTTCTGCTCGGGGCCGAGGTTGATGCCGTTGCCGGTCTTCTTCCCCTCGGCCTTGATCGTCTCGGTGGAGGCGTCACCCGAGCCGCAGGCGGTGAGGACTCCGAGGGCGGTGAGCGAGGCGAGGGCGGTGAGGACGGTGCGACGGGTCTTCATGGCGTACTCCTGAGAGGAAGGGGCGGGCGGTCGGATGACCTTGGAGGGAAGGGGGGAGGTCGGAGGACCTCGACGGGAAGGGGCGGGTGGTCAGAGGACCTTGGAGAGGAAGGCGCGGGTGCGTTCGTGGCGCGGGCTGTCGAGCACCTCGGCCGGCGGCCCCTGTTCGACGATCCGGCCCTCGTCCATGAAGACCACCGTGTCGGCGACCTCGCGGGCGAAGCCGATCTCATGGGTGACGACGATCATGGTGGTGCCGGAGGCGGCCAGGTCTTTGATGACGTCGAGGACCTCGCCGACCAGTTCGGGGTCGAGCGCGGAGGTCGGCTCGTCGAAGAGCAGCAGACCGGGTTCGAGGGCGAGCGCGCGGGCGATGGCGACCCGCTGCTGCTGTCCGCCGGAGAGCTGCTTGGGGTACGCCTCCGCCTTGTCGGCGAGCCCGACGCGTTCGAGCAGCGTCCGGGCCGCGGCCTCGGCCTCCTTGCGGGGGCGCTTCAGGGCCGAGACAGGGGCCTCGACGATGTTCTCCAGGACGGTGAGGTGCGGGAAGAGATGGAAGTTCTGGAAGACGAAGCCGATCCGGGTGCGCTGCTTGAGGATGTCCCGCTCGCGCAGCTCGTAGAGCTTGTTGCCGGAGCGGCGGTATCCGACGAGGGTGCCGTCGACGCTGACGGTGCCGCTGTCGACCTTCTCCAGGTGGTTGATGGTCCGCAGCAGGGTGGACTTGCCGGAGCCGGAGGGGCCGAGGACGACGGTGACCTCGCCGGCGGCGACGTCCAGGTCGATGCCGCGCAGGACGTGGAGGGGGCCGAAGGTCTTGTGGACGGCCCGGATCTCGACCTTGGCGGTGGTGGCGGACGGGGCCCCGGCGGGCGGGTCGACGGTGACGGAGCTCATCGGACGCTCCCCTTCGCGTAGTGGCGTTCGACGTAGTGCTGGACGACGGAGAGCGCGGTGGTGAGCAGGACGTACCAGGCGGTGGCGACCATCAGGAGCGGGACGACGCGTCCGTTGCGTCCGTAGACGACCTGGACCTGGTAGAAGAGTTCGCCGATCGCCATGACGGAGACGATCGAGGTGCCCTTGAAGAGCGAGATGATCTCGTTGGCGGCGTTGGGCAGGATCGAGCGCATCGCCTGCGGCAGGACGATCCGCCGCACCTGCCGGAGCCGCGGGATGCCCAGGGAGGACGCGGCCTGCAACTGGCCCTCGTCCACGGCGAGTACACCGCCGCGGACGATCTCCGCCGCGTAGGCCGCCTGGTGCAGGGCGAGCCCGAGGACCGCGGCGCTCATCTCGCCGACCAGACCCATCGTGTCGAAGGAGAGGAAGCTCGGTCCGAAGGGGATGCCGATGCTCAGTTCCTTGTAGAGATAGGCGAGGTTGAACCAGAAGAGCAGCTGGACGATGAGCGGGATCGACCGGAAGGCCCAGATGTAGCCGAAGGCCACCGACCGCAGGAACGGGCTGGCCGACAGGCGCATGAAGGCGAGCACGATGCCGATCGCGAACCCGAGAGCGGTGCCGTAGAAGGTGAGCTGGAGGGTGACCCAGACGGCCCGGAGGGCGGTCTCGGTGGTGAAGAACGCGGCGAAGACGTCCCACTCCCAGCCGGGGTTGGTGACGAGCCCGTGGACGAACTGGACGAGCAGCACGGCGGTGACGGCGACGGCCACCCAGCGCCAGGGGTGCCGCACGGGGACGACCACGAGTTCGGGGCCCACCACCGGTTCCTTCACGACGGCTCTGGTGGCGGGCGGATCGCTGGTGAGAGACATGGCGGTTCCTCGGAAAGGGGGTCGGGCAGCGGGAGGCGGGAGGGGATCAGGCGCTGAGCGGGGCGGGGAGCCGACACGCCCGGTCGCGCAGGAACGTCAGCGCCGCCCGCGCGGTGACGTCGTTCTGCCGGAAGGCGACCCCGCCGGTACGGGGCCGGGTGAAGGCGCTGTCGGTCCGCGCGGTGGTGTGCGGACCGAGCGCGAAGCGGCGCGGGTGCGGACGTCCGTCGACGTCGAGGACCCGGCCGTCGACGGGGTCGACGACGAGGAGGCCGCTGGTGGTGGCCCGGGCGCCCTCCTCGTGCAGGGCGCGCAGCAGCGGGCTGCGGGTGAGTTCGAGGGTGGGGTCGGGGAGCCGGGCCTCGACCAGGGCGCGTGCCTCGGTCCACTCCCCGGGTACGGCGACGGACGCGGCACGGAAGACTCCGCGCTCCTCGTCGGCCTCGACGGTGACCCGGGGGCCGAGGAAGCGGACGACACCCGCGCGGGAGAGGGCGAGGAGCCGGCGCAGCCGGGGGCCGGGCGGCCCGGAGGCGAGGTAGCTGAAGAAGCCGTGCCACCAGTCGCCGGTGTCGATGCGGTTCCCGAGCCGGAGGAGCTGTCCGTAGACGGAGAGCAGGCCGGCGAAGACGGCGGCGTCGGAGCTGTGGGCGGGGTCGTGACGGCGGGTGAGGTCGTCGGTGATGTAGGCGCGCAGACCGTGCTGGAGGGCTTCCGCCGAGGCGAAGCGGATGCCGTCCAGGGGGTGGTCGAGGGCGTCCAGGTCGAGCCGGTCGGCCGGGTCGGGGACGGCCGCGGCGACGACTGCGGCGAGTTCGGCCCCGCGGGGCGCAGCCGCCGCGTAGGCCGGTTCGAAGTCGGCCCACGCGAGCGTGGTCCGCTCGGGGTGGGTGGAGAAGAGCCGGTGGTAGTGGGCCCAGCCGAGTTCCTTGTCGATCAGGGGCCACACATCGCGCCGGAAGTCGATCGACCCGGTCCTCCGCAGCAGGGCGTCGGTCTGCTCGGGGCCGAAGAAGCGGGGCAGCGGGGGCCGTTCGCCGTCGAGGGCGTAACCGATCTTCGAGTGGTACGGGACGCCCCGGCGCGAGCCGACGTACAACACCGGTTCTTTGCCGGAGGGTACGTAGACCAGCGCGTCGCCCTCGCCCTCGTACCGTCCGCCGCGGCCCTCGGTGAGCAGCACCATGAGGTCGACGAAGGCGAGCCCGAAGCCGCGGACGAGAACGGCCTCGCCGGCGGGCAGGGCGCTCAGGTCGGTGTCGGCGGTGAAGTCGGGCGGCAGGTGGACGAGGCCGTGGCGGGCGGCGAAGCCGGCGAGGGCCCGCTGCTCCGGGTCGGGTTCGGCGTCGAGGTGGCCGACGGTGAGGACGACGAGGTCGGCGAGGAGGGGCGCGGCGGAACCCTCCAGCCAGACCCGCTGGCGCCCCTCGCGCGGGCCGCCGATCCGCAGGGCGGTGGTGCGGTGCTCGTGGACGGAGACGGAGGCGGGCAGCGCGGCCCGGGCCCGCTCGAAGACCCAGCGCAGATAGGCGCCCTGCTGGGGGCGGGTGGGGAAGGTGCGGCCCTCGATGCCGGCCCATTCGGCGACGGTGGGGCCGGGTCGGACGGGGCCCGCCAGGTCGACGGTCTCATCGGTGAACATGGTGACGTCCTCGGCCCGGGAGTTCATCCAGAGCAGCGGGGACTGCGCGGTGCGCCAGATGCGGCCGGGGCCCGGCGGGTGCGGGTCGACGAGGTGGAGGTCGAGGGGGCGGTCGCCGTACAGCTCGGGCAGGTTGGCGGCGAGCCGTTCGAGGAAGCCGGTTCCGCGCGGCCCGGCGCCCACGATCACGAGCGCGAGCGTCGAGGCGGGCGGGCTCATCGCGCACCCGCCGTACCGCGGGCGTAGTGGCGCTCGACGTAGTGCTGGCCGAGGCTGAGGACGGAGGTGACGGCGACGTACCAGAGCGTGGCCACGAGCAGCAGCGGGATGACCTCGTACGTGCGGTGGTAGACGAGCTGGGTCGAGTAGAGCAGGTCCTGGACGGCGATCACGGAGACGATCGAGGTGCCCTTGAGGGTGCCGATCAGCATGTTGCCGGCCGGCGGGACGATGGCCCGCATGGCCTGCGGCAGCACGATCCGGGAGAGCCGGCGCCACCGGCCGAGGCCGAGGGACTGGGCGGCCTCCAGCTGGCCGCGGTCGACGGAGAGGATGCCGCCGCGCACCACCTCGGCGGCGTAGGCGGCCTCGTGGAGGGTGAGGCCGATGACGGCGACGGACACGGGGCCGAGGAGGTTGACCGTGCTGACGCCGAGGATCTGCGGGTAGAGCGCGCCGATGTTGAACCAGAAGAGCAGCTGGACCAGGATCGGGGTGGACCGGAAGAACCAGACGTATCCCCAACTCACCGCACGCAGAACGGGGTTGGCGGAGAGTCTGAGCACGGCGAGCAGGGTGCCGAGGACGAAGCCGAGTGCCATGACGAGGGCGGTCAGCCACAGGGTGAGGCCGAGTCCGCGCAGGACGGACGCGGAGGTGAAGTACTCCGCGACCACGTCCCACTGGAAGGCCTTGTTGCGGACGACCGAGACCAGGCCGAGGGCGAGCAGGAGGAGGACGAGGCCCGCGGCGGTCCACTGCCCGGCGCGGCGGGCGGGGACGATGCGGGGCGGTGGTTCGGCCGGCGGGGCCGTGGAGGGGGTCTTGACCAGGGTCGCGGACATACGAAGACTCCGTGGATGCCAGAGGCGGATCGAACACGGGGTGCGCCTTCACACGCGGTGAGCACGGAACCGGGCCCCTCAACCCGATCCACCCTTCGAGGCTATGCGGTCAACGGGCCCTGCTGTCAAGGGTGTCCGCACTGTGAGCTGTACGTCTCATCGCGGTTGACGCGGGCACGGATGCCTGTTCCACTGTGGCCATGCACTCGCAGCAGCTGGTCACGCGCTCCCACATCGACTTCGGTCGCGTGTGGTCCTCTTCCTGTTGAGCCGACCCGCTGCTCGGTGAGCCGACCTCCGGCTCCGCCCCGTCCGCGTGCTGTTCTCCGCGGCGCCTTCACATCCAGGCACCTCGTCGTGCCTGCGCTCTCCCCTCCCCTCGCTCTGCCGCGCCGCCCTCCTTCGTTCTGAGGGGCTGCCCTCCTTCGTCCTGAAGGACCGTCATGACCTTCGCGTTGTCCGTGCACCGGACCACGACCACCGACCCCTTGGCGCGCCCGCTCCTCGACGAGCTGGCGCACGAGTACACGACCCGGTACGGCTCCGCGCACGATCTGAGCCGCTACCCGGCGGAGGAGTTCGCCCCGCCGCACGGCGCCTTCCTGCTCCTGCTGGAGCAGGGCCGGCCCGTGGCGGGCGGCGCGTACCGCCGCTACGACGACGACACCGCCGAACTGAAGCGGATCTGGACCCACTCGGCGCACCGCAGGCGCGGGCTCGCCCGCCGGGTCCTGACCGTGCTCGAACGGGAGGCCGCCGCACGCGGCTACTCCCGCCTCTATCTCACGACCGGACCGCGTCAGCCGGAGGCCAGGGGCCTCTATCTGGCGAGCGGCTACCGCCCGCTCTTCGACGTGTCCGCCGATCCCGAGTCGATCGGCCCGCTGCCGTTCGAGAAAACCCTGGAGAACCCGAAGCCATGACCACGCGCACGCGTCCCGGCACCGCACGCACCGCCCTTGTCTTCGCCCTGATCACCGGCGCCGCCCTCACCCTGACCGCCTGCGCGGGCGGCGAACCCGCGACGGCCCCGGCCGGTGCCTCGGGGGCGCCGGGCGCCGCGGGGGCCGCGAAGGGCGCGCTCCCGACGGAGGACGTGGTGTCGGCGGTGAAGAGGAACGAGGCGGCGGTGAAGCTGCTGCCCGCCGAGGTGCGGCAGCGGGGCGGTTTCACGATCGCCTCGTCCGTCGCCACCCCGCCCAGCTCGGCGTATCTGCCCGACGGCAGGACCGTCGTGGGGGTCGACGCCGACTTCGCCGCGGGCGTGGCGAAGGCCCTCGGCCTGGAGCTCAAGCGCGAGGTGGTCGGGTTCGAGGCGATCCTGCCGGCGCTCGGCAGCGGCAAGTACGACGTCGGCACCGGGAACTTCGGTGTGACGGAGGAGCGGCGCAAGGCCATCGACTTCGTGACCTACATCAACGACGGCCAGGGCTTCGCGAGCCGCGCGGACAGCCCGCTGAAGGCGGTCACCGACCTCACGCAGCTGTGCGGTCTGAAGGTGGCCGTGAACGCGGGCACCACCTTCGAACGGACCCTGGAGCAGAACAAGGGCCGGTGCGCGGAGGCGGGCAGGAAGCCGTACGAGGTGAACGTCTACAGCGAGACCGGGGCGATCTGGATGTCGCTCCAGCAGGGCCGCAGCGATGTCGTGATGAACACGATCAACGGGGTGCGGTACGCGGTGACACAGCAGAAGAACGTGAAGTTCCTCAACGAGTACCGGCGGCTCGACGTCGGCTTCGCCTTCAAGAAGGGCACGCCGCTCGCGCCCGCCTTCCAGGCCGCGGTGAACGGCCTGAAGGCGGACGGGACGTACGACAGGATCCTGCGGAAGTGGGGCGTGACGGGGTCGGGCATCGCCACCTCGCAGATCTCCCCGCCGGAGCTCCCGGCACCGAAGAGGTAGGGCGGCGCCCGGACGTCCGACGGGGCGTCAGCAGTCGCAGCCGCAGCCGCAGTCCCCGCAGCAGCCGTCGCCCTCGCAGCAGGAGCAGTTGCTGCAGCAGTCACAGCAGTCGCAGCAGCTGCCGGGGTCGCACTGCTGGCAGAGCCCTTCGCGCCGCTGGCGGCTCCAGGGGTCCTCGAAGGTGCCGCAGCACATCTGGCAGGTGCAGGCGAGGCCCACCCAGAGGGCGCATCCGGCGATCAGGCCGCGCCGGTTCGGGGGCCCGGGCGGGAAGGGACCGCCGGGCCCCCCGGGGCCGCCGGGCCCGGGGGCGTAGGGACCACCCGGGCCGCCGGGGCCGGGGGCGTACGGGTTGCCGGGCACCGGGCCGTGGGCGCCGTGGGCATGGCCGCCCGGCATGCCCTGTCCGGCCCCCGGCGCCCCGTGCGCGCAGGTCGTCGTACCGAAGGCGCGGTCCACCGAGGTGCGGAGTTCGTGGGCGAGCAGGACGTGCGCCAGCTTGTCGTCGGCGAACTCGGCGTCCTTCAGAGCGAGGCGGATGCCGTGCAGGGCGTCGTCGGCGAGCCGGCGGGCCTCCTCGCGGGAGGTGCCGGTCGCGGTGAGCGGGTTCCAGGCGCCCTTCTCCGCGTCGGCGGTCTGGTCCTCGACGGCGTCGAGGAGGTGGGCGAGGCGGCCGAAGAGCCGGCCCGCCTCGGCGAGCGGCTCCGCGTTCCCGGGCCGTCCGGCGAGGACGGCGGTGTGCGCGAAGGCGGCCGCGGTGGCGGTCTCGGTCGGTTCGGTGACGGTGAGCAGGGAGGTGCCGGGTCCGGCGAGGGCCTCGATCCCGGTCTGGCGGTCGACGGCGTCGACGAGGACGGCGGTGTCGAAGCCGAGGGCACGGCCGGTCCTGGCTCCCGCCTTGTCCCAGGAGCGGGCGACGCGGCGGGCCGCGGCGGCGGCGGGTCGCCGGGCCAACAGCCCGTCCCGGTCGGCGACGTGGTCCCGTACCTTCGCCGAGGCGAGGACGAGCGAGACGGCGGCGGCGAGCCGGGCGCCCTCGCCCTGGGCCACGGGTGCGGTCCGCATGGCGCGCAGCGCGCAGGGCCCGGCCGTGCGACGGCCCGCCTCCGTGACGCCGGTCTGAGCCTCCGTCAGAACGGAGACGATGAGCCCGTCGTAGTTGGTGACGACCCGGGCGAACTGGCCGTGGTCGGCGCGAAGTGCCAGGCAGAGGCCACAGAGATGGGCCATCCACTCGGTCTTGAGCCCGTCGGTGAGCCGGTGGGTGCAGGGTCTGACGATTCCGAACATGGACTCCCCCGTGAGTCGTGAATCTGGGCCGGGCTATGGACCGCCGGACGGCCTCGCGGCATCGTAGCGAGCGGGGCCGTTCACCCGTACGCGCCCATCGTCACCCTTGTGGCCCGACTTTCATATTTTCAGCTACATGGCCCTCCCCCAGGCCCCGCATACCGCAAGTTTCCTGACTAATCGCCAGGAAACGGTGCTCACGTTCTGCACCAGTACCGTCACGAATCCCGTGCGCGCCGACTATCCACTTGGCGCGCGATCCGCATCATGAAGGACGATAGGGATTGCGGAACCACAAGTGACCGCGTGAAAGGAGGCGTCCATGGGATCGGTGCGCAAGGCGAGTGCCTGGCTGGGACTCGTCGAGGACAACGACGAGCGTTACTACGACGACGAGTACGCCGACGGTGCCGAGGGCGGCGACGCCTGGGTGACGGACCCCCGGGTCCGGGTGGCCACGGACACCGCCGAGGACCGGGGCCGACGCATCGCCACCGTCTCCCCCGACGGCTTCCGGGACGCCCGCGGCATCGGCGAGCTCTTCCGGGACGGTGTTCCGGTGATCGTGAACCTGACCGCGATGGAGGCGAACGACGCCAAGCGCGTGGTCGACTTCGCCGCCGGTCTCGCCTTCGGTCTGCGCGGTTCGATCGAGCGCGTGGCGACGCGGGTCTTCCTGCTGACCCCGGCCGACACCCAGATCGTCACCGGTGAGACGGGCCGGCGCCGGCAGGACGGTTTCTTCAACCAGAGCTGAGCGGGTCCGCCGGCCGGCCGGGCATCCCCCGGGGATCGGGTCAGTGCGCCGGACGCCCCGAGCCGGCGGGCTCGATCGCTTCCCGGGTCGCGGGCACCCGCGGCTCGGACGGGTCGGCGAGCTCCAGGACCTCGGACGACTCCGGGCACCGCACGACCCCCGTCGGCTTCGACGGCACCGGCGCGGACCGGACGGGCTCGGACCCGGCCGTCCCGGACGGAGCCGTCTTCGACAGCACCGGCGGCTCCGCCGCCGGGACACCGGAGGACATCTCCTCCTCCGGATCCACCGGGCACTCCATCACCCGGGGCAGGCGCCGGGCCATCGCCGCGCCGAGCAGCAGCAGTCCCGCGCTCACGAAGAGCGTGATGTGCAGCCCGTTCACGAAGGCGTGCCGGGCGGCCTGGTGCAGCGCGCCGCCCGCCGCGCCACCGAGCTGGTCGGCGACCTGGTAGGCCTCGCCGAGCGAGTTCGCCGCGGCCCGGCTCGCCTCCGCGGGCACGCCGGGGATCGCGGCCAGTCCGGGGCCGTACGCCGCGTTCATCACACTGCCGAGCAGGGCGGTGCCCATGCCGGCGCCGAGCTGGTACGAGGTCTCGCCGATCGAGGCGGCGGCGCCCGCGCTCCGCTGCGGGGCCTCGCTGAGCATCGACTCGTACGCCGAGAAGAGCGTGGTCTGCAGGCCGAAGCCGAGCAGTACGAAGCCCACCGTGAGCAGCAGCGGCCGGTCGTGCTGCCCCATGAAGGTGAGCAGCAGCACGGCGGCGGCGGTGAGGACGAAGCCCCAGCCGACCATCCGGCGGGGTCCGATCCGGCGCAGGGTGTACGAGCCGGTGGCACCGGCGGCCATCGCGGCGAAGGTGAGCGGCAGCAGTCGCAGCCCGGTCTCCAGCGGGCTGAGGCCGAGCACCAGCTGGAGATACTGGACGGCGATGAGCTGCAGGCCGACCAGGGCCAGCATCGCGAGCACGATGCAGCCGACCGAGGTGGTGAAGGCGGCCCGGGAGAAGAGCCGCATGTCGATCAGCGGGTGGGGGCGCCGCCTCTGACGCCGTACGAAGAGGACGAGGAGCGCGGCGCCGAGCAGCAGCGGCCCGGCGGTCGGGAACGCGAGGAGCGGTTCGCCGGCGCCGGCGCGCTTGACCCCGAGGACGCAGCCGAGCACACCGGCGGCGGCCATGAGCGCGCCGAGCACGTCCCAGGGCCCGTCGGCGACGCCACGGGACTCGGGGAGGAGGCGGCGGCCGAGCGGCAGGATCAGTGCCATCAGCGGAATGTTGATGAGGAAGACGGAGCCCCACCAGTAGTGCTCGACGAGGAAGCCGCCGAGCACGGGTCCGGTGGCGGCCCCTATCGCGGCGACCGCCGTCCAGATGCCGATGGCCGTGGCTCGCTCCCGCCGGTCGGGGAAGACCGCCCGGAGGATGGAGAGCGTGGCGGGCATGATCATGGCGCCGCCGACGCCGAGGAGCACCCGGGCCCCGATGAGGACCGAGGGTTCGGTGGCGAGCGCGGCGACCGCCGAGGCGATGCCGAACAGTGCGTATCCGAGGAGCAGGACTCTGCGCCGTCCGACCCGGTCCCCGAGGGTGCCGAAGAGGATCAGGAGCGAGGCGCAGATCAAGGGGTAGGCGTCGACGATCCAGAGCAGCGCGGTGGAGCTGGGGCGCAGGTCCTCGGTGAGCGAGGGGATCGCGACGTGGAGGATGGTCGCGTCGAGCGCGACCACGAGAAGGCTGACGCAGAGGACGACGAGGACGACCCAGCGGTTGGCTCCGCCGTCGGCTGTGGCACGCGGTGGTGCTGGGGCCGTGTTCGTCCGCGACATGTACGTACCTCCCAGTGAAGCTCTCGCGCTCGGCGGCTCCCGACCAGGGCTTATGCCCCTGGGGCGGCCCGGCATCGACGGGCGAGTGAGCCGTCAGCGTACGCGAGTTCAAGGCCCGAGCGCGTGGTGCAGCTCTCACCCCGGCGGGCCGCGCGGTGTGGCGTACGCCACTCGGGGCGGCCCGCGCGTCGCATGGAATGACGTACGGACACCTGTTTGAAGCAATTCCCGCGCGCTCAAACACGCTTCCGAAATCGACCCCGCGGCAATACGGCGGAAGGTCATCGGATTTCCCGACGGACGCCGGTAATAGGTCACCGACTGAGACCTACTCCACATCACATCAACATCACGAACAGACCGGAACGACCGGGTCTGCTACTCACTCCCTGTAACGTCGATTGGGTGCGTACCGACATCTTTGCCCGGCTGGACCGGGAGCCGGAACCGCCGAAGATAGAGGTCCCGCGGATGACCCGCACGCGTCTCGCCCTCTTCGGCGGGACGTCGGCGTTCTATCTCGCCATGGTCGTCGCCGTGCTGCTCTCGACGTGGCTGGTGACCCTCGACTGGAAGATCATGCTCTTCCGGCCCTATCAGCAGTGGCCGGAGATCCACGGCTTCCTCGACTACTACGTCGTCCTCGGCCAGCGCGGCCCCACGGCCGTCATGGTGGCCGCCTGGCTGGGCTGGCGCTCCTGGCGCCAGCACACCCTGCGGCCGCTGCTCTGCCTCGGCGCCGCCCTCCTGCTGCTGAACGTCACGGTCGGCGCGGTCAAGCTCGGGCTCGGCCGTCTCGGACCCCACTACGCGACCGAGGTCGGCTCCGCCGAGCTCTTCGCGGGCGGCGACATATTCCCCTCGGGTCACACCGCCAACGCGGTCGTGACCTGGGGCATCCTCGCCTATCTCGCGACCACCCCGAGGGCCAGGCGCTATCTGTCGGCGCTCTCCGCCGTGGTCGCGCTCGGTGTCGGACTCACCACGGTCTATCTGGGCACGCACTGGCTGAGCGACGTCCTCCTGGGCTGGGCCGCCGGACTGCTGATCCTGCTCGCCCTGCCCTGGTGCGAGCCGGTCCTCGCCGTGGCCGAGTCGTGGATCCTCGCCCTGCGCGACCGGGTACGGGACCGGCTGCGGGACCGTCGCCGTCTGGTCCCCTCGCTGCCCGTGGCCTCCGGAGGACCCCGCCCGGGGTACTTCCCGCAGCGTCCGCCCGGCTCAGAGGAGCCGGTCCGCGGGCCCGCCGGGGTGGCCGGCGGCCGTGCTCCGGCGACCCGCGCGGGAGTGGCCGGCGGCCGCGCCCCGGCGACCCGCGGCTGACCGCGAGCACCCGCACGCACGCATACGGAAGGGGCCCAGGCAAGAAACCCGGCGGGGACCCCTCCTCTGCCCCGGTGCGAAACCCCCGAGGGCGCCCCGGGTTTCCGCGTGTGTTTTTCCCCTCAGCCAACA
>NZ_JBVHZJ010000047.1:0-47914 GCF_055574655.1 Streptomyces sp. NPDC029956 | reverse complement strand
GTGTGGTCCGGCCGCCCTGTGTGGGGGTGTCTGTTGGCCCCCCCCTGGCGCCTCGTTGTGGCCACGAACCCCCTGAAACCACAAATGGGAAATGCCCCCGCCCGACCCGTCGGCCGGGCCCCTTCCGTATGCCCGGGTACGAACACGCCGGGGTCGCCCGGCGTGCCGGCGCGTGTCTCTCAGCCGAGCCAGCAGCGGGTGACCGTGCCGTCCTGGACCTCGAAGTTGATGCGTCCGGCGAGGTACTCCATCGTGATGATCGAGCCGGGCGGGAGCGACCTCACGGTGCTCCAGCCCCGCGTCCTGGCGAGCCGTGCAGCGTCTTCCGCATCGAGGCCCACATAGGACTCGGGGGCGTCGCGGGACGGTTCGGGAGTGCGCGATGTGGGTGCCATGGACCTCACGTTAGTACCTTGGCGGTCACGCTTGTGTCACAAGTTCTCGACGTATGCTCGGCATGATCCCCGTCACTCCGCGACATGGATTCCGGCCGTTTCTCCAGGAATTCCCAAGGGCATCCGGCAGTTCGCACCAAGGGTCGCAAGGGCCGATAGAACTCGGGTAATTCAGCGCTTCCCGCTCCGCCGTCCCGAATTGCATCGGCGACGCGCACGCGAGCCGCACACTCTTCCCTTACACAATGCTTACGCTGTCCGAACGCCCGGAGACGCGGAGCCGGGACGACCGCGAAGCGGAGGCAGGATGGGCAACGGGACAGCGACCGCGACCGTCGAATCGAGCCGCGAGCGGCACGGCCGGATCCTGATCGACTGGCTCACCACCACCGACCACAAGAAGATCGGCCACCTCTATCTGGTGACCGCGTTCGCCTTCTTCCTCATCGCCGGACTGATGGCGATGCTGATGCGGGCCGAGCTGGCCCGCCCGGGACTCCAGCTGGTCACGAACCAGGAGTTCAACCAGGCCTTCACCCTGCACGGCACGATCATGCTGCTGCTCTTCGCCACGCCGACCTTCGCCGGCTTCGCCAACGAACTGGTGCCGCTGCAGATCGGCTCGCCCGACGTCGCCTTCCCGCGGCTGAACATGTTCTCGTACTGGCTGTTCCTCTTCGGGAGCCTGATGGTGGTCGGCGCGCTGCTCACGCCGACCGGTCCGGCCGCCTTCGGCTGGACCGCCTACGCCCCGCTCAACAGCCTGGAGCGGTCCCCCGGCGCCGGCGTCGACCTGTGGATCGTGGGGCTCGCGCTCTCCGGCTTCGGCACCATTCTGACCTCGGTGAACTTCCTCGCGACCATCATCGGGATGCGGGCGCCCGGCATGACCATGTTCCGGATGCCGATCTTCACCTGGAACGTGCTCTTCACGGCGGTCCTGGTGATCGTCGCCTTCCCCGTGCTCGCCGCGGCCCTGCTCGTCCTGGAGGCGGACCGGCGCCTCGGCTCCGTGGTCTTCCAGCCCGAGAACGGCGGAGCGCTGCTCTGGCAGCACCTCTTCTGGTTCTTCGGCCACCCCGAGGTCTACATCATCGCGCTGCCGTTCTTCGGGATCGTCAGCGAGATCATCCCGGTCTTCGCCCGCAAGCCGATCTTCGGCTACACCACACTGATCGCCGCCACCATGGCGATCACCGGACTGTCGGTGGTCGTCTGGGCCCACCACATGTTCGCGACGGGCGCGGTGCTGCTGCCGTTCTTCTCCCTGCTCTCGTTCCTCATCGCGGTGCCCACCGGGGTGAAGTTCTTCAACTGGACCGGGACGATGCTGCGGGGCTCGCTCTCCTTCGAGACCCCGATGCTGTGGTGCGTCGGCTTCCTGGTGTCGTTCCTCTTCGGCGGCCTCACCGGGGTCATCCTCGCCTCGCCGCCGATGGACTTCCAGGTCACCGACTCGTACTTCGTGGTCGCCCACTTCCACTACACGGTCTTCGGCACGGTCGTCTTCGCGACCTTCGCCGGCTTCACCTTCTGGTGGCCCAAGTTCACCGGCCGGATGCTCGACGAACGGCTCGGGAAGATCCACTTCTGGACCCTCTTCACCGGCTTCCACCTGACGTTCCTGGTGCAGCACTGGCTCGGCGCGGAGGGCATGCCCCGGCGGTACGCCGACTACCTGGAGGCGGACGGCTTCACCGCCCTCAACACCGTCTCCACCATCGGCGCCTTCCTGCTCGGCGCGTCCACCCTGCCGTTCCTCTACAACGTGTGGCGGACCACGCTGTACGGGCCGAAGGTCGAGGTCGACGACCCGTGGGGCTTCGGCCGCTCTCTCGAGTGGGCCACCTCCTGCCCGCCGCCCCGGCACAACTTCGACGCAGTCCCCCGGATCCGCTCCGAGGCACCGGCCTTCGACCTGCACCACCCCGAGTTCGCGGCCTACGAGCGGATGCGGCTCACGAGCCCGCCGCCGGAGCGGAGGCCGAGCGATCGAGGGACCGGGACAACAGGTCCCTGAGCGCCCGCACCCGGTCGACCAGCTCCGGCGGGTCGAGCACCTCGAACTCGAAGCCGATCAGCGACACGTGGATCACCATCACGTCGAGGCTGTGGGCCCCCGTCCTGAGCAGGCAGGCGTCCTCCCCGTCCGCCGTCAGGACGCCGTCGGCCGCGCCGACGGCAGCGGCGGCCTCGGCGAGCGGCACGTGCAGCCGGATCGTCGCCTCGGTCGCGTACGCCGAGGTGGACACGCCCTTCGCCACATAGGCGGCCAGATCCTCGGCCGGCGGCTCGCGGGGCGGGAAGCGCGGCCCGTGCGGCGGCGTCGGCACGATCCGGTCGGCGCGGAAGGTGCGCCAGTCGGCCCGGTCCACGTCCCAGGCGACCAGGTACCAGCGCCGTTCGCTGCAGACCAGCCGGTGCGGCTCGACGTTCCTGCGGGTGGTGGCCCCGCCGTGGTCCCGGTACTCGAAGCGCAGCCGTTCGGTGTCCCGGCAGGCGTTGGCGAGTTCGGTGAGGACGGCCGGGTCGATCCGCTCGCGCGGGGTGCGCAGCATCGGGACGGTGAAGGCGTTCAGGGCGCTCACCCGGCGCCGCAGCCGCCCCGGAAGCACCTGCTCCAGCTTGGCCAGGGCGCGGACGGAGCTCTCGCCGATGCCCTCGACCCCCTGCCCGGCGGCGGCGCGCAGGCCGACGGCGACCGCCACGGCCTCCTCGTCGTCGAGGAGCAGCGGCGGCAGCTCGGCCCCGGCGCCCAGCTGATACCCGCCGCCGGTGCCGGGGCTCGCGTTGACCGGGTAGCCGAGCTCGCGGAGCCGGTCGACGTCCCGTCGTACGGTGCGGGACGTCACCCCGAGCCGGTCGGCGAGGTCGGCACCGGACCACTCGCGGTGGGCCTGGAGCAACGAGAGCAGACGCAAGAGCCGTGCGGAGGTCTCCAACATGGCCCCGAGTCTGCCAGCCCTCGCGGACGACTTCTGTCCTCGATGAACGGGCGGCCGGACAGTTCTCCGGCCCTACAGTTCTCCGGCCGGTCAGTTCTCCGGCCCGTCAGTTCCCCAGCCCGTCGGCTCTCCAGCGCGGGCTGTTCTCCGGACGGCCGGCTCTCCGGCCCGTCAGCGGAAGCGGCGGACGAGTCGGCCGGCCCGCGCCTTCAGGGCGTAGACCGCGTCGATCATCCGACCGGTCCCGGCGTGCAGCGTCACCCGGGCCTTCGGGTGGGTGCGCAGGCTCGCGCCCCGCTCGACGAGCTCCGTCCACAGCGCCTCGTGCCGGGCGGCGATCCGGACCGGGTCGAACCGCTCGGACGCGTCGAGCGCCGCCCGCGCCGTCTTGGCCCGCAGCTCGTCGTCCTCGACGAGCCGGCGCAGCGCCCGCGCGAACGCCGCCACGTCGTCGACCGGCACGAGGAAGCCGTCGACCCCGTCCTCGATGATCTCGCCCGGCCCGTGCGGGCAGTCGGTGGAGACCACCGGGAGTCCGCAGCGCATCGCCTCGACGATGGTCATGCCGAAGGACTCGCGCTGCGAGGTCACCGCTGCGATCGAGCCCTTGGCCAGCTCCGGTTCCAGCGGGGTCGCCGAACCCATGAGGAAGACCTGCCCGCCGAGGCCCCGGTCCTCGATCTGCCGGGTCAGCGGCCCCTTGAGGTTCTGGACGGCGTCCCCGCTGCCGTAGATCCGCAGCTTCCACCCGGGGTGGTCGGCGGCCACCTCGGCGAACGCGTCGATCAGCAGGTCGTACCGCTTGACGCGGGTGAGCCGGCCCGCCGCGACGACGGTCTTCGCCGCGGGGTCGGCGGGCGGTACCGGGGGCGCGGGCACGCTGTTGGGCACGGACTCGACGCGTACGCCGGGCAGCCCGAGCTTCCGGTAGGCGCGGGCGTCCGCCTCGGTGACGGTGGTGACGGCGTCGAGGAGCGCGTACTCGTGGCCGATGTCCCGGCGCAGCCGGAAGGTGTGGCCGTCGAGGATCAGGTGCTCCTGTCCGACGAGGACCGGCCCCCGCCGGGCCTGTCGGACGAGCTGCACGTTGAGCCCGGGGCGGGTGCCGACGAGGACGTCGGCCTCGACGCCGCGCAGGTGCTCCCCGATCCGGGCGTCGGTGAGCGCGCTGTACTGCTTCCAGCGTCCGTCACCGCGCGGGAACACCTCGGCGGGCCGGTGGAGGTCGGGGTGGTCGCCGTCGTATCCGGGGCTGTCCTTGCGCAGGTCGACGAGGTGGCGCAGCGTCACTCCGGAGGGCAGGCCGAGGAGCGGGCGGTCGCGGTGGCGGAACACCGAGACGATCTCCACCTCATGACGTTTCGCCAGTTCCTCGGCGAGGGTGAAGGTCGTCCGGATGGTGCCGCCGTAGTGGTATCCGTTGTGGAGCAGAAAGGAAATACGCATCGCGCTGCCGGTTCCCCCCGGTCAGTTGATCGGTCGCCCGACTGTACTGCCGGTGAAGGGGGGCCGTTCACAGCCCGTAGCCGGGGCAGGGTCAGGGGCGGTAGCCGAGCTGGGGCACGGTCGCGCAGTTCTCCGTCATCTCGCCCTGGCTCACCCAGCCCCGGCCGTCCTGCCAACGGGCCACGGAGAGGCAGGTGTTCCGGGTCGCCGGCGGTTCCGCGAGGTGCTCGAAGAGGACGGGGAGCAGCAGTCCCCGCGCGGTGTACGCCCCCGGGCGGTTCAGGTACTCCTCCACGCACCCCCGGGTGAGCACACCGCCGGCGCCACCGCGCTCCCCGCCGTCCGCCCCGCCTGCTGCCCCACCGCGCTCCCCGCCGTCCGCCCCGCCTGCTGCCCCACCGCTCTCCCCGCCGTCTGCGGCACCGCTCTCCGCGCCGTCGTCTCCCCGCCCCGCGAGGCAGGAGCGGGCCGCGTCGGTGAACCACATCGCCGCCGCCCATCCCTCCAGCTGCCACTGCGACAGCGGCCGGTCCCCCATCGCCGCCCGGAACTCGCGGACCGCCGGATGCCCGGTGTCCTGGTGGTTGCGGCTCGCGCCGGTCACCCAGAGGGCGTCCCGGCAGCCGGGCGCGCGGGCGTAGTCTCGGGCGACGGACGAGGACCAGTTCTGCACGTTGGTGACCTTGGCGTCGACCCGTACGCCGAGCGCCTCCATCGCCTCGCACAGTCGGACGTTGCCATGGGTGTCCATGGCGTCGAAGAGGACGTCGACGTGCTGGGCCCGCAGATCGGCGGCGACCGCGCGGAAGTTGGGCAGGGCGAAGTCCACCTGCTCCTCGACGACCCGGTATCCCTCGGCGCGCAGCCCCCGGGTGACCAGCCGGGCGTACGCGGCGGACGCGGTCTGGTTGTAGGAGACCACGGCGGCGGTCCGTGCCCCCTTCTCCTGCTCGAACCAGCGGTAGACCTCGGTCCCGCCGTACAGGACCCCGCCCCAGCCGGGTTCCTTCCCGGTGCGCGGGGCCGAGCTTCCGTAGATCCCGTACAGGTGCGGATAGGTGTCGTACGCGGGGGTGAGCGGCTGGCCGCCGATGTCGGGCACTCCGGCACGGGAGACCAGGGGCGCGCCCGCGTAGTCGAGGGCGGTGGTGGCGACCAGGGCGAAGACCCCGCGCTCGTCGATCAGCCGGTGCACGCACGCGTTGTTGCCGACACCGCTGCCGCCGTCGTCGCAGGTCTCGACCTCGATCCGGCGCCCGTCCAGGCCGCCGCGCGCGTTGAGGGCGTCGAAGTAGGCGCGGGCCCCGTCGCGCGTGCCCGTGAAGGCCTGTCCGCCGACGGGGCTGGTGACGCTGGTGATGATCCCGACGCGGAGCGGCTCACCGCCGGAGGGGTGGGCGGTGGGCCGCGTCTCGAAGGCACGCTCCGGGAGCCGGCTGCCGCAGGCCGTCAGGAGCAGGAGCAGCAGGGCCAGGAGCAGCGCCGCTCCCGCCTCAGCAGCCCGGAACGGTGACACCGCTCAGCTGGACCAGGCCGCACAGCGTCTTCACGGTGACCTTCCAGGTGTCGTTCTGGAGGACGGACGTGCCCTGCGAGCCGGTCAGCGCGGGGGCTCCGCCGACCAGCAGGTCATAGGTCACGTTGGCCTCGGTGGCGGAGGTGAACTCGACGCCGGTGACCTTCGCCGAGGTCATGGCGGCGTTCTCGTCACCGCCGAAGGCGCCGAGGACCTCCTGCATCTGCTCCCCGTTCTCCAGGAGCTGCACCCTCTCGGCGGCGGGGGTCTCGGGGTCGAAGAACGCCGTCCAGTTCTTGGTGATCTCCGCCTTCGCGGCGACGGGGTCGTCGGGCTCGTCGGCGCCGGTGGCCGCCGCGGAGGTCTCGGTGTCGTCGTAGCGGCCCTCTCCGCCGCCGGCACCGTCGTCGGAGCACCCCGCGACGACGGGGGTGAGGGCCAGGACGGCGGCGGCCGCGAGGGCGGCGAGGCGGGGGCGTCGGCCGAGTCGTGCGAAAACCATCTGGCTCACCACCGGGTGTCCCTCCGGGCCGTACGGTCCGATGCTTCCAGGGTGGGACGTGTCGGGGCATAGTGCAAGATCAGGGCATAGCGTGAGGAAGAGACGAGGGAGGTCGCCGTGCCGGCATCCCGGATCCTGCTGTGGAGCGGTCTCGTGGCGGCCGCCGGGGGCGCGGTGCTGTGCGTGCTCGGCTGGTACGGGATCTCCGGCGAACGGTTCGCGGAGCGTCAGCTGCCCTACCTGGCCTCGTGCACGGTGCCGGGCGCGGCCCTGATCGTCGCGGGCGCGATCCTCGTCGTGGCGGCGTACGTGATTCCCCTACGCCCTCCGGAACCGCGCGGCCCGGGGACGGCCGAGGACGGCCGTGCGGCGGACGGGGATCCCGCGGCGGAGGACGGCCACGGGCCGCAGGAGACTCACCCGCCCTCCTCCGACGGCCCGCAGCTCCGCGTCCCGGGCGGCACGCTCGCGCATCGCCCGGACTGTCCGCTGATCGCGGGCAAGCCGGAGGCGACGCGGGTGGGCGACACCGCCCTGGACCCCTGTCCGGTATGTGAGCCGGGGCCGCCCTGATGTCCTCCCTGACGTACGAGTTGACGCTCGCCGGCCTCGCGGTCGGCAGCGCCGCCGCGCTCACCGGGATCGGACTGGTCGTCACCTACCGGGCCACCGGGGTCCTGAACCTGGCGCACGGCGCGGTGGCCATGATCTGCGCGTACGTGCTCCGCCAGCTGGTGGTCGTGTGGGGCTGGCCGCTGCCGGTGGGCGCCCTCGTCACGCTGCTCGTCGTCGCCCCCGGCATCGGACTCGTCCTGGACCTCGCGGTGTTCCGGCCGCTCTCCCGGCGGGAGGCGAATCCGGCGCAGTCCCTGGTGGCCTCCATCGGCGTCTTCGTCCTGCTCGTGGGCGCGGCGGTGCTGCTGTGGGGCCCGGGCGCCCACGACGACGTGCCCGTGCTCCTCGGCGACGATCCCTGGGCGCAGCTCGGCGCGGTGGTGGCGCTCGCCTGCCTGGTGGGAGCGGTGACCCGGTGGACCCGGTTCGGGCGGGAGCTGCGGGCCGTGATCGACAACCGGCCGCTCGCCGTGCTCTCCGGGATCGACGCGGACCGGGTCGCGGCGGCCGGCTGGGCCTTCGGCTCGTTCACCGCCGGGCTGACCGGGGTGCTGCTCGCCCCGTACGTACGGCTCGACCCGTACGGGATGCCGCTGGTCGTCGTCGAGGTGATCGCGGTCGCCGTCATCGCCCGGATGCGGTCGCTGCCGGTCGCGGTCCTGGCCGCGCTCGCCATCGGCGTCGCCCAGGCCCAGCTCACCCGGCTGCACCCGGAGGGCTGGGCGGGACCGCTGGTCCAGGCCGTCGGGGCGAACCTGTTCGTGGTGGCACTCCTGGTCGCCGCGCTCGTCCTGCCGGGGATCGGCGGCGAGGGCCGGGACGCCCTGCCGCCGCCGGTGCGATCCGGACGGGTGCCGGCGGCCGTGTGGCTCGTCGTCGGCGTGCTCTTCCTGATCCCGCTCGGCTTCGCGGGCTCGGACCTGCACACGGCGATCCAGGTCCCGGCGCTCGCGGTGATCCTGCTGTCCCTGGTCGTGGTGGCCGGGCGGGGCGGCCAGATCGCGCTCGGGCAGGCGGCGTACGCGGGCCTGGGCGCCCTGTTCACGGCGCTGCTCACGGCACGCGGGGTCCCGGGCCTCCTGGCCCTGGGCCTGGCGGTGCCGCTCGTCGGCGCGGTGGGGCTGCTCACGGGCGGGCCGGCGATCCGCCGGCACGGCCTGGCGCTCGCGCTGGTGACGCTGGCGACGGGCGTGGCGGTGAGCCGCTTCGTCCTCACCCAGCCGTACGCGACGGCCGGCCTGTCCCTCGGCCGCCCGGCGGGCTTCTCCGACGACCGCGCCTTCTACGCCCTCGAACTCCTCGTCCTCGCGGGCTGCCTGGCCCTGGTGGCGGCACTCCGCCGGGGCCGCACGGGCCGGGCGCTCGCGGCGCTGCGGGACCACGAACCGGGGGCGGAGGCGTCGGGCGTCGCGGTCTCCGGCCTGAAGCTCCTCGCGTTCGTCCTGGGCGCGGCCCTGGCGGCCCTGGGCGGCGGCCTGCTCGGCATGGGCCTGCGCGCCTTCGACCCGGAGGCGTACGACCCGGTCCGCGGCCTGCTGTGGTTCGCCGCGGTCCTGGTGCTCGGCGCGGACAGCCTGCTGACCCCGCTGGTGGCGGCGGCCCTCCTGACGACCCTGGACGCGGGCGCGTACGCGGGCACGGCGGCGTTGACCCTGGGCCTCCTGGCCACCCTGACGGCCAGGATCCCCCCGTTGACGACGCTGCTCCCGCAGGGAAGGCACCCGGACAGGACGAGACCCACGCCGACGCCGGCACCAGCACCAGCACCAGCACCAGCACCAGCACCAGCACCAGCACCAGCACCAGCACCAGCGACGGAAGCACCGACGGCACCGACGGCGGCGTGCGCCGCACCCCCCGCCCACCCGCCCGCGCAGGCACCCACACCCAGACAGGCACCGGCACCCACCCCCGTCCCCCGCCTCCGCGCCCAGGGCCTCACTCTCACCCGCCCCGGAGGGGTCACCGCCCTCGACCGCGTCACCCTCGACCTCGTCCCCTCCCGCATCACCGCACTCGTCGGCCCCAACGGCGCGGGCAAAAGCACCCTCTTCGACTGTCTCGCCGGCACCGTCCGCCCCCGCGAGGGCCGGATCACCCTCGACGGCGCCGACATCACCCACCGCTCGGCCCACGCCCGCACCCGCCTCGGCATCGCCCGGACCTTCCAGCGCCTCGCCGTCTTCCCGTCCCTCACCGTCGAGGAGAACGTCCGCCTCGGCGAGGAGCAGGGCCACGTCCGCAAGGACCCCGCCGCCGTCGAGCGGAGCCTCCGTCTCCTCGGGCTCGCCGGATCCGTGCGGCACGCGACGGCGGCGGACCTGCCCGGCGGGACCCTGCGCCGGGTCGAGCTGGCCCGCGCGCTCGCCGGGCAGCCGCACACCCTGCTCCTCGACGAGCCCGCCGCCGGTCTCGACGCCGCCGAGACGGCCGCGCTCGCCCGGATCCTCGCCGCGCTGGCCGCGGACGGCCTGACCGTCCTGGTGGTCGAACACGACCCGGATCTCGTCGCGGGCATCGCCCACACCGTGCACACCATGGAAGGCGGCCGGATCGTGTCATGAGCGCCGAGAAATGAGCCTCGAACCATGAGCGTCGAGATCGCCCTGCGCGCCGCCCGGGTCCGCTACGGCCCGCTGGAGGCCCTGCACGGCCTCGACCTGCCCGTCCCGGCCGGCACGGTCACCGTCCTCCTGGGCCGCAACGGCTCGGGACGTACGACGGCCCTGCGCGCCCTCGCCGGCACGGTACGGCTCTCCGCCGGGCGGGTCCTGTGGCGGGGCACCGACGTGACCCGCCTCTCTGCGCACGAACGGGCCCGGCGCGGGCTGTGCCTCGTACCGGACCTGCAGGCGGTGTACGCGGGCCTCACCGTCGCCGAGAACCTCGCGCTCACGAGTCCCGGGGCCCGGCCCCCGTACCCCGAGCTCGTCCCTCTCCTGGGCCGCACCGCCGGAACCCTCTCCGGCGGCGAGCGCCGCATGCTGGCTCTCTCCCGGGCCCTTCTCCTCCTCCACGCGCGCGTGGTGCTGGTCGACGAGCCGTCGCTCGGCCTGGCCCCGCCGGTCGCCGCCCGTACGTACCGGGGCCTGGTCGCACGCGCCGTGGAGGGCGGCGCCGCCGTGGTCCTGGCGGAGCAGCGGGTTCCGGACGGGCTGCCGCCCGGCACCCTCGTGCACGAGCTGCGGCACGGCTCCGTCGCGTTCAGCGGGGAGCCGGCCGAGCTCGGGTGACGGCCCCGGGACCCGTCAGAGCGGGCCGATCCGCAGCATCGTCCCGACGACGACCCGGTTCGGGTCGGGCCCGATGAGACTCCGGTTCGCCGCGTACAGCGCCTTCCAGCCGCCGTTGATCCCGAAGCGGCGGGCGATGGAGCTGAGGGTGTCGCCGGGCTGGACGGTGTGGACGCGCCCGCTCAGCCCGTACCGCTTGGAGCAGACCGGCCAGGCCCCCCAGCCCTGGGTGCGGAGCACCTCCTCCGCGACGGTGATCTGCTGGGGGCGGGTCGCCAGGTCGGCGCGGGGGGCGTACCGCAGTCCGCCGTGCTCGACCCAGGTCGGGTGCCAGAACTGGAGCCCGCCGTAGAAGCCGTTCCCGGTGTTGATGTGCCAGTCCCCGCTGCTCTCGCAGTCGGCGACACAGCCCCACGGCCACTGGTCCCGGGCGCAGGGGTAGGCGGGCACGGCGGCGGCCGCCCGAAGCCCGTCGGCCACGGACCGGAGCACGGCGGACGCGTTCCGGGGCCCGGCCGGCACGTCCCGGGCCAGGGCGGGTGCCGGGGCCAGGGTCAGCAGCGCGGCGGCGGACGCCGCCACGAGCGAACCCGTCGTCCAAAATCGGATCTTCGACATCGGGGCAGGCTAGGCAGCGGCCCGCCGTCCTCGGCCCGTGCCGCGCGGAACACTGTTCACACCCCACCCGGTCGGAGTCACCCGTTCCGGGCCTCCTCGGAGCCCCGCGCACCCGCTTCCGCCCGAGCCGGTGGCAAGTTGCCTCGCTTCCACGCGTGACCCCGGCCGAGCCTGACCCGTTGAACTCGGCATGAGACGACCGGGAACGGCCCGGCGTCCCCCCGTACCGAGTCCAGGGAGCCCCCCGTGCCGCGCATGCTCGACGTCAGCGAGGACGTACGCGCCGAGATCGGCGACGAAGAAGCGGACCGGCTGCTCGCCGGCGACAACGCCCCGGGCAGCTACGACTGCACCTCCTGCCGCACGCCGGGGGACTCCGAGCAGGAGCGCACCAGCACGGTGCTGTTCGTCGGCGACGAGACCGCGGTCCTCGCGTTCGCCCACGCCAGCTGCATTCCGTCGCAGGTCGTCCGGGTCGCCGAGGAGCAGCTCCAGGGTGCCGTCGCCTCCATCACGGCCTCGGACACCGCCGACGCGCTGTCCGCCGCCCACCCCGAGCAGGCCGTGCTCGGCGTCACCAGCGGTCTCGTCCTGATCCAGGGCGAGCTGCACCCGGCTCTCGTCGTGGAGCCGACCGCGCCGGTGGCCCGTCCGGGTTCGGACGGTCTCACCGACGAGTTCCTGCCGCTCCTGGCCGACCAGGGCTTCCACCAGGTCATGAACCTCGACGAGCGGCCTGCGGCGCTGCCGGGCTGGTCGGTGCTGGTCGCCATGGGCCAGCTGCACTCCGTCCTCCAGCCGGGCCCCGGCGGCGCCGGACAGGCCGCCTGGTGGCAGGCGCACCAGCCGCTGCAGGTCACCGAGGGCTGGCGTGCGGCGGCCAACAAGTCGCACACGGTGCTGGTCTTCGCCGCCCCGGTCGGCTCGATCGGCCAGCAGCCCCGCGAGGACCTGCTGCGCGACGCGTTGGAGAAGGCCGCGGCGAACGGGCGTCTGGTCGCCGCCGCGATGCCGCTGGCCGGTACCTGATGGAGGACGGCCGGCCGGGCATAGGGTGGACGCGGGTCTCCCACGTACCGAAGGGGCCGACGGGCTCCGCCGGTCCGGCGGCACCGACCGTGCCGCGTCCTCGGCGCGCGCCCCTTTCGGAGAGCCGCCCGCATCCGACGGGCGGCGGGGTCGTTGGCACCTACGTGCACGCATACGACCCCTTCCTCCAGCCGTATCCGAGTCAGATCCCGTCGATGCGCCCTGCGCAGGACGTCACGTCGGGGGCCTCGCCCACGCCGATCTACGACGCCCTGTACTCGGAGTACCGCAGGTCGTTCCGCACGCTGCCGGGTGACCGCAGCGGCGAGGAGGAGCTGACGTTCCGGGCGTTCGGTACGGCGGTGAGCACGGGCGTGTACGCAAACGGGCAGGGCCACCGGTACGGGGCGGCGTATCCGGCGGCGTGGTCGGCCCCGTACCCGCAGACGCACACCCAGGCGGCCAACCACACCCAGGCGGCCCTGCCGCCGGGGCCCCGCAGGGGCCTCTAGGTCCTGTCGGCCCAGGGCACACGGCACATCGGGGGAACGGCGGAGGGGGGGGGGGGGGGGGGCCGCCCCCCCCCCCCCCCCCCCCCCCTCCGCCGTGTCCTCGGTCCGTCGCCGTACGGCAGGACTACTTCTTGCGGCCGCGCTTCTCGCGCACGCGCACCGAGATGTGGATCGGGGTGCCCTCGAAGCCGAACTCCTCGCGGAGGCGACGCTCGATGAAGCGGCGGTAGCCCGCCTCGAGGAAGCCGGAGGCGAAGAGCACGAAGCGGGGCGGCTTGGTGCCCGCCTGCGTGCCGAAGAGGATGCGGGGCTGCTTGCCGCCCCGGATCGGGTGCGGGTGGGCCGCGACGATCTCACCGAGGAAGGCGTTGAGCCGACCGGTGGGAACGCGGGTCTCCCAGCCGGCAAGGGCGGTCTCGATGGCCGGGACCAGCTTCTCCATGTGGCGGCCGGTCTTGGCGGAGACGTTGACGCGGGGCGCCCAGGCGACCTGCTGCATCTCGGTCTCGATCTCGCGCTCGAGGTAGTAGCGGCGCTCCTCGTCGAGCTCGTCCCACTTGTTGTAGGCGATGACGATGGCGCGGCCCGACTCGACCGCCGTCGTGATGATGCGCTGGTCCTGGACCGAGATGTTGTCGGTGGTGTCGATGAGGATGACGGCCACCTCGGCCTTCTCGATGGCGGCCGCGGTCCGCAGGGAGGCGTAGTAGTCCGCGCCCTCCTGGAGGTGGACCTTCTTGCGGATACCGGCGGTGTCGACGAACTTCCACGTCACACCGCCGAGCTCGATGAGCTCGTCGACCGGGTCGCGAGTGGTGCCGGCCAGCTCGTTGACGACCACCCGGTCCTCGCCCGCCACCTTGTTGAGCAGGGAGGACTTGCCGACGTTCGGGCGGCCGATGAGGGCGATGCGGCGCGGGCCGCCGACGGCGTTGCCGAAGCGCTGCTCGGGGGCCTCGGGCAGCGCCTTCAGGACCTCGTCGAGGAGGTCACCGGTGCCGCGGCCGTGCAGCGAGGAGACGGGGAACGGCTCGCCGAGGCCCAGGGACCAGAGCGTGGTGGCGTCGGCCTCGCCGGACTGTCCGTCGACCTTGTTGGCGGCGAGGACGACCGGCTTTCCGGAGCGGCGGAGCAGCTTGACGACGGCCTCGTCGGTGTCGGTGGCGCCGACGGTGGCGTCCACGACGAAGAGACAGGCGTCGGCGGCCTCGATGGCGAACTCGGCCTGGGCGGCGACGGAGGCGTCGATGCCGAGGACGTCCTGCTCCCAGCCGCCGGTGTCGACGACCTTGAAGCGGCGCCCGGCCCATTCGGCCTCGTAGGTGACGCGGTCGCGGGTGACACCCGGCTTGTCCTCGACGACGGCCTCGCGGCGGCCGATGATGCGGTTCACCAGGGTCGACTTGCCGACGTTCGGACGGCCGACGACGGCGAGGACGGGGAGGGGGCCGTGGCCGGCCTCCTCGATCGCGCCCTCGACCTCTTCGACGTCGAAGCCTTCTTCGGAGGCGAGCTCCATGAACTCCGCGTACTCGGCGTCGCCAAGTGCCCCGTGGTCGTGCTGGTCGTTCATGAAGTCCGTTCCTTGATCATTCGTGGTCGGTGGGTCCCCGGGCCGCGGGGCCCACTACTGAAAGTCTCGCTCAGCGCCCGGTGAGGCGCCTGGCGTTTTCCAGGTGGCCGGTGAGCTTCCCCTGGATCCGTACGGTGGCCTCGTCCAGCGCCTTGCGCGTGCGCCGGCCGGAGCCGTCACCCGCGTCGAAGGCGTCACCGAAGACGACGTCGACGCGGCCGCGCAGCGGCGGCAGTGCCTTCACCAACCGTCCGCGGCGCTCGGTGCTTCCCAGGACGGCCACCGGGACGATGGGCGCGCCGCTGCGGACGGCGAAGTAGGCCAGCCCGGAGCGGATCGCGGCGAAGTCGCCGTCGCCCCTGGTGCCCTCGGGGAAGATCCCGAGGATGCCGCCCTGCTCCAGGACGCCCAGGGCGTTGCCTATCGCGGTGCGGTCGGTGCTGTCGCGGTCCACCTTGAGCTGCCCGATGCCCTCCAGGAAGCTGCCGAGCGGGCCGACGAACGCCTCCTTCTTGATGAGGAAGTGCACGGGGCGCGGTGCGGTGCCCATGAGCATGGGGCCGTCGATGTTGTGCGCGTGGTTGACGGCGAAGATGGCGGGGCCGGTGGCCGGCACCCGCCAGGCACCGAGGACGCGCGGCTTCCAGAAGCCGTACATCAGTCCGATGCCGATGCGTCGGCCGACGGCGGCGCCCTTCTCGGAGGGCACGGTCACTTGGCGGCTCCGCGCTTCTCGTCCACCAGGGTGACGACGCACTCGATGACCTGGTCGAGGGTGAGCTCGGTGGTGTCGACCTCGACGGCGTCGCCGGCCTTGGCGAGCGGCGAGGTCTTACGGCTGGAGTCGGCCGCGTCCCGCTTGACCAGGGCTTCCTTCGTCGCCTGTACGTCGACGCCCTTGAGCTCGCCGGAGCGGCGGGCGGCGCGGGCCTCGGGCGAGGCGGTGAGGAAGATCTTGAGGTCGGCGTCGGGCAGGACGGTGGTGCCGATGTCCCGGCCCTCGACGACGATGCCGTGCTCTGCGCCGCGGGCGATGGACCTCTGGAGCTCCGTGATCAGGCTCCGCACCTCGGGGACGGCGCTGACGGCGCTGACCTTGGAGGTGACCTCCTCGGTGCGGATCGGGCCGGCGGCGTCGGCGCCGTCGACGGTGATGGTGGGCCGCGCCGGGTCGGTGCCGGAGACGATCACCGGCTTGGCGGCGGCGTTGGCGACGGCCTCGGCGTCGTGGACGTCCACACCGTTGCTGATCATCCACCAGGTGATCGCCCGGTACTGGGCGCCGGTGTCGAGGTAGCTCAGACCCAGCTTGGCGGCGACCGCCTTCGAGGTGCTGGACTTGCCCGTGCCGGAGGGCCCGTCGATGGCGACGATCACGGATTCCACGGTGGGAACACCTTCCTGGGGTGAGTGTCTGGACCCGGCGGAGATGCAAGGGGCCTCCCCAAGGTTACCGAGTCCGACGCACCCGTTCGGCCCAGCCCGTGCCGGGGCCCGGCCGGAGGTGCCCCCGGGGGCGCCTCCGGTCCCCGCCGGGGCCCGCCGTCAGCTCGTCCGCAGGGCCCAGCCCCGCTCCTGGAGGGCCGCGCCGAGGACCGGGGCCGCCGAAGGTTCCACCATCAGCTGGACCAGACCCGCCTGCTGCCCCGTCGCGTGCTCGATCCGGACGTCCTCGATGTTGACCCCTGCCCGGCCCGCGTCGGCGAAGATCCGGGCCAGCTCGCCCGGCTGGTCGCTGATGAGGACGGCGACCGTCTCGTACGCCGTGGGCGCGGCGCCGTGCTTGCCGGGGACGCGGGAGCGGCCGGCGTTGCCGCGGCGCAGCACGTCCTCGACGCCCGAGGCGCCGTCCCTGCGCTTGTCCTCGTCGGCGGACTGCAGGGAGCGCAGCGCGCGGACGGTCTCGTCGAGGTCGGAGGCGACACCGGAGAGGACGTCGGCCACGGGGCCCGGGTTGGCGGAGAGGATCTCGACCCACATCCGCGGGTCCGAGGCCGCGATCCGGGTGACGTCGCGGATGCCCTGCCCGCAGAGGCGTACGGCCGACTCGTCGGCCTCCTCCAGTCGCGCGGCGACCATCGACGACACCAGCTGCGGGGTGTGGGAGACCAGGGCGACCGCGCGGTCGTGGGCGTCGGCGTCCATGACGACGGGGACGGCCCGGCACAGGGCGACGAGCTCCAGGGCGAGGTTGAGGACCTCGGTGTCGGTGTCCCGGGTCGGCGTGAGCACCCAGGGGCGTCCCTCGAAGAGGTCGGCCGTCGCGGCGAGCGGGCCCGAGCGCTCCTTGCCGGACATGGGGTGCGTACCGATGTACGCCGTGAGGTCGAGGCCCAGGGCCTCCAGCTCGCGCTTGGGGCCGCCCTTGACGCTCGCCACGTCGAGGTAGCCGCGGCCGAGCCCGGCGGTCATGGCCTCGGCGAGGGTGGCCGCCACGTGCGCCGGCGGTACGGCGACGATGACGAGGTCGACGGGCCCCTGGGGCGCCTCGTCGGTGCCGGCGCCGAGCGCGGCGGCCGTGCTGGCGCGCGCCGGGTCGTGGTCGCGCAGATGGACGGTGACGCCCCGGCCCGCGAGGGCGATCGCGGCGGAGGTGCCGATCAGTCCGGTGCCGATGACGAGCGCTGTTCTCACTGGGCGATGTCCTTGCGCAGAGCGGCCGCGGCGCCGAGGTAGACGTGCGCGATCCGGGACTTGGGAAGCTCGGTCTCGACGTGGGCGAGGAGCCGGACGACCCTCGGCATCGCGCCCTCGATGTCGAGTTCCTGCGCGCAGATCAGGGGGACGTCGACGATGCCGATGCGGCGGGCCGCGGCGGCGGGGAAGTCGCTGTGGAGGTCGGGGGTGGCCGTGAACCAGATGCTGATGAGGTCGTCGGCGTCGAGTCCGTTGCGCTCGAGGACGGCGGTGAGCAGCTCTTCGACCTGCTCACTCATGTGTCCGGCCTCGTCCCGCTCCAGCTGGACGGCTCCTCGGACCGCTCGTACCGCCACGTCGTGCTCCTTCGCCTGCGTCAGTGCTCCGTTCAGCCTAGTCAGGGGCCGGAGGGCGTGCCGGGGCGCCCGCCCTCCGAGACGGAGGACGGGCGCCCGCGAGCCTTCGGAGCCCCGGAGGGCCGGGACTCCGGTCAGAGCTTCTGCTCGCGGATGATGTCCTCGAGGGAGCCCTGGGGCATCGAGCCGGCCGGTGTGAGCTTGTCGACGGCCTGCGGCAGCGACCGCGCGATCTCGTCGGCGGCCTCCTGCGGGCTGACGCCGGCGTCCTGGGCGACCTTCTGCAGGGTCTCGTCCGGGAGGGCCTCGGCGATCTGGGCGCCGCTGACGGGCTGGTTCTCACCGGTGCCGACCCAGGACCGGGTCTGGTCGGTGAGGCCCGACCTGGTGAGCATGTCGAGGAGTCCGCCGAGCGGGTTCGACGCACCGCCCGCGCCGCCCGATGCGGCCGCGCCGCCCGCGCCCTGGCCGCCCGCGAGCGCGCCGATCAGGGAGCCGAGGATGCCGCCGGCACCGCCGCCACCGCTCCGTCCGCCGGCACCTCCGAGGAGGCTCCCGAGGAGACTGCCGAGGTCGTTTCCCGCCATGGTCCCGCCTTTCGTCCGGTTCGAACACGCCCAATGTGACCCGAACCGGGGTGTTCCGCCACTCGGGGTAAAGGCCGGCTCCGTGGCGCCCACGCGATAGAACTGTCGACATGTTGCTGCACGTCGTACCGCTGGCCGACTGGTCCGCCGCCCCCGATGCCCCGTACGCCCCGTCGTCCCTCGCCTCCGAGGGTTTCGTCCACTGCTCGCCGGACGAGGCCGCGGCCCTCCTGATCGCCGACGCCCGCTACCGGGACGTGCCGGGCCCCCTCCTGGTGCTGGTGATCGACGAGGAGCGGCTGGCCGGGGAGGTCCGCTGGGAGGGTTCGGGAGGGGCGCTCTTCCCGCATGTCTACGGGCCGATCGAGCGGACCGCGGTGACCTCGGTCCTGGAGGTACGGCGGGACACGGACGGCCGTGCGAGGGAGCTGACCCCCCGGTTGTAGGCGTGTTGCGGGACCGTGCGGTCCGGCGGCGTCAAGGTGGCCGTATGACTTCACGCGTCAGCAACCTGACCGCATCCGCGACGAGCCGCCGCACCGTCCTGGTCGCCGCGGCGGCCCTGACGGCGGGCTGCGGCTCGGACGACGGAGGCGACGGAGGTACGACCACCCCGAGCGACACGGCCGGCACGAACGCGCCCGCCACCTCCGGAACGAGTGCGCCGGCCCCGTCGTCCCCTCCCGCGGAGCCGAGCGGCTCCGCCGTCGCCCCCAGCGGCAAGGCCCTGGCCACGACCGCCGACATCCCGGTCGGCGGCGGCGCGGTCTTCGCCTCGGAGAAGGTGGTCGTCACCCAGCCCACGGCGGGTGAGTTCAAGGCGTTCTCCGCCGTCTGCACCCATCAGGGCTGTCTGGTGAACAAGGTCGCGGACGGCACCATCGACTGCCCCTGCCACGGCTCCAAGTTCCGCATCACCGACGCCGCGGTGGTGGCGGGACCGGCTCCGCGCCCACTGCCGGCGGAGCAGATCACCGTCTCGGGCGACTCGATCACCCTGACATAGCCCTGTCATAGCCCTGCCGTAGCCTGACCGGCATGACTCCGGACGAGCTGGTGCGCGCACACACGATCTACTCCTGTGTGATGGGCTCGCGCGCCTTCGGTCTCGCGACCGAGGGCAGCGACACGGACGTGCGGGGCGTGTACCTCGCCCCGACGCCGTTGTTCTGGCACTTCGACAAGCCCCCCGCGCATGTCGAGGGGCCGGGCGAGGAGCAGTTCAGCTGGGAGCTGGAACGCTTCTGCGAGCTGGCCCTGCGCAACAACCCGAACGTCCTGGAGTGCCTCCACTCCCCCGTGGTCGAGTACGTCGACGACCTCGGCCGCGAACTGCTCTCGCTGCGCGGCTCCTTCCTCTCCCGGCAGGCCCACCAGACCTTCGTCCGCTACGCGGGCGGACAGCGCCGCAAGCTCGACGCGGACGTGCGCCAGTACGGCCACCCGCGCTGGAAGCACGCCATGCACCTGCTGCGGCTGCTGACCAGCTGCCGGGACCTGCTGCGCTCGGGCGAGCTGCGGATCGACGTCGGCGAGGACCGCGAGCGCCTCCTCTCGGTCAAGCGCGGCGAGGTGACCTGGCCCGAGGTCGAGTCCTGGATGAACCGGCTCCAGGAGGAGGCCGACCACGCCCTGGACGCGACCCCGCTCCCGGCGACACCGGACCACGCGCGCGTGCAGGACTTCCTGATCCGCGCGCGCCGCGCCTCGGCGACGGACGCGCTCCAGCCGCGGGCTACGACGTGACCCGCCGCGCCCGTACGACCAGATCGTGCAGCCGGTCATGGGCGCGTGCCGACGTCTCCCCCAGCCCGGACGCGGCCTGCGCCTCGTCCAGGACCCCGTGCAGGGCCTCGGTCTCCGCCCGTACGTCCTCGATCGCCACCTCCGCGAGACCGTGCTCCGCCGCCGCCTTCGCCGCGACGAGGTCGGGGAGCCGGGCGGGCGCCTCGGCGACCTCCTCGACCAGGGTCGGCAGATGGGCCTGCACCTCGCCGGCCCGCATGAGGTGGATGCCGGTGAGCAGCGCCCGGTAGGTGTAGAGCAGCGGCTTGAGTTCCCCGCTGCGCTCGAAGAGCCGCCACTGCGTGCCGGCGAAGCCCCGGTAGTGGTGGGCGTGGTGAGGGGTGAGCACCTCGGGCACGAGCGAGACGAGCTCCGCGTGGGTCTCCGTGGTGTGGGCGACGAGCGGGGAGGTGAGCTGTTCCAGGACGTAGCCGTTGCGGCGCAGCATCAGCCGGGCGAACTTCCGCAGGTCGTGGGTGACCAGGTCCATCTCGACGCCGTCCCGGTCCCACATCCGGCTGCGGGTCTCCTCCGGCTCGCGCAGGCCTATGAGGGCGTCCACCGGGAGGAGGTGCGCGCCGCGCAGGTCCACGTCCGAGTCGCGGGACGGGAACCCGTACAGGTGCGCGCCGGAGACGGTCGCGAAGAGCAGGGGGTCGGGCTGTTCCGCGACGACGGCGGAGAGGTCCAGGTCCAGGGTGAGCGTCATGGGTCAAGCGTCCCAGAGCGCGCCGAAGGTCAGCAGGTCGCTCCGGTACTCGATGCGCTCCTCCCACTCCTTCGGCCACGCGTCGGCGCCGAGGTGGGCACCGGCGAAGGCGCCGGCGAGTGCGGCGATCGAGTCGGAGTCGCCGCGGGTGCAGGCGGCCCGGCGCAGGGCGGTGAGGGGCTCGTCGGGGAAGAGCAGGAAACAGAGGAGGCCGGTCGCGAGAGCCTCCTCGGCGATCCAGCCGTCTCCCGTGTACGTACAGGGGTCGAGCTCCGGGTCGGCCGTGCGCTGGACGGCGTCGAGGCGTTCCAGGACGGCCAGGCACTCGTCCCAGCCGCGCTGGACGAAGGCGAGGGCGCTGGGGTCCTGGGAGCGGGTCCACAGGTCGCCGAGCCAGTTCTCGTGGTAGCGGGAGCGGTTCTCGTACGCGTACGAGCGCAGCTGTCCGACGAGGCCGGCCGGGTCCACGCCCTGGGCGAGCAGGTACACGGCGCGGGCGGTGAGGTCGGAGGCGGCGAGCGCGGTGGGGTGACCGTGGGTCAGGGCCGCCTGGAGCTGCGCGGCGCCGGCCCGCTGCTCCTCGCTCAGGCCGGGGACGAGCCCGATGGGAGTGACCCGCATGTTGGCGCCGCAGCCCTTGGAGTGGATCTGGCTGGCGTCCTGCCAAGCCCGGTCGCCGTCGAGGAGTTCGCAGGCTCTCAGGCAGGTGTTGCCGGGGGCCCGGTTGTTCTCCGGGTCGTGGTACCAGGCGACGAACTCGTCGCGGACGGGCCCCGCGAGCGCGTCCGGGGAGAGCACCTCCCGGTCCATGGCCGTACGGATGCCGCGGGCGAAGGCGAGGGTCATCTGGGTGTCGTCGGTGACGTGCGCCGTGCCGCTCCTGACGGGCAGTGTCATCTGTCGCCAGGGTCCGGCCTTCGCGAGGATCGACGGCACGTCGTTGAACTCGGTCGGGAATCCCAGCGCGTCGCCGAGCGCCAGTCCGATCAGGGAGCCGGTCGCGGCCTGCGTGGTCGCGGTGCGGGTCGGGTTCATGTGGATCGTCCTTCCGGTCGCAGGAGGGGCGGGTGCAGGGTGGTGGCCTCGCCCGCCCGGTAGAGAGCGGCCGGTTTCCCCCGTCCGCCGGTGAGGCGCGGCGGTCCTTCCACGGCCTGGACGAAGCCGGGCGTGGCGAGGACCTTGCGCCGGAAGTTGGGGCGGTCGAGCTCGACGCCCCAGACCGTCTCGTAGACCTGCCGCAGCTCGCCGAGGGTGAACTCGGGCGGGCAGAAGGCGGTCGCGAGGCAGGTGTACTCCAGCTTGGCGCCGACCCGTTCGTGGGCGTCGGCGAGGATGCGGTCGTGGTCGAACGCGAGCGGCCCGTGCGCCCCGTACGGCTTCCACCGGGCCTGCGCCGCGTCTCCGCCGCCGCGCGGTTCGGGTGCGTCGGGCACGAGCGCGGCGAAGGCGACGGAGACGACCCGCATCCTCGGGTCGCGGTCCGGCTCGCTGTAGGTACGCAGCTGTTCGAGGTGGAGACCGGCGACGGTGGTCCCGGAGAGCCCGGTCTCCTCGGCGAGTTCACGGCGGGCGGCCTGCTCGGCGGACTCGCGGGGCAGGACGAAGCCGCCGGGGAGGGCCCAGTGTCCGGCGTACGGCTCCTGGCCGCGCTCGACGAGCAGGACGTGGAGGCGCTCCTCGCGGAGGGTGAGGACGGCGAGGTCGACGGTGACGGCGAACGGCTCGAAGGCGTACGGGTCGTAGCCCTCGGGCGCGCCTGCCGGCCCGGCCCCGGGTGCGTTCACCGGCCGTCCGTCCGGTACCCGGTCGCCGCTCATCGCCGCTCCGGCAGCGGGTCGGCGAGGGCCCAGCCCTCGGCGAGCAGCCCGTCGACGGCGGCGACCGCGGCCGCGAGGCGTTCCTCGTGCGGGCCGGTGAGGACGGCCGTGCGGCGGCCGCTGTGGGCGAGCTGGGTGAGGAAACGCGCGGTCATCCAGGGCCGCAGGTGCTCCCCGTCGCGCAGTCCGTCGTCCTCGAAGTCGACGCCCCGGTGGTCGGTGAGGAGCCAGAGGTGCTGTCGGCCGCGGGCGGCGATCTCACCGGTGGCGGGGCTGGTGGTGCCCATGTAGCGCTCGTGCCAGATGGTGGTGGCGAAGGCGTCGGTGTCGCAGAAGAGGACGGGTGAGCCGTCGCGGGCCGCCTCCTCCTCCAGTTCGGCCTGCCGCTGGGCGATGACGGGGAAGTCGGAGGAGTGGAAGGCGACGTCGGCCCATGCGGCGCCGGGGCGTTCGGCGCGGAGTTCGGCGAGTTTGAGTTCGCTGTACGCGCGCCCGTACTCCGGCACGTACCGGGTCCTGGCCCAGACGCCGCCGCGCCTCCGGTAGTGGTCGGCGAGGGCGAGGGCCATGGTGGTGGTGCCGGTGGACTCGGCGCCGAGGACGACGACGCGCCGGGTGAGCGCGGACCGTACGGGCGGCTCCAGGAAGTCCCAGCAGCCGGCGGGGTCCGCGCGGACGGCGGTGCCGGAGACGGGGAAGCGGTCGCGCCCGGGGTCGACGCAGACGGACTCGGCGCCGAAGCGGCGGGCGAGCTCCTCCCCGTACGGCTCCGAGGTGAAGACGGCGTCGACGTGTTCGGGCACGGCGGCCCGGAAGACGGCCATGTGGGCGTCCCAGACGTCGGGGTCGTGGAGGTCGACGGGGATGTCGTCGACGGCTCCGACGACGAGGGCGTCGGGGTGGACCTCGCGCATCCAGGCGACCCGGTCCTCCAGGGAGATGCTCTCCACGGAGGAGGCGCAGACGAGGACGGTGAGGCGCTCGCAGCGCGCGAGGGCCGTGTCGACGAGATGGTGGTGGCCGGCGTGCGGCGGATAGAACTTGCCGAGGACCAGGCCGTGTCCGTAGCGCCTCATGCCGCCGCCTCCACCTGGAGGGCGCGACGTGCGGTGAGGTCCTTGGTCCAGCCGCGCAGGCCGAGGACGCAGAGCGTCATGAAGCCGACGTAGAGCAGGGAGGTCAGATAGAGCTCCTTGTACGCGTACAGCGGTACGTAGACCACGTCGGCGGCGATCCACAGCCACCAGGACTCCAGGCGCTTCCGGCACTGGCCGTAGGTCGCCATGAGGGAGAGCGCGGTCGTCAGGGCGTCCCAGAAGGGGACGGTCGAGTCGGTGGCGCGGTCGAGCAGCAGGGTGAGCGCGAGGGTCCCCACCACCCCCGCCGTGAGCAGCCACGTCCACTCGGTGCGCGTGGTGCGGCGCACCGGGAGGGCGTCGGAGCCTGGTCCACCCCCGTGGGTCCAGGTCCACCAGCCGTACACGGCGAGGGTGATGAAGACGATCTGGAGGCCGGCGTCCGCGTACAACCCGGCCTGCGTGAAGAGCAGGACGAAGAACAGGTTGTTGGCGATGCCGATGGGCCAGTTCGCGAGGTGCTGACGGGCGACGAGCCAGACACAGAGCGCCCCGCTGCCGAATCCCAGGACCTCGGTCCAGCTGACCGGGGTGTCCAGGATCGTGAAGAGCGGCTGCTGCAGCGGTTCGAGGATGCTTGCGAGGCTCACGCCCGACCTCCTTAAGAGTCATACTGACTATAAAGGTCGACCGTCTCCGGCCACAAGCCCGAAAAGCACGGCGCCACGCCCGCCGCGCACGCGGCTTTCGGCACGGCGGGGAGGGCGCGGCTTTCGACCCTGCAGGGAGGGCGTGGCTTCGGCACGGCGGCGCGCGGTCCGTCGTAGATCAGCCCGCGCCGGCGGCGCACCCGCTCGGACAGGTCAGCGGCGCACCCGATAGCGCAGGTGAAGCACCCGGTCGCCCTGAACCACGTCAGGATCCTCCAGCAGGTGCTGCGCGTGGACCGACCCGAAGTAGCGCTTGCCCGACCCGAGCACGACGGGTACGACGTCCATGCGCACCTCGTCGACCAGGCCCGCGGCAAGCACCTGGCCGCCGACGTCGCCCGCGGCGACCTCGACGATGCGGTCACCCGCGAGCTCCTGCGCCTTCGCCACGGCTGCCTCGACGCCGTCGACGAAGTGGAACGGCGCCTCGCGGTCCCAGCCCTCGGGCTCCGGCCGGTGCGTCACGACGACCACGTGGTCGATACCGCCCGGAGGCTTCCCGTCCCAGCCGTCGGTCAGGTCGAAGACGTGGCGGCCGACGACGGTCGCCCCGATCCGGTCCCAGTACGACCGGGTGTAGTCGTACGACGTCTGCGACACCTTCAGCACGCCGCTCTCGTCCAACGGGACGTCACCGCTGGACAACCACGCGAACAGCGGTCCCGGCCGGTCGTTGTCGTCCGCGACGAAGCCGTCCACCGACACCGAGCTGTACATGACCACCTTGCCCACGGGGCACTCCTCTGCTTCGGGGTGCCCCGAACCAGGCCCCCGTGAGCCGTCGCCCCGGTAACGACCTGGGGCACAGCGGCACAGCGGATGGCGTCCGATGGTCCCCGAGGCCGTACCAGAACGGGGAAGCCCGCGACCGACGGACGGTCGCGGGCTTCCGCGGAGAGGGGCAGGCCGGGGCCTGCGGGCCTCGGGGCCTTACATGCCGACTTCCTTCATCAGCATGCCGACCTCGGTGTTGGTGAGCCGGCGCAGCCAGCCCGACTTCTGGTCGCCCAGACCGATCGGGCCGAAGGCCGTACGGACCAGCTTCTCGACCGGGAAGCCCGCCTCGGCGAGCATGCGGCGCACGATGTGCTTGCGGCCCTCGTGCAGCGTGACCTCGACCAGGTAGTTCTTGCCGGTCTGCTCGACCACGCGGAAGTGGTCGGCCTTGGCGTAGCCGTCCTCCAGCTGGATGCCGTCCTTGAGCCGCTTGCCGACCTCGCGGGGCAGGGGGCCGGTGATGGCGGCCAGGTAGGTCTTCTTCACGCCGTACTTCGGGTGCGTGAGGCGGTGGGCCAGCTCGCCGTGGTTGGTGAGCAGGATGATGCCCTCGGTCTCCGTGTCGAGCCGGCCGACGTGGAAGAGACGCGTCTCACGGTTGGTGACGTAGTCGCCGAGGCACTGGCGGCCGTCCGGGTCCTCCATGGTGGAGACGACGCCGGCCGGCTTGTTCAGCGCGAAGAACAGGTACGACTGGGTGGCGACGGTCAGGCCGTCCACCTTGATCTCGTCCTTCTCCGGGTCGACGCGCTTGCCCTGCTCCAGGACGATCTCGCCGTTGACCTCGACGCGGGCCTGCTCGATGAGCTCCTCACAGGCACGCCGCGAACCCATGCCGGCGCGGGCGAGGACCTTCTGCAGCCGCTCGCCCTCCTGCTCGGCGCCGGGGAAGGTCTTCGGGGTCTTGATCTCCGGCCGGTTCTCGTACCGCTCCCGGTTGCGCTGCTCGATCTTGGCGTCGAGCTCACGGGAGCGGGCCGGGGCCTGGCGCTGGCCGTGCGGGCCACGACGGGGCGGCATGCCGCCCTGAGGGGCCTTGGGGCCGCCCTTGGCGCCGCCGCGGGCCGCGGAGCCGCGCCCCTTCTTCGGGGCCTCGGCGGGGGGGCTCACGTCGTAGGAGCGCTCCTCGGGGCGAGGCCGACGGGGGTTGCTCGGGCTCTTCTGGCCGTCACGGCCGCCGCCCTGGTAGCCGCCACCGCCACCGCCGCCCTGGTAGCCACCGCCACCGGAGCCGCTGCCGCTGCCGCCACGGTAGCCACCGCCACCGCCGCTGCCGGAGCCGCTGCCGCCGCGGTAACCACCGCCACCGCCGCTGCCACCACGACCGCCACCGCCACCGCTGCCACTGCCGCCACCGGAGCCCCGGTAGCCGCCACCGCCGGCGCCGCTGCCACCACGGCCGCCACCGCTGCTGCCGCCGCGGCCGCCGCTGTTGCCACCACGGCTCCCGCCGTTGTTTCCGCTGCTGTTCCTGCCGCTGCTGCTTCGCATCAAACTTCCGTCTTGTCGTCGTCGTCCTCACGATCCGGTGCATCCGGATCGAACGACGGGACCCCTTCCAGTGAGTCCGGCTCGACCGCCTCCGCCTCGGGGAGGAAGGGCGCGAGCTCGGGGAGCTCGTCCAGGCCACGCAGGCCCATCCGCTCCAGGAAGTAGTTCGTCGTCCTGTACAGGATCGCACCTGTTTCGGGTTCCGCGCCCGTCTCCTCCACCAGACCCCTCTGGAGGAGGGTCCGCATCACGCCGTCGCAGTTCACTCCGCGGACCGCGGAGACCCGGGAACGGCTGACCGGCTGGCGGTACGCGACGACCGCCAGGGTCTCCAGGGCCGCCTGGGTGAGCCGGGCCTGCTGGCCCTCCAGGACGAAGGCCTCGACGGCCGCGGCGTGGGCGGCACGGGTGTAGTAGCGCCAGCCCCCGGCCACCTGTCGCAGCTCGAAGCCGCGGCCCTGGACGGTGTACTCGTCGGCCAGCTCGCGCAGCGCGTCGGCCACCTCGCGGGGCGTGCGCTCCAGGACCTTGGCGAGATGCACCTCGGTGGCGGGCTCGTCGACGACCATGAGGACGGCTTCGAGAGAGGGCTTGAGGTCGCTCATGCGGTGTTCTCCTGGTCGAACTCGTCGGTCACGGCCCCCGCGGGATCCGTCTCCCCGCCGGTCCAGGAGACCGTGAGGTCCCCCAGGGCGGTCTCCTGGTCGAGGGCGACGGCCTTCTCCCGGTAGAGCTCCAGGAGGGCGAGGAAGCGGGCGACGACGGTGAGGGTGTCGTCGCCGACGTCCTCGATGAGCTCCCGGAAGAGCGCCGTCCCGCGCTCCCGCAGCAGCGAGACGACCACGGCGGCCTGCTCGCGGACGCTGACGAGCGGGGCGTGGATGTGGTCGACGTACACCTGCGGCTCGGCCCTGGGCTGCATCGCCTTGACGGCCAGCCTGGCGAAACCCTCGGCGCCGATGGAGATGACGACCTCGGGGAGCAGCTCGGCGTGGTGGGGTTCGAGTCCGACGGTACGGGGATGGCGGCGGCCCTCGGCCTCCCAGCGCTCCTCGAAGATCGCCGCGATGCGTTTGTACGCGCGGTACTGGAGGAGCCGGGCGAAGAGCAGGTCGCGCGCCTCCAGGAGCGCGAGGTCGGCCTCGTCCTCGACCTCTGCGGCGGGCAGCAGCCGGGCGGCCTTGAGGTCGAGCAGGGTGGCGGCGACGACGAGGAACTCGGTGGTCTGGTCGAGATCCCCGTCGGGCCCGAGGGCCCGCAGATGCGCCATGAACTCATCGGTGACCTGGGAGAGGGCGACCTCGGTGACGTCGAGCTTGTGCTTGGTGATCAGCTGGATCAGCAGATCGAAGGGCCCCTCGAAATTGGCCAGCCGCACGGTGAACCGCCCGTCCCCGCCGTCACCCGCGGGTACGCCCGCAGACGGGCCCTCGGGCCCGGACGCGGCCACGGGTTGGGGCCCGGACGCGACCGCAGGCCCGGACGCGGCCACGGGCTGGGGCTCGGGCTCGGCCCCCGGCGCGACGTCGGGCTCGACACGCAGCGGAGCCAGGGCCTCACGCCCGGACACGACCACGGGATCCGGCTCGGGCCGGGACGCGGCCCCGGCCTCCTCCGCGACCCCGCGGTCGGCAGGGGCGGTGGGGGCGTCGGGGGCGGTGGAAGCCCCCGTGTCCCCCGTGTCCCCCGTGTCCCCCGTGTCCCCCGTGTCCCCCGTCGACGCCGCCGGAGCGGCAGCCGGCCCCTCCGGCTCGCCCGGGCCGCGGCCCAGGGCGCGGCGGCGTGGCGGACGGGACGTTTCGTCAGAGGCGTGGTGCATGGAGGTCCAGGAGAACGGGGAGCGCGGCAGCCCGCAGGCTACCGTCAGCGGCCGCGCAGACGGCGCACGAGGATGCTCGCGTCGCCGCGTGACTCCAGGTCCGCCAGGACGACCGCGACGGCCTCCCGGACGATCCGGCCCCGGTCCACGGCGAGACCGTGTTCGCCCCGGAGGACGAGACGGGCGTGCTCCAGGTCCATCAGCTCCTCGGCGGAGACGTAGACCGTGATCTTCTCGTCGTGACGCTCACGGCCGCTGGGCCGCCGGTTCGGGGCCCGGCCGCCGCGCCGCCGTGCCGCCGCCGGGGCGGGCACCGCGGCGGTGGGCGTCGCGGGCTTCGGAGCGGCGGCACCCTCGGGCTCCGCCGTCCGGGCGCGCGGCTCCGAGGCCTCGGAGCCCGCCGCCGTGTGCTCCGCGGAGCCCTCGGCCGCCGTCGTGTCGCTCTCGGCCGCGGGTGCCGGGACCGCCCGGCGGGGTGCGGACGCCTGGAGCGCCGTCCCCCCGGTCGTACGGAAGAGTTCGTCGGCCCCGGGCAGACTCACTCGGCGTGACACCGGGCGAGCACCTCCCTGGCGAGCTGACGATAGGCGGCGGCGCCCACGGAGTTGGAGGCGTACGTGGTGATGGGCTCGCCGGCGACCGTGGTCTCCGGGAAGCGCACCGTCCGCCCGATGACCGTGTGGTACACGTGGTCGTCGAAGGCCTCGACGACGCGCGCGAGGACCTCACGGCTGTGCACGGTACGGGAGTCGTACATCGTGGCGAGGATGCCGTCGAGCTCCAGCTCGGGGTTGAGCCGCTCCTGGACCTTCTCGATGGTCTCGGTGAGCAGCGCCACTCCGCGGAGCGCGAAGAACTCGCATTCCAGCGGCACGATGACCTTGTGAGCCGCCGTCAGGGCGTTCACGGTCAGCAGGCCGAGCGAGGGCTGACAGTCGATCACGATGTAGTCGTAGTCGTTCATCAGCGGCTTCAGGGCGCGCTGGAGCGTCGACTCGCGCGCCACCTCGCTGACGAGCTGGACTTCGGCGGCCGAGAGGTCGATGTTGCTCGGCAGCAGGTCCATGTTGGGTACGGCGGTCTTGAGGAGGACCTCGTCCGCCGACATGCCCCGCTCCATGAGCAGGTTGTAGACGGTGAGGTCGAGCTCCATCGGGTTCACGCCGAGGCCGACCGACAGGGCTCCCTGCGGGTCGAAGTCGACGAGCAGGACCCGTCGTCCGTACTCCGCGAGCGCGGCACCCAGGTTGATGGTCGACGTGGTCTTGCCGACGCCGCCCTTCTGGTTGCACATCGCGATGATCTTCGCGGGTCCGTGGTCCGTGAGGGGACCGGGGATCGGGAAGTACGGCAGGGGCCGTCCCGTCGGGCCGATCCGCTCGCGGCGCTGGCGGGCAGCGTCGGGTGCGAGGGTGGCCGCGTACTCGGGGTCGGGCTCGTACTCGGCGTCGGGGTCGTAGAAGTGCCCCTCGGGCACCTCGTCAAAGGCGGCGAAGTGGGTGGACTCTCGGCCCATCTCGTTGCCGGCCGTGGCGTTCACGTGTAGGCCGTCCATCGTCTTCATCGTGTGGGCTGTCGTCATGGGCTGGTGCGTCGCGAAGGTCCGCACCGCGACGGAGCCGATCGGAGCACCTGGCGCACCGCTCCCGGGAGTAATTGTCGACTCATTCACAAGTCGTCTTACCTCCTTGGATGTCACCAGGAACATTTATCGATAGGTCAGCGTGGCACCATGCCGACGGTTGGCGACTCTATGGCGTGTCACCGCTCCGCAGCAACACAATCCGCCGGACCCGGCCCGATGTGTCGGCAACCGAACACCTCTCTGTCAAGGGTGCGCAGGCATGCATCCACACGTTTCAGGGGTGTGCGAAACGGTTAAAGGGTTACGTTCGAGGCGAGTTGGCCGAACGTTCCGCCGGGTCCGGACACACATCCGGCCGGACCTTGTCGAACAAGGTCCGGCCGGGTGTGCGGCATTGACGGCACGCGTTGACGGCGGCGCCGCGAGGGTCAGCCCAGGAGGGTGTTCAGCTCGACGTGCTCCAGGCCGTGCGCCTCGGCGACCTCCTTGTAAACCACCTTGCCGTCATGGGTGTTGAGGCCCAGGGCGAGCGCGGCGTCGCGGCGCAGCGCCTCGGCCCAGCCGTTGTTCGCCAGCGACACGATGTAGGGCAGCGTGGCGTTGGTGAGGGCGTAGGTGGAGGTGTTCGGAACCGCGCCCGGCATGTTGGCGACGCAGTAGAAGACCGAGTTGTGGACCTGGAAGGTCGGCTCGGCGTGGGTGGTCGCGTGCGAGTCCTCGAAGCAGCCGCCCTGGTCGATCGCAATGTCGACAAGGACACTTCCGGGCTTCATCTTGGCGACGAGCTCGTTGGTGACCAGCTTCGGGGCCTTGGCGCCCGGGATGAGGACGGCGCCGATGACGAGGTCGGCCTCCACGACGGCCTTCTCCAGCTCGTAGGCGTTGGAGACGATCGTCTTCACCTTGGTGCCGAAGATCTTGTCGGCCTCGCGGAGCTTGTTGATGTCACGGTCGAGCAGGGTCACGTGGAAGCCCATGCCGACGGCGATCTGGGTGGCGTTCCAGCCGGAGACGCCGCCGCCGATGACGACGCACTCGCCGGCATGGGTGCCGGGGACGCCGCCGGGGAGGACGCCGCGGCCGCCGACCGAGCGCATCAGGTGGTAGGCGCCGACCTGCGGGGCCAGGCGGCCCGCGACCTCGGACATCGGGGCGAGCAGCGGGAGGGCGCGGTTCGCGGTCTCCACGGTCTCGTACGCGATGGCGGTGGTGCCGGACTCGAGGAGCGCGTCCGTGCACTCGCGGGAGGCGGCGAGGTGCAGGTAGGTGAAGAGCGTCTGGTCCTTGCGGAGGCGGTGGTACTCCTCCGCGATCGGCTCCTTGACCTTGAGCAGCAGGTCGGCGGTGGCCCAGACCTCGTCGGCGGTGGGGAGGATCTCGGCGCCGGCGGCGACGTACTCCTCGTCCGTGATCGAGGAGCCGACACCGGCGTTCTGCTCGACGAAGACCTGGTGGCCGTGGCGGACGAGCTCGTGGACACCGGCGGGGGTGATGGCCACGCGGAACTCGTTGTTCTTGACCTCGCGGGGGATGCCGACCTTCATCGTCGATCACGGTCCTTGAATCAGGGGGGATACATGGGGCACTGCGATACATACCCGGATGCACTGCGGCGCACCGGGGCAGACCACGTTCGAACGCGGCGCACCCAGTCTAATGAAGGAGTTCCCGCTGTCTAGCCTTTCAAAGTACTAATCTTCGATCGACCCACTGCGGATTTCGTAGGCAGAAGATTCCGTTTCCAGCAGTCTCTCGGCTGCGGACCGGTGCAGCCGGGCCGCGGCCGGGTCGCCGAGCCGGTCGAGGGTGTCGGCGAGCCGCAGCTGGAGCGCGGCCTGGAGCCGGGTGTCCTGGGCACGCCTGGCCCACTCGACGGCCTCCTCGCAGGTCCGGAGGGATTCCTCGGGCCGTCCCGCGTACTCCTGGACCCTGGCGGCCTCGCTCAACGCCCGCGCGTAGCCCGGGAGATCGTCGAGCCGCCGGTAGCCGGCCGCGGCGGCCCGCCAGTTCCGCAGGGCTTCTCCGTACCGGCCCGCGTAGGTATGTACGGCGCCGAGGCGGGCGTACAGCCTGGCCTGATCCGCTCGCTCGTCCCGGGCGAGGCGCTGGGCGAGAGCCCGCCCGTACCAGTCGCCGGCCCGCTGCCAGTCCCCCAGCTCCTGATACGAGCCACCTACGGATTCCATTGCGCGACCGGTCGCGTACGGGTCATTTGCTGCGCGTCCGGCATCCAAAGCCGACCGATATCGCAGCAGAGCCTCCTTCGTCCTGCCGGTACGGGCGTCGAGGTCGGCCAGGTTCAGCAGCGCTGCGGCCCGCTCCCGGTGCAGCCCGCGCCGCTCTGCCACGTCCAGGACCAGCTGATGGAGCCCGTACAACTGGGGCGCCGCCGCCTCGGCCCCCCGGTGCGCGGCGAGCGCCCTGACCAGGGAGGCGACGAGCCGGCGGGCGAGTGTGTCCAGCTCCCCGTCGGCAACGGCCAGCCGGGCGGAGGCCAGCAGGAACGACTGCCGGGAACGCAGCCAGTCGGCACCCGCGGCGGCGTGGGGGAAACGCAGGGCGCGCGGCAGACCGGCCAGCTTCCGGCGGGCCGGCGAGCCCTCGGGTTCGGTGACCGCACGGCAGGACTGGAGGAGCCGTACGGTCCGCTCCAGCATCCGGGCCCGGGCGAGCTGCACCTCGGCGGGCCGGTCGCGCTCCTCCAGCTGAGCGCGAAGGAGGGGGACGAGATGGCCGGGGACCTCGTACTGCCCGTCCTCGCCGCACTCGAGGAGCCCCAGGGCGGCGAAGTCGGCGAGGGTGGTCGCGGCGGCCGAGACGGAGCAGCCGGCCAGGGCGGAGGCCGTGTGGGCGTCGGCCCGGCCGAGGGGCGCGAGGGAGAGGTAGCGCAGTATCCGGGCGGCGGTCGCGGGCAGCGCCTCGTGGGCGAGCGAGAAGGCACGTGTCAGCGGATCGCCACTGAGCGCACGCAACCGCTTCGCCAGGTCGGCGACGGACGCCTTGGGCCGGGTGGAGAGCCAGCCGCCGGCGAGCACGACCGCGGCGGGCAGCCCGCCGCACTCCTCGACGAGCGTCTCGGCGGCCTGCGGATCGACGGTGATGCGTACGGAGCCGGTGAAGGCGGTGAGCAGCTCGATGGCCGACTTGGGGTCCAGCCCGCCGAGGGTGCAGGGCCGTACGTCGGGAATCCCCGTGAGCGGTCCCCTGGCGACCCCGATCACCAGGGAATCGGGGTTGTCGGGGATGAGCGGATCGGCGTGCTCGGCGTCGACGGCGTCGTCGAGCACGAGAACCGCACGGCGCTCCCCGAGCGCCGTGCGGACCAGCTCGGTCAGCTCGTCCTCGGCGGCGCCGGGGGGCTCGGCGACCCCGAGCACGGCGAGGAGTTCCTGGGCGACGCGGGCGGTGGGCACGGGGTCGCCGCCGGGCTCGGTGAGCCGGGCACGGAAGATCCCGTCGGGGTACTGGTCGGAGAGTCCGGCGGCGAGTTCCTCGGCGAGCGCGGTACGTCCGGAGCCGGGCTTGCCCGCGACGAGGAGGACACGGGCGCGGGGTGCCTTACGGCCGGTGAGGGTGTCGAGGCCGGTCCGCTCGATGTCGGCGCGCAGGGCCTTCAACTCCCGCTGTCGGCCGAAGAACTGCCGGCTGCCGGCCGCCGCCACCGCCTGATCCGTCACGGGCCACGCTCCCGTCCACCTGCGCACGAGCCGATCCCGCGTGGGGGCTCCGCACGGGCGATCACGAGCGTAGTTCAGGGCGCGCACCGGACCTGGCGGAGCACGACGAACACGTCCCCCGATCGGATCAGCGGATCTTCACACCACACACCCTCCCGGAGCGACCCGCACCGGCACCACCCACCGCACGGGCTGCGCCCGCCACCCCCGCCGTGCGGGCGATCGTCCCGCTTGGGGGTCCCCCTGGACGAAGTCCTTGGGGGAGGAACGAATGCCCACGACGGAGTGGGCGAGGGTGGGAGCCGCTTCGGCGGGGCGGAGGGCCACAACGAGGCGTGGGGAGCGGGCACGGCCCCGGCGGAACCGCTGCCCGCAACGGGGGGCGACGACCCGGGTGGGTGTCAGGGGCCCAGCAGTCGGGCCTCTCCTGCGGGGCCCGGGGCCGTAAGACCCCGAATCCACAAATCTCAGACCCCCGGCCCCCGCGCTACGCCTCGAACGGTCGCGCCGGCCAAGCCGCATCCGCCGCCCGGAGCTCCCCCACACCCCCGCCCGCCCGCGCCGCCGCCAGCGACAGCACTCCCACCACCAGGCAGTTGTTGTGCAGTTCCCCCGCCAGGACCCCGCGTACCAGCTCTGCCAGCGGCACCCGCGCCAGCTCCATGTCCGCCTCCTCCTCGGAGACCTCGTACCGCTCCCCCTCCGCCTCGGAGAGCCCGCGCGCGAGGAAGATCCGTACGGCCTCGTCGCAGCCGCCCGGAGTCGTGTAGACGTCGGTCAGGACCCGCCAGTCCTCGGCCTTGACGTGCGCCTCCTCGTAGAGCTCGCGCTGGGCGGCGTGCAGCGGGTTCTCGCCGGGCACGTCGAGGAGTCCCGCCGGGATCTCCCAGAGCTTCTGCCGCACCGGATGCCGGTACTGCTTGAGCAGCAGGACCCGGTCCTGGTCGTCGAGGGCCAGGACGGCCACCGAGCCGGGGTGGACCTGGTAGTCGCGGCGCGCCACCGTGCCGTCCGGCATGACCACGTCGTCCGTGCGGACACTCGTCTTGTTTCCCTGGAAAGGGGTCGTCGTCGCGACGACCCGCCACTCCTCCGGGGTGTCCTTCAACTCCATCTGCGTCCTCCCACACACGAAAACCGGGGTACTGATCCGTCAGGACCCGTACCCCGGCAACGTTAACGCGCGGCGACTACTCGGCCGGCTTGCCCGTCTTGCGCTCCACGGCCGCCTTCACCAGACCGGCGAAGAGCGGGTGCGGACGCGTCGGGCGCGAACGCAGCTCCGGGTGCGCCTGCGTGGCGACCAGGTAGGGGTGGATCTCGCGCGGGTACTCGACGTACTCGACGAGCTTGTTGTCCGGGGAGGTGCCGGAGAAGACCAGACCGGCCTTCTTCTCCAGCTCCGCGCGGTAGGAGTTGTTGACCTCGTAGCGGTGACGGTGGCGCTCGTCGACGTACGGCTGGTCGCCGTAGACCTCACGGACGATCGAGCCCTCGGCGAGCTTCGCCGGGTACAGGCCCAGGCGCATCGTTCCGCCCAGGTCGCCGGCGCCCTCGACGAACGCGAGCTGCTCCTCCATCGTCGAGACGACGGGATGCGCGGTGGCCGGGTCGAACTCGGTGGAGTTGGCCTCGGGGATGTCGGCCAGGTTCCGGGCCGCCTCGATGACGATGCACTGGAGGCCGAGGCAGATGCCGAGCAGCGGCACCTTGTTCTCGCGGGCGTACTGGATCGCGCCGACCTTGCCGCTCACACCGCGGTCGCCGAAGCCGCCGGGGATGAGGACGGCGTCGACGTCACCGAGCTGCTTCTTGGCGCCGGCCGGGGTCTTGCAGTCGTCGGAGGTGACCCACTTGACCTTGACGCGGGCCTTGTTCGCGAAGCCGCCGGCCCGCATGGCCTCGGTGACCGAGAGGTACGCGTCGGGCAGGTCGATGTACTTGCCGACGAGCGCGACGGTGACCTCGTGGTCGGGGTTGTGGACGCGGTCGAGCAGGTCGTCCCAGGTCGTCCAGTCCACGTCGCGGAACGGCAGGTCGAGCTTGCGGACGACGTACGCGTCCAGGCCCTCGGTGTGGAGCACCTTGGGAATGTCGTAGATCGACTTGGCGTCGATGGCGGCGACGACCGCGGCCTCGTCGACGTCGCACATCAGCGAGATCTTGCGCTTGATGGAGGTGGGGACCTCACGGTCGGCGCGCAGCACGATGGCGTCGGGCTGGATGCCGATGTTGCGGAGCGCGGCGACGGAGTGCTGGGTCGGCTTGGTCTTCAGCTCGCCGGAGGGGCCGATGTACGGGAGCAGCGAGATGTGCACGACGAAGACGTTGTCGCGGCCGACCTCGTGGCGGACCTGGCGGACGGTCTCCAGGAACGGCAGCGACTCGATGTCGCCGACCGTGCCGCCGACCTCGGTGATGACGACGTCGACGTCGTCGGTCGCCATGCGGCGGATCCGGGACTTGATCTCGTTGGTGATGTGCGGGATGACCTGCACGGTGTCACCGAGGTACTCGCCGCGCCGCTCCTTGGCGATGACCTGCGAGTAGACCTGGCCGGTGGTGACGTTGGCCGAGCCGTCGAGGTCGACGTCGAGGAAGCGCTCGTAGTGGCCGATGTCCAGGTCGGTCTCGGCGCCGTCGTTGGTGACGAACACCTCGCCGTGCTGGAAGGGGTTCATCGTGCCCGGGTCGACGTTCAGGTACGGGTCGAGCTTCTGCATCGTGACCCGCAGGCCCCGGGCCTTGAGGAGCGCACCCAGGCTGGAGGCGGTCAGGCCCTTGCCGAGGCTGGAGGCGACACCCCCGGTGACGAAGATGTGCTTGGTCGTCGTGGTTTTGGGCGGCATCGCCAAGAGGGGGCTCCCGTGGTCGCGTTCTGGAGGTGCGTACCGGCGTCCCCTCCGGAAGAATCGGGGGGTGCCGTCGCTGCGGTTTCGGGGTCCTCGGCTGTCGCCGTTTCCCACCGGTCCACGGGGTACCAGGGTATCAGCGACATCGGGAGGCCGCTTCCGGCCACACGCGGCAGTCGGGTGTTCACGGACGGCGACCCCGGGGTGGGCGGAGTCTCCCGGCGGATCCGGGGAAGGGTCCCCTACCGGGTGGGGGGAGCGGCCTCCCACCGGGCGGAAGGGAGGAGTTCTCACTGTCTCTCACCTGCGACGCACAGGATGCCCGCCGGATCTTCCGGCAGGCGTTCCGACCGTGCCTGCCCGCACGACAGGCGGACCTTCCACCGGCGAACCGGACTCGTTCACCTGATCGGAGCAACGCCGTTACCGGCGTGATCACCGGGTCACTAGGGTGCGACGTATCCTGCTCGGACATTGCCCGCCGAGCGGGCCGGCCAGCGGCATCACCCCGCCCGTCACCCGGACCAAGAGCTCGTCGAAGATCCCTTGACCGCTGACACACGCAGACCCGGCTGACACACCCAGCCGGCGCATCTGAGCAAGCGCCCCGCGGGGCGGACGTGGCCGTTCGACTGGAGTGAAGCACGTGGCCGGGCGCATCGAGGATTACGCACTCATCGGAGACATGCAGACCGCCGCCCTGGTCTGCCGCGACGGCAGCGTCGACTGGCTGTGTCTCCCCCGATTCGACTCCCACGCGATCTTCGCCGGGCTGCTCGGCACCGAGGAACACGGATTCTGGCGGGTGGGCCCCGCCATGCCCGCCGACGCCGAGCCGGCCCCGGCCGACCGGCGCCGCTACCGGGGCGACTCGCTGATCCTGGAGTCCGAGTGGGACACCCCGCGCGGGACGGTCCGGGTGACCGACTTCATGCCGCCGCGCGACGGCGCCCCGCAGCTGATCCGGATCGTGGAGGGCGTCTCCGGCCGGGTCCGGATGCGCTCCTCGCTGCGCATGCGGTTCAGCTACGGCCGGATCGTGCCGTGGGTCCACAAGGTCGGGGACCGTACGGTCGCCGTCGCCGGGCCCGACTCGGTGTGGCTGGACACCGACGCCGAGACGCACGGCAAGGACCTCACGACGTACTCCGACTTCACCGTGAACCCCGGTGACCGGATCACGTTCACGCTGTCCTGGCAGCCTTCCCACAAGGAGCCGCCGGCGCTTCCGGACCCCGAGGGCTCCCTGGAGGCGACCGCCGACTTCTGGCGCGAGTGGGTCGAGCACTGCACGTACCACGGCCCCTACCGGGAGGCCGTGATCCGTTCCCTGATCACCCTGAAGGCGCTGACGTACGCGCCGACCGGCGGCATCGTGGCCGCGCCGACCACCTCCCTGCCGGAGGAGATCGGCGGCGTCCGCAACTGGGACTACCGCTACACCTGGCTGCGCGACGCGGCGATCACCCTCTCCTCCATGCTCCGCACCGGCTACCGGGAGGAGGCCCGCGCCTGGCGGGACTGGTTGCTCCGCGCGGTCGCCGGCGACCCGGAGAACCTGCAGATCATGTACGGCATCGCCGGCGAGCGGGAGCTCGGCGAGGCGGAGCTCGACTGGCTCCCCGGCTACGAGAACTCGGGCCCGGTCCGGGTCGGCAACGGCGCCGCCAACCAGCTCCAGCTGGACGTATACGGCGAGGTCACCGAGGCCCTCCACCTCGCGCACATGACGGGCCTGTCCCGCAACGACTACGCCTCGCTCCTCCAGATCAAGCTGATCAACTACCTGGAGAAGCACTGGGACCAGCCCGACGAGGGCATCTGGGAGGTCCGCGGCCCGCGCCGGCACTTCGTCCACTCCAAGGTGATGGCCTGGGTGGCCGTCGACCGCACGATCAAGCTGATCGAGTCCGGGGACGCGGACGGCCCGCTGGAGCGCTGGCACGCGCTGCGCGACGAGATCCACCGGGACGTCTGCGAGAAGGGCTACGACCCCGAGCGGAACACCTTCACGCAGTCGTACGGCTCCAAGGAGCTGGACGCCTCGCTGCTGCTGATCCCGCAGATGGGCTTCCTGCCGCCGGACGACAAGCGGGTCATCGGCACGATCGAGGCGATCCAGCGCGAGCTGTCCACGGAGGACGGTTTCGTGCTCCGCTACCCGACCTCCGGCGAGGAGGCCGGCGTCGACGGCCTGGAGGGCGACGAGGGCGCGTTCCTCGCCTGCTCGTTCTGGCTGGCCGACGACCTGGCGATGATCGGCCGGGTCGACGAGGCACGCTCGCTCTTCGAGCGGCTGCTCGCGCTCCGCAACGACCTGGGGCTGCTCGCCGAGGAGTGGGACCCCAGGCTCCAGCGGCAGGTCGGCAACTTCCCGCAGGCGTTCAGCCACGTGCCCCTGATCGACACGGCCCTGCGCCTGACGGCGAGCGGGGCGTACGGCGGCTGACGCCCCCCGCGCAGGACGGCCTGACGCGCCCCCGCGCGCGGCGTGACGTGCCCCCGTACCGGACGGGGGCCTCCCCCTCGCTGGACCGCTGCCGCGGTCCCGCGCGGGGGAGGGTGCCCGGACCTAGGATGAGAAGGTCCCGTCCCCCGTACGAAAGGGGGCTCCCATGGGTCCCCACATCTCCGAAAGCGCCCTGGCAGGGCTTGTCGACGACCTGGCCGGCGAGGTGATCATCCCCGGCGGTCCGGGCTACGACGCGGCCCGCACCCTCCACAACGGCATGATCGACCACCGTCCCTCGGTGATCGCCCAGTGCGAGAGCCAGGCGGACGTGTCCAACGCGATCCTCTTCGGCCGCGCCTGCGACCTCCCGATCGCCGTGCGCGGCGGCGGCCACAGCGTCGCCGGGACCTCCGTCATCGACGGCTCCCTCGTGGTCGACCTGCGGCGGATGCACACGGTCGTCGTGGACCCGGAGAACATGACGGTTCGGGTCGGCGGCGGGACGACGATGGGGCAGATGGACCACGCCTGCCAGCCGTTCCACGTCGCGACCACCGGCGGGCGGGTCTCCACCACCGGGATCGGCGGCTTCACGCTGGGCGGCGGGTCCGGCTGGCTGGAGCGGAAGTTCGGCCTCGCCAGCGACAACCTGCTGGCCGCCGACCTGATCACCGCCGAGGGGAAGCACGTCCACACCGACGCCGAGGAGCACCCCGACCTGTTCTGGGCGCTGCACGGCGGCGGCGGCAACTTCGGGGTGGCGACCTCGCTGACGCTGCGGCTGCACGAGCTGCCGCGTATGAGCATCGTGATGCTGTTCTTCCTGCCCGACTCCGCGCCCGAGGTGGTCCGCACCTTCCGGGACATCGCCGTCGCCGCCCCGGACGAGGTGGGCGGCGGGGCGATCTACCTGCCGGCGCCGCCCGAGCCGTTCGTCCCGGAGGAGCTGGTCGGCAGGCTGTTGTGCGGGACCCTGCTGACGTACGCGGGGCCGGTCGAGGAGGTACGGGAGCTGGCGGCGCCGCTGTTCGCCCTGAAGCCGGTGATCGAGATCGTCATGGACATCCCGTACGCGGAGCTGCAGTCCATGCTCGACGACCCGCCCGGGCTGCGGAACTACTGGTCGGCCGAGTACCTGACCGCCTTCCCGGACGAGGCCGTGGACCTGTTCTGCGAGCGAGGCGCGGGGATTCCGCTGCCCGCGGCCACCCAGCACGTGCTGTTCGTGCAGGGCGGCGCGGTGACGGCCGGGGCCGCGCCCTACCCGCAGCCGTGGCGCGCCGCGCCCTGGGCGGTGCACCCGTTCGCGACCTGGGAGGACCCGGCGATGGACGAGGCCGAGATCCAGTGGGTGCGGGACGTGCGGGCGGACGTGCGGCCGTGGGCGATCGACTCGGTGTACCTGAACTTCGTCGGCGCCGAGGGCGAGCAGCGCGTGGTCTCCTCGTTCGGCGAGGAGAACTACCGCCGGCTCGCCGGCGTGAAGGCCGCGTACGACCCCGACAACGTGTTCCGCTTCAACCAGAACATCGTCCCGGCCGCCTGAGGTGGCTCGCCGGAGGTGACGCAGGACACACTCGACACCGGGTCGCGCAATTACCGCCGCGAGTGGACGAGTTGTCGCCCTCGGCGACGAACCGTCCGGTCCCGTGACCGTGGGGTGATGTCGCCGGATCACGGACGCGGGTAGCGTCCGGCTCCATGGACGATCAGGGCGGAATCACCGTGCAGCGGGCGCTCGAACTCCCGGGCCTGCGCAGCGGGCTCCCGGAGGTCGTGGCCGGCGCGGACCGGCTGCAGCGCACGGTGCGCTGGGTGCACGCGGGCGAGGTGCCGAACATCGCGTCGCTGCTCAAGGGCGGTGAACTGCTGCTGACCACGGGCCTCGGGCTCGGCACCCGGCCGGCGGAACAGCGTGCCTTCGTGCGGCGGCTCGCCGACCGGGGCATCGCGGCGCTCGTGGTGGAGCTGGGGCCGCGCTTCGCCCGTCTCCCCTCGACGATAGTGGAGGCCGCGCGGGCCGCCGGTCTGCCCCTGGTGCAGCTGCACCGCGAGGTCCCGTTCGTGGCGGTGACGGAGGAGATCCACACCGAGATCGTCAACGGTCACTACGCGCTCCTGCGACAGGCCGAGGAGGTCCACCGGCAGTGCACGGAGGCACTGCTCGGCGGCGGCGGGATCCCCCAGGTCCTGCGCATCCTCTCGGACTTCGCGGCCAACCCCGTCTTCCTGGAGACCGCCGACGGACAGCTGCTGTACGCGGCGGGCACCGAGTCCGCGCCCGCCGACCCGCTGCAGGTCTGGGACGGGCTGCGCGGCGGCCGGGCGGCCCGCGAATCGGGCCCGCCGACCGGCGCGGTCCTGGTGGACGTGCCCGGCGGCGGCCCCGGTACGTCCTCGGTACGGGCCCGTCTCGTCCTGCTCTCGGTCTCCGGCGCCCTCTCCCCCGTGCACCGGATGGCGGCCGAGCGCGCGGCGGGCCTCCTCGCGGTCGTCCTCATGCAGGCGCGCCAGGAGGAGGAGCTGGCGGCGCGCGGCCGGGGCGACTTCCTGACGGACCTGGCGGAGGGCCGGATCACGGCCGAGGACGCCCCGGCACAGGCCCGGGTCCTGGGCTTCAAGCCGGGCGACGGCCCGCTCCTGCCGGTGGTGATGCGGCTGGCCTCGGAGCTCTCCCCGTCGGGCAACTGGGCCCTCCTGGCCCGCGCGGTCCTGGAGGAGCTGTCGTCCGTGGGTGTCCCGGTCCTCCTGGGCGTCCGCCCGGTCGAGGGCCGGGTGCCGCTGCTGCTCGGCCTGCGCTCGGAGTCGGAGCGCACGGCGGTCGCGGACCGGGTCGCGGCGGCGCTGCGCGCGGGCGTGGAGCGCGCCGGCCTCGAACGCGCCGGGGTGCATCCGCCGGTCGTCGTGGTGGGTGTCGCGGGCAGCTGGGCGGCGGCCTCGGCGGGGCTGCGGCACGCGGCGGAGACGGCGACGGCCGCGCAGGGCCTCTCGGACCTGCCCTGGTACGACGCCCGGCGCCTCGACATCGACCTGCTGCTGTGGCGGCTGCACTTCCACGGGGACACGGTCCTCGCGGCTTTCGTGGACCGTGCGATCGGCCCCCTGCGGGACCACGACCGCACGTCCCGCCCGCCGCTCCTGCCGACGCTGGAGACGTACCTGGCGCACGCGGGCCGCAAGGCGGAAACGGCCCGGGAGCTCCATCTCAACCGCCAGACGCTGTACAACCGTCTGGCCCGCATCTCCGACCTCCTGGGCACGGACCTGGACGACCCCCAGACCGTCCTGGCCCTCTCCCTGGCCCTGAGGGCCCGCCGCCACACGCCGTAGCGGCCCACGGGGCGGTGGGGGCCTGCCCCCACCCGCCTCGCGGAGGGCGGTGGGGCAGGCCCCTCGCGAGGGCCGCGACTACCGCCCCACCAGCTCGTCGTAGACGCTCAGCACGTGTGCCACCGTCTCGTCCTCCGTGGGCCAGGTCCCGGCCTGCACCCGTCCCGCCGCCGCGAGGTCCATCCGCCGCTCCGCGTCGTCGAGCAGCCCGCGCACCACCCGGGCGAGCGCCTCGGCGTCCCCGTACGGCACCAGCTCCGCCGCGTCGCCGACGAGTTCCGGTACGCCGCCCACCGCCGTGGCGACCAGCGGCACACCGAGCCGCAGCGCCTCCTGCGCGAGCAGGGACCGCGCCTCCCACCGCGAGGGAAGCACCGCCACATCGGCGGCCGCGAGCAGCTCGGCGATGTCCTCTCGCCGCCCGATCAGCCGCACGGGCAGCCCCTCGGCCACGATCCGCCGCTGGAGGGCGGCCCGTTCGCGTCCCTCCCCCGCGATGACGAGGAGCGGCTGTGGATCGAGCTCCCGCCAGGACCGGGCCGCGTCGAGCAGCGTCCGGTACCCCCGGCCCCGCTCAAGCGCCCCGACCGCCATCAGCAACGGCCGGTCGACCGCGCCCAGTTCGGCCCGGGCCTTGCCGTCGTGGAGGCAGACGGGCCCGCGCGCGGGCGGGACCGTGACGGGCGCGAGCCGGGCGTCCCGGGCCCCACGGCGGCGGGCCCGGTCGACGAGCTCGGAGGAGGTGGCGAGGACAACGGTCGCGGCCCGCACGGTCCTTCGCTCCAGGAGCCGCAGCACCCCGCCCTGCGCCGCCCCGCGGGCCTGGTTCCGACTGTCCCAGGTCGTCACGAGCGGAGCACGATCGCCGCCCCCGCAGCCGGACAGCGCGAGCGCGGCCCGCACGGACGCCTCCAGGCCGTGCGCGTGGACCACGTCGGCGCCGATGCAGGCGTTACGGAGTGCGGCGACCGTCGCGGGGTCGCCGAGGCGCGGCAGCGGCACGAAGTGTGCACCGGCGCCCAGGTAGTCATAGACGCGGTCGAGTTCGGGCGGGGCGCACACGGTCACCCGCACACCCCTCGCCACCAGCCCCGAGGCGAGTGATCGGACGTGAGCGCTGCTGCCCGCGCTGCCGCCGCCCAGCACTTGGACCGTACGGAGCTGTGTCACGCGCCCAAGGATGCCAGCCCGTACCGCCGACCGTACGCACGTTCCGGCACCGAAGTGGCGTCGTTCCCCTGTACGGAAGGCGTACGGCACCGGGACCCCCACCGCGGGTTCACCCACTCGGGTGAGCGCACAAGGCGGACTCACACGCCCCCGGGGCCCTCTCTCCGCGCAGTGGCGACCCACCCGCCCCCACACCTCCCGATCGCCCATGACCGACCAGGCTGACCGATCGCCCCGACCGACCAGGCTGACCGGCCGGTCGCCCGGCCGGTCCGACCGGTGTCAGACGTCCGCCCGCGCCGTCGCCAGCAGTTCCTCGGCGTGCGCCCGGGCCGTCTCGGAGTCCTCCTGGCCGGCGAGCATCCGGGACAGTTCCCGTACGCGCTCCTCGCCCTCCAGGACCGTGACGCCGGACCGGGTCACCGACCCGTCGTTGGTCTTCTCGACGAGCAGCTGCCGGTCGGCGAAGGCCGCGACCTGCGGCAGATGGGTGACGACGACGACCTGCGCGGTCCTGGCGAGCTTGGCGAGCCGGCGGCCGATCTCGACCGCCGCCTTGCCGCCGACGCCCGCGTCGACCTCGTCGAAGAGGTACGTCGGCACCGGGTCGACCCCGGCGAAGACGACCTCCACCGCGAGCATCACGCGGGACAGCTCACCACCGGACGCGCCCTTGGCGATCGGCCGCGGCGGGGCCCCGGGGTGCGGGGCGAGCAGCAGCTCGACCTCGTCGGCACCGGAGGGACCGTAGGCGACCCGGAGGCCGCCGACCTCGACGCCCTCGGGGTCCTCGGTCTGCCGGATGTCGAAGGACACGCGCGCGTGGGGCATGGCGAGCGAGGCGAGTTCCGCGGTGACCGCGCCGGCGAACCGGTCGGCGGCCTCCGTACGGGCGTCGGTGAGTTGCTGGGCGAGCGCCGACAGATCGTCGCGCAGCCGGTCGCGCTCGGCGGTGAGTTCCCCGATGCGGTCGTCGTCGCCGTCCAGCTCACCGAGCCGGCCGGCGCTCTCCTCCGCCCAGGCGAGGACGGCGACCATGCCCTCACCGTCCCGCCCGTACTTCCGGGTCAGCTGGGTGAGCGCCGCCCGGCGCTCCTCCACCGCGGCGAGCCGCAGCGGGTCGGCGTCCAGGTCGTCGGCGTATCCGGCGAGCTCGGTGGCCACGTCGCCGAGGAGGATGGAGATCTCCCCCATCCGGTCGGCGAGCGCGGCGAGCGCAGGGTCGTGCGACCGTACGGACTCCAGGGCCCGGCCCGCGCCCGCGACCAGGGTCGTGGCGTCGACGGACTCGGGATCCTCGGGAACGCCCGCGAGCGCGGCGTGCGCGAGCGCGGCCGCGGAGGCGAGGGCCTCCGCGTGCCCGAGCCGCTCCGCCTCAGCGGCGAGTTCGGTGTCCTCCCCGCCCCGCGGGGCGACCGCCTCGATCTCACCGAGCCCGAACCGCAGCAGATCGGCCTCCTGGGCCCGCTCCCGCGCCCGTGTGGTGATCTCGTCGAGTTCGCCGGTGACGGCACGCAGCCGCCGGTACGCCTCCGCGTAGGCGGCGAGCGGCACGGAGACGGCCTCGCCCGCGTACCGGTCGAGCGCCCCGCGCTGCCGGGCCGGCTTGAGCAGGCCCTGCTGGTCCGTCTGGCCGTGGACGGCGACGAGTTCGTCGGCGAGCTCGGCGAGCAGCCCGACGGGCACCGAGCGCCCGCCGAGGTGGGCGCGCGAGCGTCCCTCGGCCGAGACGGTGCGGCTGACGAGCAGCACCCCGTCCTCCAGCTCCGCCCCGGCTTCCTCGGCGCGCACGGCGGCGGGCGCGCCCGCGGGCACGCTGATCCGCCCCTCGACGACGGCCGAGGCCGCGCCGATCCGCACCAGGGCCGGGTCGGCCCTGCCGCCGAGCAGCAGGCCCAGACTGGTCACCACCATGGTCTTGCCCGCACCGGTCTCACCGGTCACCGCGGTGAAGCCGGGCGACAGCTCGACCACCGCGTCGTCGATGACCCCGAGCGACCGTATCCGCATCTCCTCCAGCACGCCCCAGACCATACGAGGTTTCCCTGGTGCGATGCGACATCACCCCCGGGCGTAACTCTCCGGCGCGCCGCTCGTTCGCTCCCGCCGGAGCCTGCCGACCGGGGGCGTACGTGAGCGAGCGCCCCCGTCAGGGGCAGCGGACGGGGCGCGTACGTCAGCGAGCCCCGCCCCGCCACCCGGACACGGGCAGGGCGAACTTCGCGACGAGCCGGTCCGTGAAGGAGGCGTGGTGGAGCCGGGCGAGCCGGACCGGCACGGCACCCCGCCGCACCTCCACCCGCGCTCCCGCCGGGAGTTCCACCGTCCGCCGCCCGTCGCACCACAGCACCCCGTGCGGGGTGTGCGGCTCGACCTCGACGGCGAGCACCGACTCGGGGGTGGTGATGAGCGGCTTGGCGAACAGGGCGTGCGCCCCGATCGGGACCATGAGCAGCGCCTCGACCTCGGGCCAGACGACCGGGCCGCCCGCCGAGAAGGCGTACGCGGTCGACCCGGTCGGTGTCGCGCAGATCACCCCGTCGCAGCCGAAGCCGGTCACCGGGCGCCCGTCGATCGCGAGGACGACCTCCAGCATCCGTTCGGGGGACACCTTCTGCACGGCCGCCTCGTTGAGCGCCCAGTCGCGGTGCAGGACGTCGCCGTTCTCGTACACGACGACGTCGAGGGTCATTCGCTCCTCGACCTCGTACGCCTTCGTCACGACCCGGTCGACGACCTTGTCGAGGTCGTCCCGCTCGGCCTCCGCGAGGAAGCCGACGCGGCCGAGGTTGACGCCGAGCATCGGGACGCCGGACGCGCGGGAGAACTCGGCGCCGCGCAGCAGGGTGCCGTCGCCTCCGAGGACGACGAGGAGTTCACAGCCGTCGAGGGCGTCGGAGCAGGCCTCCTTCACCTTCTCGACGGACGGCGGCAGCGGAAGGTCCTCCGCCTCGGCCTCCAGGACGCGGACGCCGATGCCGCAGCGCAGCAGTCCGAGGACGACCAGTTCGGCGCTGCGCACGGCGGCCGGCCTGCCGGTGTGTGCGAGCAGGAAGACGGTACGTGGTGCGGTCTCTGATGCTGCTGCCGTTGAGCTCAACGAGGTCCTTCCGCCACGGCGCGGTCGACATCCGCCGGATCCAGCGCGGGCGCGCCTGCCCGCAGCCACAGAAAGTACTCGACGTTGCCGGAGGGGCCGGGCAGCGGGCTCGCGGTGACGCCCAGGACGCCGAGGCCGAGCTCGGCGGCACGCCGGGCGACGTTCTTCACGGCGTCGGCGCGGAGTTCGGTGCTTCGGACGACTCCGCCCGTGCCGAGCCGCTCCTTGCCCACCTCGAACTGCGGCTTCACCATCAGGACGAGGTCGGCGTCGGGCGCCGTACAGGCCGCGAGGGCGGGCAGGACGAGGCCGAGCGGGATGAACGAGAGGTCGCCGACGACCAGGTCGACGGGCACGCCGTCGATCGCGTCGACTGTCAACTCGCGTACGTTCGTACGGTCCTTCACGGTGACGCGTTCGTCGCTCTGCAGCGACCAGGCGAGCTGCCCGTAGCCGACGTCGACGGCGACGACATGGGCGGCGCCGGCCCGCAGCAGGACGTCGGTGAAGCCACCGGTGGAGGCCCCGGCGTCCAGGGCGCGCCGGCCCTCGACCTTCAGCCCGAGCGGGACGAAGGCCTCGAAGGCCCCGGCGAGCTTGTGACCGCCGCGCGAGACGTAGTCGGGATCGGAGTCGTCCTGGACGACGACGATGGCCGCGGCGGTCTCGACCTGGGTGGCGGGCTTGGTGGCGACGGTCTTGCCGACGGTCACCCGGCCCGCGGCGATCAGCTGGCTGGCGTGCTCGCGCGAGCGCGCGAGCTTGCGCCGGACCAGCTCGGCGTCGAGACGGCGGCGTGCCACTCCTGCCACGTTCGGTTCAGCTCCTGTTTTCGTACGGACGAGGGGCGGGGTGCGCGTCGAGCGAGGTCAGCTCGGCGCGCAGTCCACGGTGTACATCCTCGTACACCTCCAGGTGTCCGTCCGCCGGGAGGTCGTCCACCTCGGCGAGACGCGCCAGACGGGCGTCGACCCCGGGGTGCCCGGTGAGCTCCCGAACGACCTCCAGCGGCGCGGCCGCGGCGGGCTCGTGGGCGCCGCCTCGCGGGGCCGCCGTGTCCGACGCCTCGGGTTCGGAGATCTCGTCCACGGGCTCGGGCTCGGCCATCGCGTCGTTCATGGTCCCGACGCTACCGCGAACCCCTGGGGTACGGTCGAAGGCGATGGCGACGATCACGGAGTGCCGCGACGCACTCGACACACTCTCGGACAACCTCGCGCGGGCGGACGGGGACGTACGCGGCGCGGCCGCGCTCGACCGCACCCTGAGCTGCCACATCACCGACCTGGACACCACCTTCACGGGCCGCCTCACGGACGGCCGGATCAAGGTCCAGTCCACGGTGTCGGGCCCGCCGCCGGCCAAGGCTCAGATCCGGCTCGCGATGACCGGCGACGACCTTGTGGCGATGGTGGGCGGAGACCTGAACTTCGCGAAGGCCTGGGCCTCGGGCCGGGTCAGGCTGGAAGCCGGCTTCCGCGACCTGCTCCGCCTCCGCTCCCTGCTCTAGGTCCTGTCGTCACACTCCCGTCGTCGCCCGAAGGGCGGCCCCGCGGCGTCAGGTGCGTGCTCTCGGCGCGCCGGGCACAAGTCCTCGTAC